>JAQGJX010000067.1 GCA_028290405.1 Hyphomicrobiales bacterium
GCCATGTTAGAGAACGCCGACAGCCGCTCCTGCCGCGGATCGCCAGCCGCGCGCGCTGCGTTCAGCCCGGCTTCCGCAAGGCGCGCGGCGGCCTGCTCGTCGAGCCCCAGCGCGGCGCCGAATCCGATCAGCCGCTGGCGAAGGTCCCGGCGCCCGGCGTCGGTGCGTCCTGCGTCGCTGGAAGTGCTGGCTGACATGATCGCTCCAGGTTCTGCGATTTTAGGGCGGGCTGGCCGTTCGGCCAACGGCCTTCGCGGACATAACGCGCTGCCTCCCCACTCGGCGCCGCTTTCCTCGCGCTTGCCTTGGGGCGGTCCAGCCCTTAAACGGCGGGAAGCGCGCCCGGGGGGCGCCGCGCATTGATGGACCTACTGATGACAGAGGCGAACACCAGCGCACGGACGCTGACCGGATCGGGCGTTCTCGCCGGCAAGCGCGGGCTCGTGCTCGGTCTCGCCAACAACCGCTCCATCGCGTGGGGGATCGCCAAGGCGGCCCACGAGGCGGGCGCGGAGCTCGCCTTCAGCTATCAGGGCGAGGCGCTGGAGAAGCGGGTGCGCCCGCTGGCCGAATCCATCGGCGCCCACGTGGTCGGCCATTGCGACGTCACGGACGCCGCCAGCATCGACGCGGTGTTCGCGGAAGTCGGCAGGCTGTGGGGCGAGCTGGATTTCGTGGTCCATTGCATCGCCTTCTCGGACAAGGACGAGCTGACCGGCCGCTACCTTGAGACGAGCGAGGACAATTTCACCAAGTCGCTGCTGGTGTCCTGCTATTCGTTCACCGCCGTGGCGCAGCGCGCCGAGCCGCTGATGAAGAACGGCGGCTCGCTGCTGACCCTGACGTATTACGGCGCCGAAAAGTGGATGCCGCACTACAACGTCATGGGCGTCGCCAAGGCTGCGCTTGAGGCCAGCGTGCGCTACCTCGCCGCCGACCTGGGCGAGAAGAACATCCGCGTCAACGCCATCTCGGCGGGCCCCATCAAGACCCTGGCGGCCTCGGGAATCGGCGACTTCCGCTACATCCTTAAGTGGAACGAGCTGAACGCGCCGCTGCGCCGCACGGTCACGATCGAGGAAGTCGGCGAAAGCGCCGCGTTCCTGCTCTCGCCGATGTCTCGGGGCGTCACGGGCGAGATCCTGCACGTGGACGCGGGCTATCATGTGGTGGGCATGAAGAATCCGTCCGCACCCGACATCTCGGTCGTCTGACCGCAGCGCCGCACCCAACAGGCTCCCGCGTCCATGCTCGCCCATCGTCTCGTGTTCATCCGCCACGGCGAGACTGACTGGAACGTCGAGGGGCGCTTGCAGGGCCAGCAGGACATTCCGCTGAACGCCCGCGGTCGCCATCAGGCCGCGCAGGCCGGCAAGACCACGCTGAAGCTGCTTGGCCGCGAGGCGCTGGAATCCGGCGCCTACAAGTTCATATGCTCCCCGCTGGGCCGGGCGCGCGAAACGATGGAGATCGCGCGCGCCGCCATGGGCCTGCCGCCGGGCGGCTACGCCATCGATCGGCTGGTCGAGGAACTGACCTTCGGCGAATGGGAGGGCCTCGTCTGGCCCGAGGTGAAGGCGCGCGCGCCGGAAGCTGCGAACTGGCGCGAGGGCGACAAGTGGAACTTCACCCCGCCGGGCGGAGAGAGCTACGCCATGCTGGCCGCCCGCCTGACGCCCTGGCTTGAGAGCCTTACGGGCGATTCCATCGTGGTGTCCCACGGCGGCGTGGCGCGGGCGCTGATGGCCATGCTGGGCGGCTTGCCGCAGCAGCGCGCCGCGCTCGCCGACATTTGGCAGGGCAGGGTCATCGTCTTCGCCAACGACCGATACGACTGGGTCTGAACCGCAGCGGATTAAGCATTCGCATCGTTCATGCTGGGTTCAGGGGCGCCCTGTAGAAGACGAAGAGTTCAGTTTATGCTATCGCGGTTTGTAAGCGCTGCGGGAACGCTTCATGCGGGGCCTCAATCGGCGCGGACGGAACGTAGGGATCTGGGCGGTCGGCCCCAGCACGACCTTTCCTGTGGAAAGTTGATTGGGGCGCAGGATTGCCATGAGCGACGTGCAGGAAACGAGCGACACTGGCGGCGGCTCTCCGGCCGCAGCGTCCACCACAATTGGCCTCGACTTCCCGCATCGCCCCGTGCTGCGCGGGGCGCTTCGCCCCGATCTGCTGCGCGACGAACTGCTGGGCGAGATTTTCGCCGACAGCGTGCGCGCCTTCCCGGACTCCGTCTGCATGGTCTCCGGCGACCTGCGCCTCACCTACGCGCAGGTGGACGCGCAGGCGTCCGCCATCGCCCGTGGCCTGCTGCGCCATCACGTGCGTCCCGGCTCGGTCGTCGGCCTGTGGATGCCGCGCGGCCATGACCTGCTGATCGCCCAGATCGCCATCGCCAAGACCGGCGCCGCCTGGCTGCCCTTCGATTCCGACGTGCCAGTGGAGCGCGTCGTCGAGTGCCTCGTTGATTGCGACGCGCGCGCGCTCCTCGTGGGCCCCGACCATTTCGCCAAGGCGTCCGGGGTCACGACGTGCCCGGTGCTTCAGGCGCAGACCCTGGGCGACCAGGCGGACCAGACGCCGCTCGACCCCCGCGCGCTCGGCGCCACGCCCGATCATCCCGCCTACATGATCTACACGTCCGGCTCGACCGGAAAGCCCAAGGGCATCGTGATCAGCGGGCGCAACATCTGCCATTACCTGCGCTCGGCCAACGAGGTGTACGGGCTGACGGGCGAAGACGTGGTGTTCCAGGGCGCGTCCGTGGCCTTCGATCTCTCGATGGAGGAAATCTGGGTGCCCTATCTGGTGGGCGCCTCGCTGTTCGTCGCGACGCCCGCCATCATGGGCGACGCCGACAAGTTGCCCGACGTGATGGACGAGGCGGGCGTCACGGTGCTCGACACGGTGCCGACGCTCCTCTCCATGCTCACGCGCGACGTTCCCGCGCTGCGCGTCATCATCCTGGGCGGCGAAGCCTGCCCGCCCTCGCTCGGAGTGCGCTGGTGCAAGCCCGGGCGCACCATCTTCAACAGCTACGGCCCGACCGAGGCGACGGTGGTGGCGACGGTGGCGCAGGTGCGCATCGGCGAGCCTGTCACCATCGGCAAGCCGATCCCCAACTACACCTGCTACGTGGTGGACGACGCGCTCAACCTTGTCGCGCCGGGCGCGGAGGGCGAATTGCTCATCGGCGGGCCGGGGGTGGCCCTGGGTTATCTGGGCCGTCCCGACCTGACGGCCGACAAGTTCGTCCCCAATCCCTTCACGTCCGAAGGGCCGGACCCGGTGCTGTACCGCTCGGGGGACGCGGTGGCGCTGGACGCCGCCGGCGACATCCTGTTCCGCGGCCGCATCGACGACCAGATCAAGATCCGCGGCTTTCGCGTCGAGCTTGGCGAGATCGAATCGCGCATCACGGAGCTGGGCGGCTTCGCGCAGGCTGCTGTCGTCATGCGCAACGACGACGGCATGGACCAGCTGGTCGCCTTCCTGGTGCCGGAGGGCGCCGGGCGCGAGGACGTCGAGCCGAGGGCCATGCGGGCGAAGCTGCGCGACGTGCTGCCGGCCTACATGGTGCCCGCGCGCTTCGAGATCGTCACCGAGCTGCCGCGCCTCTCGTCCGGCAAGGTCAACCGCAACGAATTGAAGAAAGCGCCGCTCACCGCCCCGGCCGAAGCCGCCGAGGCGCAGGAGGATCCGCGCACCCCCACGGAGGCCAAGCTGCTGACGGCCGCCCAGGGCGTGCTGCCGCCGCAGTCCATTCCCTTCGACGCCGATTTCTTCACCGACCTTGGGGGCCATTCGCTGCTGGCGGCGCGCTTCCTGGGCGCGGTGCGTCAACATCCTGAACTCGCATCGCTGACGTTGCAGGACGTGTATGGCCTGCGCACGCTGCGGGCCATGGGCGCAGCGCTGGACGGGCGCGCCGTCGACATGGGCCCGCCGCGCGACCTTGCGTTCACGCCGCCGCCCTTCATGCGCCGCTTCCTGTGCGGCCTCGCGCAGGCGGCCGCGCTGCCGATCATCATCGGCCTGCTCACCGCGCAATGGTTGGGCGTGTTCATCAGCTACATGCTGCTGAGCGACCCGGAGGCGGGCGTCCTGCAGGACGCCGCGATGCTGGTGGGCGTCTACATCGTTATCAACATCAGCACGATCTTCCTCACCATCGCGGTGAAATGGGCGGTCATCGGGCGCATCAAGCCGGGCCGCTATCCGCTGTGGGGCGTGTATTACTTCCGCCTCTGGTTCGTGCAGCGCATCGGCGCGCTGGCGCACATGAAGTGGTTCCAGGGCTCGCCCATCCTGCCGCTCTACCTGCGCGCCATGGGCGCGAAGATCGGCAAGGACGTGGTGCTCGGCGATCTCGACATCGGCGCCTTCGACCTCCTCGACGTGGGCGACGGCGCGAGCCTTGGCGGCAAGATCAAGCTGTCCAACGCGCATGTCGAAGGCAACGAACTCGTCGTCGGCTGGATCACCATCGGCCCGGACGCCTACGTGGGCACGTCCTGCGTCCTCGAGGCGGACGTGGTCATCGGCGCTGGCGCAGAACTGAAGGACCTCACCTCGGTTCCGGCAGGCGTCGCGGTTCCCGCCGGCGAAATCTGGGACGGCTCGCCGGGCAAGAAGGTCGGCATGGTGGACACGGCGGAATTGCCCGAGCAATCGGACGCCTCGCCGCTCACGCGCCGCCTGCAGCTGGCCGTCTATTCGCTGATGCTGCTGCTGATTCCCGGCCTGGGCCTGCTGCCCATCTTCCCGGCCTTCTGGCTGTTCGACCGCGTGGACGAGGCCATCGGGGCGGTGGACCGCACCTATTACCTGATGTCGCTGCCGCTCATGGCGTGGCCGATGGCGTTCGCGCTCGTGCTGTTCACGGTAGGCTTCATCGCCGTCATCCGCTGGACCGTGCTGCCGCGCGTGCGCGAGGGCGTGTACTCCATCCATTCGTGGTTCTACGTGCGCAAATGGATCGTGGCGCTCTCGACCGAGATCACGCTGGAGACGCTGTCGTCGCTGTACGCCACCGTGTACATGCGCAACTGGTATCGCCTCATGGGCGCGAAGATCGGCAAGGACGCCGAGATTTCGACCAACCTCTCGGGCCGCTACGACCTCGTGGAGATCGGCGAGAAGAACTTCATCGCCGACGAGGTGATCCTTGGCGACGAGGACATCAGGCGCGGCTGGATGTCCCTGCAACAGGTGACGACGGGCCCGCGCGTGTTCGTGGGCAACGACGCCGTGGTGCCGATCGGATCGATCATTCCCGCCGGCGCGCTCATCGGCATCAAGTCCAAGCCGCCCAAGAACGCGGACCTGTCGCCCGGCGACACCTGGTTCGGCTCGCCGCCCATCAAGCTGCCCGTGCGCCAGAAGTTCGACGCGCTTGGGGCCAACTGGACCTATGAGCCGCCGCCGTGGAAGAAATACATGCGCGCCGCCTTCGAGGCGGTGCACATCTCCCTGCCCACCATGCTGTTCGTCACCTGCGGCACGCTCGCCGTGGAGCTGATCGGCCCGCCGCTGCTGGCGGGGCGCTACGGCGCGGCGCTGGGCTGGTTCCTGTTCCTGTCGCTGGTCATCTCCCTGTTCATGACCTTCGTGGTCATCGGGGTGAAATGGGCCACCATGGGTCGCTACGAGCCGGTGGTGAAGCCCATGTGGTCATGGTGGGCCATGCGCACCGAGGCGGTGGCGGTGCTCTACTGGGGGCTGGCCGGCAAGGTGCTGCTGGACCATCTGCGCGGAACGCCCTTCCTGCCCTGGATCCTGCGCCTGTTCGGCACGAAGACGGGGCGCGGCGTGTGGATGGACTCGACCGACATCACAGAGTTCGACTGCGTGACCATCGGCGATTACTGCGCCATCAACTCGCTCTCCGCGCTCCAGACGCACCTCTACGAGGACCGCGTCATGAAGGTGGGCCGCGTGCGGCTCGGCGAAGGCGTGACGGTGGGGGCGGGCTCCACGGTGCTGTACGATTCGGTCGTGGGCGACTGGGCGCGGCTGGGCCCGCTCACGGTGGTGATGAAGGGCGAGGCGATCCCGACCAACACGGAATGGATCGGCGCTCCCGCCGAGCCCTACCTGACGCACCACCACAGCCGGGAGGCCGCCCCGGCGAGCTGACCGCGCACGGGAGAGCGCCCCTCCCGGCGCGCCCGCGGCCCCGCAGGCCCCGGCCGCCGAGCGGCATTTGACCGGCGGCGGCTGCGCCCGTACTAAAAAACGCGCAACGCCGCCGGATTTCAAAAACCAGCCATGTCCCACAACACCTTCGGCCATCTGTTCCGTTTTGGCACATTCGGCGAAAGCCATGGGCCGCTGATCGGCTGCATGGTGGACGGCTGCCCGCCGCGCATTCCGCTGACGGAGGCCGACCTGCAGGGCTTCCTCGACAAGCGCCGCCCCGGGCAGTCGCGCTTCACCACCCAGCGCCAGGAACCCGATCAGGTCCGCATCGTGTCGGGCGTGATGGTGGACGAGCGGACCGGCGTGCAGGTGACCACCGGCGCCTCCATCGGCCTCATCATCGAGAACGTGGACCAGCGCTCGAAGGACTACGGCGAAATCCGCAACCAGTACCGGCCGGGCCACGCCGATTTCACTTACGACGCCAAGTATGGAATCCGCGATTATCGCGGCGGCGGGCGCTCTTCGGCGCGCGAAACCGCCATGCGGGTGGCCGCCGGCGGCGTGGCGCGCAAGGTCATCCCCGGGGTGACGGTGCGCGGCGCGCTGGTGCAGATGGGCCCGCACAAGATCAACCGCGCCAATTGGGACTGGGCGCAGGTGGACGAAAATCCGTTCTTCTGCCCGGACGCCGAGGCCGCGCAGGCGTGGGAGGCCTATCTCGACGGCGTGCGCAAGGCGGGCTCGTCCTGCGGCGCGGTGATCGAAGTGGTGGCCGAAGGCGTGCCGCCCGGCTGGGGCGCGCCGCTCTACGCCAAGCTCGACGCCGAGATCGCCTCCGCGTTCATGTCCATCAACGCCGTCAAGGCTGTGGAGATCGGCGACGGCATGGCGGCCGCGGCGCTCTCGGGCGAGGACAACGCCGACCAGATGCGCACCGGCAACGCCGGCCAGCCGCATTTTCTCTCCAACCACGCGGGCGGGATCCTGGGCGGGGTATCCACCGGCCAGCCCGTTGTGGCGCGGTTCGCCGTGAAGCCCACGTCGTCCATCCTCACCACCCGCCAGTCCGTGGACCGTTTCGGGGCCGACGTGGAAATCCGCACCAAGGGGCGCCATGATCCTTGCGTGGGCATCCGGGCGGTGCCCGTCGGCGAGGCGATGATGGCGATCGTGCTGGCGGACGCTTATCTGCGCCACCGGGCGCAGGTCGGCGACGGCGCGCCGCAATGGCCGTTCGCCCGCTGACCACGCGCGCCGGCCCTGGCGCGGCGAAGGAGCCTTGATGTTCGACAAGTACATGTTTGCGCTTGGACGCGGCGTGCGCGGCGTCATGAAGGGCCTCGACGAGGTGAAGTCGGGCGACGCGCCCGATCCCGCCAACGCCCGCGACGTGACGCCGCGCGAAGGCGCTCAATCCGAACCGCGCCCGCTTGCGCTGGAGGGCGCGCCCGCTCGCGGCGTCGCGCTCGCCTTCACGGGCCGCACGCTGCTGATGGGGATCGTCAACGTCACCCCGGACTCGTTTTCCGACGGCGGCGCTTATCTCGACCCCGCCGCCGCCATCGCGCACGGCGAACGGCTGGCGCGAGAGGGCGCGGACATCCTGGACGTCGGCGCCGAATCCACCCGGCCCGGCGCCGTGGCGGTCTCCGCCGACGAGGAGATCGCGCGCGCGATCCCGGTGGTGCGCGCGCTGGCGCTCGGCGCACGCGTCCCGGTCTCCATCGACACCATGAAGGCCCGGGTGGCGGAGCGCGCCATCGCCGCGGGGGCCACCATCGTCAACGACGTGTGGGGCTTCCAGCACGATAGCGACATGGCGCGGGTGGTGGCGGACGCGGGCGTCCATTGCGTGCTCATGCACAATCGGCTCGAGGTGGACGAGACGCTAGACGTCTACGCCAGCGTACGCGACTTTCTGCGCCGGTCCATGGACATCGCGCTGAGCGCGGGCGTGCGCGAAGACCGGATCGTGCTCGATCCGGGCGTCGGTTTTGGAATCACCCACGCGCAGAGCTTCGAGTTGATCCGCCGCATCGGCGACCTGCGCGGCGAGTTCGGCAGGCCCGTTCTGCTGGGCGCCTCCCGCAAGCGCTGCATCGGCGTCGCGTCGGGCGAAAGCGTCGCGGCGCAGCGCGTCGCGGGCTCCATCGCGGCGCATCTCTGGGGCGCCATGCACGGCGCCGATATCGTTCGCGCGCACGACGTTGCGCAACACGCGCAAGCCTTGCGCGTGCTCGCCGCCATTGAGGGCCGATCATGAGTCTCGTCGGACGCGTCATCATCGAACAACTGGAAGTGCACGCCTATCATGGCTGGCACGCGCACGAGGAGCAGTTCGGCCAGCCGTTCACGGTCGATCTCGAGCTGGAAGCGGACCTGCTGCGCGAAGCCGCCAGCGACGACCTGCAACATGCGCTGGACTACGCGGCCATCGTCAGCGCCACCCGCACGCTGTTCGTCGAGAAGCGCTACAAGCTGGTGGAGGCCGCCGCGGCCGCTCTCGCGCAGGGACTTCTCGCGCGCTTCCCGCGCGTGGCGAGCGTGCATGTGCGCGTGCGCAAGCTGAAGCCGCCGATCCCCGAGCGCATCGCGGCCGTCGGCATAGACCTGCATCTTGCGCGCGCCGATCTCGCCAAGCTCAATGGCTGACGTGCGGGCCGCGATCGCGCTGGGCGGCAACATGGGCGACGTGGCGCAGGCGTTCTCCGCCGCGCTCGCCTCGCTTGGCGCCGTCCCCGGCGTGCGCGTCGTGGCGCGCTCCAGCGTCTGGCGCACGCCCCCGTGGGGCAAGACGGACCAGCCGGACTTTCTCAACATGTGCGCGTTGCTGGACACGAGCCTTTCGCCCCACGCCTTGCTGGACGCGTGCCTGGCGCTCGAGGCGCAGGCCGGGCGCGTGCGCGCCGAGCGTTGGGGCCCAAGGGTTCTGGACGTGGACGTGCTCGCCTATGGCGACGTCGCGCTTGCCGACGCCCGCCTCACGCTGCCCCATCCGCGCATGACCGAGCGGGCTTTCGTGCTGGCCCCGCTGGCGGAAATCGCGCCGGACCTGCGCCTTGGCGACGAGCGCGTCGCGGACCTCGCGTCGCGCGCCGACATGGCGGGCATGCAGGTGGACGAAACCGCCACGCAGCGCGTGCGAACCCTGTCGGCTTAGGCTTTCTCTCGTTAGACGGGAGAAGGTGTCGCGCCGCAGGCGTGACGGATAGGGCGCCGGGCGACGCCCTCATCCTGCCCGTGCTGACGCAAGAGCCGGGCCTACTTGCCCTTCACCAGCCCCACGATGGGGCCCATGGGCCGCCACCGGTCGTGGCGCTTGGCGCCGGGGGCGTAGATCGACGAGATCGAGCCGTCGAGGAACAGCGCGTTCCGGCATTTCAATTCGTCGCGGAAGAACAGCGCGAACTCGTGGAACGTCACGGGCTCGTTCGAGATGGCGAATTGCGTGACGCCGTCCGCGCAGGCGCCCACCCCGTTGCGGATCTTGCGCGAGGTGCCGTCCGGATGGATGCGCGGGTGCAGCTTGCCCTCGTTCACCAGCAGCGGGCCCGATTGCGTCGCGAAGACGGGCTGGATGCGCGAGGCGAGGTAGCGGCCGGTCTCGGTCACGCCCGCGTCGCGCTCCCGGTTGATCCAGAACACCCCGTTGGGCTTGAGATGGAAGTTTCCCGCCCCGGCGCGCTGGTTGGCCGGCTTGATCTGGCGGCCTTGCTCCACATAGAGCCCGGCGGGCGAGTAATCGGGGTTGTACATGCCGGCGTTCATGGCGAACACGAGCGTTTCGCCGTTGGCCGCCAACGCGTCGCGCACGGCCGTGAACGTCCCGAAGGGCTCCCCGTCCGGATTGGCGAAGAACAGGCGGATGTCGCTCCGCGGCCGCGCGGAGCATACGAGGTAGGCGCGCCCGTCGGCGCTGCGCTCGGCGCAGGGCTCGGGCGCTTCAGGCGTTTGGGCCCATGCGGGCTGGGCGCCTGCGAGCAGCAGGGCCATCACCGGCGGGGCGAGGCGCGCGAAGCAAATCATCGCCCGATTAGACCGCGCGCGGCGCGGCGCCGCAAGATCATACAAACCCGAGAGGCCTCGCCTGGGCCCGCGCGGGGCGCGCGGATGATCCAAAGGCTCAGCTCCTCGGCCCGTTGCGCCCCATCAGCGCGCCCACGTGCGCGGCCGCCGAGCGGCCGAGGGCCTGCAGGTCATAGCCGCCTTCGAGCAGCGAAACGAGACGGCCGCCCGCGTGCCGCTCCGCGACCTCCATGAGGCGCAGGGTCGCCCAGGCGAAGTCGTCCTCGACGAGGTTGATCTGCGCCAGCGGGTCGCGCTTGTGGGCGTCGAAGCCCGCCGAAATAATGACCAGATCAGGCGCGAACGCTTCAAGGCGCGGCAGCACGGCGCTGTCCATGGCGTCGCGAAACGCCTCACCGGCGTCGCCCGCCCGCAGGGGCGCGTTGACCATGGTGTTCTTCTCGCCGGTCTCCCCGCGCGCGCCTGTGCCGGGGTAAAGCGGCATCTGGTGGGTGGAGGCGTACATCACGCTGCCGTCGGCCCAGAAGATGTCCTGCGTGCCGTTGCCGTGGTGGACGTCGAAATCCATGATCGCCACCCGGGTCGCGCCGTGGGCGGCCTGCGCGTGGCGCGCCGCGATGGCGGCGTTGTTGAAGAAGCAGAAGCCCATGGGGGTGGACGTTTCGGCATGGTGGCCGGGCGGCCGCATGGCCACGAACGCATTGTCGACGCGCCGCGTCATCACCTCGTCCACCGCCTGGCAGGCGGCCCCCACGGCGTGCATGGCGGCTTCCCACGTGCCGGGGCTCATGCAGGTGTCGCCGTCCAGGTGCGTGAGGCCGCTCTTGGGCGCGGCTTCCTCCAGCCCCTGCACGTAGGCCTCCGGATGGCAGCGCACGATCTGCGCGAGCTGGCCGCGCACGGCGCGCTCGCGCGCGAGCATCTGGAAGGCCTCTGCCTCCAGCGCATGGTCGATGGCCCGCAGCCGCTCCGGCTGTTCAGGATGGCCCGGGCCCATGTCGTGCCCGAGCGCCAGCGGATGGGTGATGTAAAGGGTGGTCAAGCGGGTCTCCCGCACTTCGGTTCAAAGCGATGTAGCGCGTCAGCATCGCGGGTGGGAACGGCTTTGTGTCTTATGAGCCACACGTGGAAGTCTTTTGTAAAGCTCAGGCTGATCGTCCCGCGCATGTGGTAAGCACTCCCTTAACGATTTCCAGTGACGTTTGGTTAATCTCTGGGGCCGATTCGAGACGGGGCTATGCCATGTTTTCCAGGCTGATTTTTGTCGCGGGCGTCGCGGCGCTCGTGGCGGGCTGCAATTTCAAGGGCGTGCCGGAGCCCGCCCTGACGGCCCGGGACGCGCAATTCATGGCGAGCGTGCCCAAGTTCGAGACGGAGCTCACGTTCGAGCGCTACGAGATCGACGATCCGACGGGCGAGAAGCCCGGCACCATCGTGGTCGACACCAAGCAGAACTTCCTGCACTTCGTGCTGCCGAACGGGCGCGCCATCCGGTACGGGGTCGCGACCGGCTCCGAGGCGTTCGGCTGGACGGGAACCGCCACCGTTGCCCGCAAGGCCGAATGGCCGCGCTGGATGCCCCCTGCGGACATGCTGCAACGCTGGCCCCACCTGCGGCCGACCGCGGCGGCGGGCGGCATGTCCGGGGGGCCGGACAATCCGCTGGGCGCGCGGGCGCTCTATCTCTATCAGGGCAACAAGGACACGCTGTACCGCATCCACGGCACCAACGAGCCGGACAAGATCGGCCATAACGTGTCGTCGGGCTGCATCCGCATGCGCAACATCGACGTGGTGGACTTGTTCAACCGCGCCCCCGTGGGCGCCAAGGTCATCGTCCGCTAGCCACCAGCGTCTCGCCGAGGGTGATCTGCACGATTTCCGGCGGGCGGTTGAAGCGCGCCGGGACGATGGACACGCCCAGACCCGCCGACACCACCATGTGCCGGCCGTCTTCCACCACATGCCCGTAGGAATGCTCCCGCTTGATGCGGCGGTTCAGATAGGGATTGCCGATTCCCGGCAGGTTCACCTGTCCGCCGTGGGTGTGCCCACACAGGGTCAGCGACACGCGCTCGGGCACGCGCGGAAAGATGAACGGCTCGTGGGCGAGCAGGATGACGGGCGCGTCGTCGTCGATCCGCCCAAGCGTTCTGTCGAGATCGTCGCGGCCGCGAAACACCCCGGGCGACACGCGCATCGCCATCTGGTCCGCGAGCCCGGCGATCCAGAGCGGCGAGCCGTCCTTGGCGATGCGGACCGCGTCGTTCTCCAGCACCCGCACGGAGGCTTGCTTCAGGGTGCGCGCGACGGTCTCGCCGTCGTCGCCCCGCATCTGGGGCAGGGGGCCGTGCCAGATGTCGTGATTTCCCAGCACGCCGTAGACGCCAAGCGGCGCCCGCAGAAGGCTTACGGCCTCGCCCCACGCGCTGGGGGCCACGGGCGCGGAGGCCCAGGTGGTGCCGCCGTAATAATCGCCCAGCAGGAACGTGACGTCCGGCTCCAGCGCGTTGGCGGCCATGCAGATTCGGCGCACCCGCTCGGCGGGCATCCACGGCTCGCAGGCGTGGATGTCGGCCACGACGGCGATCTTCAGCCGCAGCCCGGCCGGCCAGCGGGGGGGCGTGAAGGCGTAGGAGGCGACGTCCAGCAGGAAGCCCGGCTCGATGGCGAACGTCCAGGCGCCGAGCGCGCTCGCGCTAAGCCCGCCGACGCCGAGAGTCGCGACGCCGCCGCGCAGGAAGCCTCGCCTCGTGAATATCGCCATGAACCTTCACTACCTGAATGCGCGTGATTACGCAGCCAGATCTTCGTTCACCAGGAAGGCCGGATTATGATAGGCGCCCGAGAGCGAAGCGCTTTCCGCGCCGATGTCCAGATCGAGCGCGGACGCCACCGCCGCGATCCCCAGGGCGCGGTAGAACAAGCGCCGGGCCTCGTCGGAGGCGTCCGCGAGCGTCTTGTAGCCGTCGGTCTTCAAATGGTCCGGGATCATGCGCCAGCGTCCTGAAAAGCTGAAAAGGCAAGGCCGCCAAGCGCCGGCCTCGAACTCAACGGTAAACAGGCGTGGTAAAGCTGATGTTAACGGCGCCGCTTTTTCCGGTGCGTTTCGAAAGACTTGCTGTTTTGGCTGCGCGCCCCGTCCGTCAGGGCGCTTCAGGAGTGCGGCGGCGGCGCGTCTTCTGGTCGGCGGCGCGCACCACGTCCCGCACGTCCACGATCAGCGCCTCGAAGGCCGCGAGCTTTTCGGGCGGCAGCATCGCGAGGGACTCGCGCACGAACGCGCGCTGCTCCGCGATGCCCGTCATGGCGGCGTCGCGGCCCGCCTGCGTCAGGAAAACCGCGTGCGACCGGCGGTCCTCCGCGCTGGCCCGCCGCTCCACGAGGCCGGCGGCCACGAGCCTGTCGATGAGGCCGGAGATATTCCCCTTGGTGACGTAGAGGCGCTCGGCCAGTTCGCTCTGGGTGATGCCTTCGCGCTCGGTCAGCGTGGTGAGGATGTCGCATTGAGGCACCGACAGCCCGACCGCCCGCAACCGCTCGCTGATGACGAGGTGCAGCCGCGTTTGCAGGCGCAGAAGCCGGAACCAGACGCGTTCTGATTGGCTTGCGGGCTGCGTCGCTCCGGGCGTCGCTTGATCCGGCGGAGAGGTGTCGTTCATTGAGCGAAGGCTAGAGCGACCTTGCGTCCTCGACAAGTGCGCGTTGCGCATGGGAAACCCGGCGCGATGGGATATTGTGCAGGGATGCAGGACATGGACGCGCAGCAGACCCCCGCCAACCTCGCCTCGCTGGCTCCCGGCCGCACGTGCGGAACGTGCATGATGTGCTGCAAGGTCCTGCACGTGCGCGACCTCGATAAGCCCCCGGGCGTCTGGTGCGGCCACGCCACGCCCGGCAAGGGCTGCGGCGTCTACGCGAGCAAGCCGCAGGACTGCGGCGACTTCTGGTGCGGCTGGATGCAGGACGGCGCGCTCGGCCCCGAATGGAAGCCGGACCGCGCCAAGTTCCTGCTCGCCTCCACGGGCGCCAACACCATTGTGGCGGTGGACCCCGCGTTCGCCAACGCCTGGAGGCGCGAGCCCTACGAATCGTCCATCCGCCGCTGGGCCCGCGAGGGGGCGGCGCGCGGGCGCTTCGTTTTCGTGCGCATCGGCCGCCGCTGCATCGCGCTGCTGCCGGACGGCGACAAGGACCTGGGAGACGTCGGCCCGCAGGACGACCTCGCCGTCTCGGCCGCCCCGGGCCCGGCGGGGGCGGTGTGGCGCGTCGAGGTGCGGCGGCCTGGCTGAGGGCGGTTCGGGCCTCTTGCCCTCGTGTCCCAAAGCTGGTTCTGCTGGCGCCCTTGCGGCGGGGATGTTTGAGGCATGCGTCGACTGATCCTTGAGGAGCCTGTCACGAAGGCGGCCATCTGGAGCCGCAGGCTGGCGCTGTTCTCCATCGCGCTGTGCCTCATCGCCGTGCTGCTGGTGCGCACCCGCGCAACGGACGTGACGGCGGGCATGAGCGTGTTCGGCTTCGCCATCCTGTCCGCCTGCCTCGCCGTGCTGCTGGCGGGGGCGGCGGCGGCGGTCATCTGGCGCACCGGGCGCAGGGGCATGGGGCTCGCGGTGTCGGGCGTGCTGCTGGGGCTTCTGGTGCTGGGCTTTCCGGCGTGGCTGGCGGTGAAGTCCGTCACCTTGCCGATGCTCAACGACATCTCCACCGACATCAAGGACCCGCCGTCCTTCGCCCGGTCCTCGCGGGCGCTGGCGGCGCGCAACGGCCACGTGCCGGCCGAGCTTGGCGCGGAGGCGCGCGCCGAACAGCCGCGCGCCTACCCGGGCGTGCAGCCCATCATCGTCGACGTGGACGTGGCCGACACCTACCAGATGGTGCTGCGCGCCGCCGCTGCGCTGGGCTGGGAGATCGCCGACCAGGTGGCGCCGGGCGGACGGCGCGGCGACGGGCGCATCGACGCCGTGGACCGAACCCCTGTCATGCGATTCCCGGACGACATCGTGGTGCGCGTGCGCCCGCTGGCGGGCCAGACCCGCATCGACGTGCGCTCCGTCTCCCGTTACGGGCGCCACGATTTCGGGGTGAATGCCCGCCGGATCGAGAAATTCGCGCAGGAAATGCAGGCCCAGCTCGACGCGCGGTGAACGCGCTGCGTTTGACGGCGCTTGGACCTTGCCCCAACGCCCGCGCCCATTATCATGGGCGCATAGAAAATGGGCGACCAGAAACAACCGGGAGGATACATGCGCAAGTTCATCGCCGCCTTGGCAGGAGCCGTGGCGCTCGCAGGGCTGTCGCCGGCCGCAAAGGCGCAGTCGAAGCCCGAGATCAACTACGTCTACGC
The DNA here is from genome assembly GCA_028290405.1 of Hyphomicrobiales bacterium. Taxonomy (GTDB): domain Bacteria; phylum Pseudomonadota; class Alphaproteobacteria; order Rhizobiales; family Beijerinckiaceae; genus Terripilifer. The sequence continues at coordinate 15,518 of JAQGJX010000067.1, forward strand.
GACCCCCTCCGCCTATTACTGGGACGTGTTCGCCGCCGCTCAGCTTGGGCATTACGAGGCCGAGGGCCTCAAGGTGAACCTCATCAAGGCCGACAACGTCTCGCAGCAGATGCAGATGCTGGTCACCAACTCGGTCCAGATCGCGGGCGCCAACGCCGAGCTTGTCGTGACCGCCGTCGACAAGGGCGCCAGGCTCACCATGATCGCGGGCGAAACCGCCAAGCAGGGCTTCACCTTCGTGGTGCGTCCGGAAATCAAGACCTGGGCCGACCTCAAGGGCAAGACGCTGGGCGTCACCCAATTGCAGGAGGCCTCCGCGACGATGCTGGAGCTGCTGCTGAAGAAGAACGGCGTGGACCGCAAGGACTACCAGACCATCGCGCTCGGCGGCACGCCGAACCGCTACGCGGCGCTCACCCGCGGGGCCGTGGCGGGCACTCTGCTCAGCGCGCCCGCGGACTTCAAGGCGGTGGAGCAGGGCATGCGCAAGATGGGGCAGGCTTACGAGGCGTTCCCGGGCCCGCAGGTGGTCTTCACCGTGCAAAAGGACTGGGCGGCCAAGAACGCGGACGCCGTGGTGAGCTTCCTGCGCGCCACCAACAAGGCCATGGGCATGCTGTACGACAAGGCCAACCGCGACAAGGCGGCGGACATTCTCGTGAAGGCCATCGGGGGCACGAAGGACGAGGCGCTGCAATCCTACGACCTGTTCTTCGGCGAGGAGATCATGGCCCGCAACCTCGATCTCACGCGCGAGGGCGTGAAGGCGCATCTGGACCTGCGCGGCTCCAGCGAGGACCCCGACAAGTATTACGACCTCACCTATCTCAAGCGCGCGCGCTGAACGGAAACAGCATGACCAAGACGCTCAACATCGAGCTGCCGGCGACGGCGGCGCGCAAGTCGCGCCGTCGCGTTTTCCTGTCCATCGTCGGCGGCCTGCTGCTGTGGGAGATCACGGGCCGCTGGTTCGTCACCGACCCGATTCTTTTCGCGCCCCTCTCCAAGGTGTTGCAAACCGGCTGGGCGCTCACCGTCTCGGGCGAAATCTGGAAGCACCTTGGCGTGAGCATGGCGGAGTTTCTCATCGGCTTCGTGCTGGCCTCCGTGGTCGGCGTCGCGATGGGCTTCCTGATGGCCACGAGCCGCCGCGCGCAGGACATTCTCGATCCGTGGGTCTCGTTCTTCTACTCTTCGCCCCTGGTGGCCCTCACGCCCTTCTTCCTGCTGGTCTTCGGCGTGGGCATCGCCTCCAAGGTCGCGATCGTCTTCACCGTGGCGATCTTCCCCATCCTGCTGAACGCCTTCGTGGGGATCCGCTCCGCCGATCCGCATTTGCTGGAGGTGGCGCGCGCGTTCAATTGCACGAAGCGGCAGGTGTTCTCGAAAGTGCTTCTGCCGGCGGCGCTCCCGTTCGTCATCGTGGGGCTGCGGCTGGGCATCGGCCGCGCGCTCACGGGCGTTGTGGTGGGCGAGCTCTTCGCCTCGCAGGCGGGCGTCGGCTATCTCATCACCACGGCCGGACAAAGCTTCGACACCGCCACGGTGTTCCTTGGCGTGCTGCTGTTCTCGGTCATCGGCGTCACCATCATGGAAGGCCTGAAACGCGTGGAGCACGCCATGGCGCCCTGGCGCAAAAGCATCGCGGAGGTGCGCTGATGGCCGCCAAGCTGGAAGTCCGCAACCTCTCGAAGTACTTCCTTTCGCGCGAGGGCGAACCGCGCAAGGTGCTGGATTCGGTCAGCCTCGACATCGCCGACAACGAGTTCGTGTGCATCGTGGGCGCGTCCGGCTGCGGCAAGACGACGTTCATCCGCTGCATCGGCGGCCTCATCCCGGCCGAGGAAGGGCAGGTGCGCATCGCGGGCCGCGCAGTCAGCGCGCCGGGATCCGACCGCGGCTTCGTGTTCCAGCACGATTCGCTGTTTCCCTGGCGCACGGTGCGCGACAACATCGTCTTCGGGCTGGAAGTGCGCGGCGAGAGCGCGGCCTCCACGCGCCCGCTCGCCGACGCGCTGATCAAGCTCGTGGGGCTTTCGGGCTTCGCCGACCACTACCCCAGCGAACTGTCCGGCGGCATGCGCCAGCGCGTCAACCTGGCGCGCGCGCTCGCGATCGATCCCGACGTGCTGCTGATGGACGAGCCGTTCGCGGCGCTCGACGCGCAGACGCGCGAGATCATGCAGCGCGAACTGCTGAAGATATGGACCGAGCGGCGCAAGACGGTGCTGTTCATCACCCACCAGATCGACGAGGCGGTCTACCTCGCCGACCGCGTGCTGGTGTTCTCGTCCCGGCCGGGCCGGCTGGCGGCGGACATCCGGATCCCCTTCGCGCGCCCGCGCAATCTGTCGATCAAGCGCACCCCGGAGTTCCTGGCCATCGTGGACGACGTGTGGAAGCTGATCGAGCAGGAAGTGGTCAGCGCCATGCAACTGGCCGATTAGCCGGAGAGGGCGCCGCGGCGGCCTCTCACGCGAAGGGAGAAGCGCGCCTAAATGTCTTCGAGCCGAAGCGCGAAGGCCGGCAGGGCGGGCGCGCGCAGCACGTCCGCCGGGCTTGCCTGAGCCACGCTGCCCCAGCCGCTTTCGGAGGGCTGCGTGTGGATCCACGCGATCCGCTGCCGCGCGTCGATCACCCATAATTCGCGAACGCCGTGGCGAGCGTAAATCTGCGCCTTGACGCCGCGGTCGTAGCCCAGCGTGGCGACCGCCACTTCGACGGCGAGCAGAATGTCGGGGCCTTTCACGTCTTCCAGCTTCAGGCCTCGCGGGTAGATCGCCAGGTCCGGCTCCACGAACGTGCGCGCGGAAAGATACATCGCGCTTTCCACACCGAGCCACAGGTGGTCGGGAAGCGCGCGCGCGAAGGCGATGTTCAAAGTGGACTTGATCAGTTCATGGGTATGGGTCTTGGCCTGCATGGGGACAATCTCCCCCTCGATGAGCTCAAAATTTTCGTCTTCGGAAATGATGCCGGCTTCCTGCATGCGCAGGATTTCATCGACCGTGAATGCGCGGCGGTCGTAGCCTTCGGCTGCGCGGGTGAGGGACACGGGCATGGGCGACCTCCAATGACGCGAGCATACCATTCGGGCGCCCCGGCGGCCAACCGGCCGGGGCGGGTTGCGGCCTCCCGCGCCTCTGCTACCCTGACGGCATGAGCCTTGCCGAACCGGTCGTCGTCCACTCGTCGGACGTCCATGTCGATCACGACTATAACGCCCGCCTGTTCGGCGGCGACGGGGTGGGGCCGTTGCGGCTGGTGCTGGCGGCCGCGCGCGCCGCGCAGGCTGATCTGGTGCTGCTGGTGGGCGACACGTTCGAATCGCACCGGCTGCCGGGCGCCCTGCTCGCCCAGACCGCGCAGGCGCTGGCCGACTACGGCGGGGAGGTGGTGATCCTGCCCGGCAACCACGATCCGCTGGTGGAGGGGTGCGTGTTCGCCCACCCGGACCTGCGGGCCCTCCCAAACCTGCGGGTGCTCGGCTTCGAGCGTGACGAGGCGGCGCTTTTCCCGGCGCTCGATCTGGAAGTCTGGGGCCGCCCGCACCGGGACTACGGCGACATGGACCCGCTCGCCGCGCCGCGCTCCCGGAGTTCGCGATGGCAGATCGCGCTGGCGCACGGCCATTACGAGCCGCGGCCCGACCGCTCCACGAAGGTCCGTCCCTCCTGGCTGGTGGGCGACGACGAGATTTCCGCCACGGGCGCCGACTATGTCGCGTTCGGCCATTGGAACCGGGCCGTGAAGGTGGGCGCGTGCGCGATACCTGCCTATTATTCAGGCTCCCCGGATTACGCCGCGACGGTGAACGTGGTGCGGCTGGGCGCGGGCGTCGCCGTCGAACGGGCCCCGGTCGACCTTCCGGCCCGCCTGCGCGCCATGGCGGCCCGGGACTGAGCCCCGGCTTTCCCGGCGCCAGATCAAATCCGGACAAGACGGAGCTGTGACCTAGGCCTTGCTCCCCTCCGAAAAAAGTACAAAGGTCACCCCGGATCGTCCAAGGATGTTCCGGGGCCGGACCGCCTAACGCGGTCGTCCCCCGGAAGCGCCGATCAGGAGGGGAATACATGCTTCGCAGACATTTGCTTTTGGGCTTCGCCGGACTGGCCGCCATGTCCGCCGCCGCGCCCGTCGCCGCGCAGGAAACCGTGAAAGTCGGCCTCATCGCCACGCTCACCGGGCCGCAGGCCGCCTCTGGCCGCCAGAAAGTCGCCGGCGCCAAACTCTATATGGCGCTGAACGGCAACATGGTGGCCGGCAAGAAGATCGAGCTGATCATCAAGGACGACACCGGCGTCGCCGACATCACGCGCCGCCACGCGCAGGAGCTGATCGTCAACGACAAGGTCGCGGCGATCTCCGGTTTCAGCCTGACGCCGCTGGCGCTGGCCGTCGCCCCGGTCATCACCCAGGCGAAGATTCCCGCCATCATCATGACGGCCGGCACGTCGATCATCACCGAGCGTTCGCCCTATTTCGTGCGCGTCAGCTTCACGCTGCCCCAGCAGAGCGTGCCGATCGCCGAATGGATCGCCAAGAACGGCGCCAAGACCGCCGTGTCGCTCGTGTCCGACTACGGCCCGGGCATCGACGCCCAGGACGCCTTCAAGATGCGCTTCGAGGAAAAGGGCGGCAAGGTGCTCGAGCAGCTCAAGGCGCCGCTGGCGAACCCTGAGTTCTCCGCGTTCCTGCAGCGCGCCAAGGACCTGAAGCCCGACGCCCTGTTCCTCTTCGTGCCCGCCCCCACGGCCGGCTCGCTGATGAAGCAGGTCATCGACCGCGGCCTCATCGAGGCCAACATCAAGGTCGTGGGCACCGGCGACATCACCGACGACGACCAGCTCAACGGCATCGGCGACAGCGTGCTGGGCCTCGTCACCTCGCACTTCTATTCGGCGGCGCACGATTCCCCGATGAACAAGAAGTTCGTCGAGGAATTCAAGAAGGCCAACCCCGGCATGCGCCCGAACTTCATCGGCGTCGGCGGCTACGACGGCATGCACGCGTTCTACCAGGCGCTCGAAAAGACCAAGGGCGACACGGACGGCACGAAGCTGGTCGAAGCCATGAAGGGCATGAGCTTCGAGAGCCCGCGCGGCATGCTGACCATCGACCCCGCCACGCGCGACGTGGTGCAGGACGTCTACATCCGCAAGGTCGAGAAGAAGGACGGCGAGCTCTACAACATCGAGTTCGACGTGGTGAAGCAGGTCAAGGACCCGATTCACAAGTAAGAAGAAACGATCGGGAACCGACGTCGACTAAAAAAAGAAACGGCGCGCCTCCGCACACGCGGGGGCGCTATCTCCAGGCGCGGAGGGCGCTTTGCTGACCATTCTATTCGACGGCGTGGCCTATGGCATGCTGCTCTTTGTGCTGGCCGTCGGGCTGTGCATCACTCTCGGGCTGATGAACTTCATCAACCTCGCCCATGGCGCCTTCGCGATGGCGGGCGGTTATCTCACCGTGGTGATGATGAACCGCATGGGCATTTCGTTTTACTGGTGCTTGCCTGCGGCGTTCATCTTCGCCGCCGTCCTGGGCGTCGTCCTGGAGCGCACGCTATACCGGCGGCTCTATGACAAGACGCACCTGGACCAGGTGCTGTTCTCCATCGGGCTGATTTTCATGGCCACGGCGGCCGTGGACTACGCCATGGGCGCCAGCCAGCAGATCGTGAACCTGCCGCCCGAACTCAACGGGCGCGTGGAGATTCTGGGCGCGAACGTCGGCGTGTACCGGCTGTTCGTCATCGCCATCTGCGGCCTGCTCACCATCGCGCTGCAATACGTGATCGCCCGCACGCGCTTCGGCAGCCGGCTGCGCGCTTCGGTGGACGACGGGCGCGTGGCGCGCGGCCTCGGCATCGACGTGACGGGCATTTTCGCGCTCACCTTCGCGGTCGGCTCGGGCCTGGCGGGCCTCGGCGGCGCGCTGGGCGCCTCGATCCTCAGCATGGATCCCAGCTTCCCGCTGAAATACATGATCTACTTCCTGATCGTGATTTCCGTCGGCGGCGCCTCCACCATCACCGGCCCGTTCTTCGCCTCGATCCTGCTTGGGGTCGCGGACGTGGCGGGCAAGTATTTCATCCCGGCCGTGGGCGGCTTCATCATCTACACCATCATGGTGGCCGTGCTCATCTTCCGTCCCCAGGGCCTGTTCACCCGGAGCGCGAAGCGATGAGCGCCATCGACGCAAAGCCGCCCGCGGAGGCGGCGGCCCCGCCGGCCGCTTCCGGCGCCCCCGCTGTCTCCCCCGCGGCCCGCCTGCTGGCTGGCTCGCGCTGGCGCTGGTACGAGTTCGCCTTCTGGGGCCTCGCGCTCGGCTCCTACTTCGTGTTCCCCAACAAGCTGATGCTCATCAGCGAAATCCTCATCCTGGGCCTGCTGGCGCTCTCCATCGACCTGACGCTGGGCTATGCGGGCCTTGTCACGCTGGGGCAGGGGGCGTTCTTCGGCGTCGGGGCCTACGCGGCGGGCCTTGCGGCCAAGTACGGGGCGGGCGCGGGGCCGTGGAGCGATCCGCTGCTGGGCCTCGTCATCGCGGCGGGCGCGGCGGGGCTTGTGGGCTTCGTCACCAGCTTCCTGGTGCTGCGCGGCTCCGACCTCACGCGCCTGATGGTGACGCTGGGCGTCGCGCTGATCGTGGAGGAAATCGTCACGCAGGCCAAGAGCGTCACGGGCGGCTCGGACGGCCTGCAGGGCGTCATGTCCTCGAACGTCCTGGGCATGTGGAGCTTCGACCTCTACGGCAAGACGGCCTTCTGGTACGTGCTCATCGTCACCTTCGTGTGCTTCTGGTTCTGCCGCAGGCTGGTGAACTCGCCGTTCGGCCTGTCGTTGCTGGCCATCAAGGGCAATCCGCTGCGCGCGCGCGCCATCGGCATGCCGGTGAACGCGCGCCTGGTGGCGATCTACACCATCTCGGCGGCGATCGCCGGGCTGGCGGGCGGCCTGCTCACGCAGACCACGCAATTCGCCTCGCCCGACATGGTGGCGTTCCACCGCTCGGCGGACTCGCTGCTCATCCTGATCTTCGGCGGCTCCGGCCACCTGTACGGCGGGCTCATCGGCGCGGTGGCGTTCCGCATCATGCAGGACTTCATCGGCAACATCACGCCGCAGTACTGGCTGTTCTGGGTGGGCCTCGTCCTCGTGCTGCTGGTCCTGTTCGTGCGCAACGGCATCGTCGGCCTGATGGCCAACGGCTGGAGGCGCCTCACGCAAAAGAGCCACGAGGGCAAGAACCCATGAGCTTCGTGCAGACCGCCGCGGCCGTGGAAACGGCCAGTCCTGTGCTTCAGACGAAGGCGCTGTGCAAGGCGTTCGGGGGCATCACCGCCACCGACAACGTCACGTTCAGCCTTCCGGCCGGCGCGCGCCATGCGCTCATCGGCCCCAACGGCGCGGGCAAGACGACGTTCGTGAACCAGCTCTCGGGCGTGCTGCTGCCCACCAGCGGCACGATCCTGCTGAACGGCGTCGACATCACCAACTGGAGCGTGCGCGCCCGCTCGAGGGCAGGCATCGCCCGCACCTTCCAGATCAACCAGCTCTATGCGGACCTCACGCCGCTGCAGAGCGTGCTGATCGCCATCAACGAGCGCGAGAACGCAGCCTCGAGCTGGTTCAAGCCCGTGGGCGTGCGCAGCGATCTGGTGGACGAGGCGGCGGCGCTGCTCGCCCGCCTCAGCCTGTCGGACGTGATCCACGCGCGCGTCGGCTCGCTGGCCTATGGCCGCCAGCGCCTGCTGGAGATCGCGATCGCGCTGGCCGCCAAGCCGCAGGTGCTGCTGCTGGACGAGCCGGCCGCCGGCGTGCCGGAAGGCGAGCGCGACCAGATTCTCGACGTGGTGGCGGCGCTGCCCGCCCACGTGTCGCTGATCCTGATCGAGCATGACATGGACCTCGTGTTCCGCTTTGCGAAAACGCTGTCGGTGCTGGTCAACGGCGCGCTGTTCGTGGAAGGCACGCGCGACGAGATCGCCAACGATCCGCGCGTGCGGCAGGTCTATCTGGGCGAAGAGGTGATCTCGAATGTCTGAGGCTCACGCTGACATTCTGCGGTTGGACAACGTGCGCGCCGGTTATGGCGAGGCGCTGGTGCTCAACGGGGTTTCGCTGGCGCTCAAGCCCGGCACGTCGCTGGCGCTGCTGGGCCGCAACGGGGTGGGCAAGACCACGCTCATCAACACCATCGTGGGCCTCACGCGCCATCGCGGCGGCTCCATCTGGCTGGACGGGCGCGACGTCACGAAGGCGCGGCCGGACGAGCGGGCGCGCGCAGGCGTCGGCTGGGTGCCGCAGGAGCGCAACATCTTCAAGTCCCTCACGGTGGACGAGAACCTGACCGCCATCATGCGGCCGGGCCCGTGGGACCTGGAGCGGCTCTACGGCATGTTCCCCCGCCTCGCCGAGCGCAAGCGCAACATGGGCAACCAATTGTCGGGCGGCGAGCAGCAGATGCTCGCCATCGCGCGCGCGCTGGCCACCAATCCAAGGCTGCTGCTGCTGGACGAACCCCTCGAAGGTCTAGCGCCGATCATCGTCGACGAGCTGCTGGCGGCCTTGCGCAGAATCGTGCGCGAGGAGAAAATGAGCGCCATCATGGTCGAGCAAAGCGCCCGCAAGATTCTCCCGCTCACGGACGAGGCGATCATCCTCGAACGCGGAGCCGTCGCCTACAGCGGCACGAGCGCCGAACTCGCGAACGATACGGAGACTCTGGCGCGCCTTCTGGGCGTGGCCGAGAAGGCCCACGCCTGAGCTCATTCTTTGTCGCGCCAGAACAGAAATGGCTTGAGGAGACGCACATGCAACGCACGACCCCGCCTTTCCGCGCCGACCACGTCGGGTCCATCCTGCGCACGCCGCGCCTCAAGGAGGCGCGCCTCGCCAAGGCCGCCGGCAAGATCGACGCCGCCGCCCTCAAGGAGGTCGAGGACGACGAGATCCGCAAGATCATCGCCAAGCAGGAGGAGGTCGGCCTCCAAGCCATCACGGACGGCGAGTTCCGCCGCGCCTGGTGGCACTACGACTTCCTGAGCCAGCTCGACGGCGTGCAGATCCGCGAAGTCGAGGGCGGCATCAAGTTCGCGGGCGTCACCACCAAGGCCGAGGCGCCCTACGTGTACGGCAAGATGGGCTCCAAGAGCCATCCGCAGATCGAGCACTTCAAGTTCCTCAAGGCGAACACGAAGCGCACGCCGAAGATGACCATTCCCTCGCCGTCCATGCTGCATTATCGCGGCGGCACGGGCATGATCGACCGCAATGTCTATCCCAGGATGGACGATTTCTGGACCGATCTCGGGAACGCCTACGCGCAGGCCATCCGGGGCTTCTACGACGCGGGCTGCCGCTATCTCCAGATCGACGATTGCTCGATGGCCTACTTCTGCGATCCCGCCCAGCGCAAGATGCTGGAAGACCGCGGCGACAACCCGGACGAGCTGGAGCAGGCCTACGCGTACGCGCTCAACACCGCGCTGAAGAACCGCCCGACGGACATGTGCATCACCATGCACGTGTGCCGCGGCAACTTCCGCTCCACCTTCGTGGCGTCCGGCGGCTATGAGCACATCGCCGATCTGATGTTCAACAAGATCAACCTCGACGGCTATTTCCTCGAGTGGGACAACGACCGCTCGGGCGACCTTGCGCCGCTGCGCCACCTGCCGAAGAACAAGACCGTCGTGCTGGGCCTCGTGACGTCGAAGACCGGCGAGCTTGAATCGAAGGACTCGATCAAGCGCCGCATCGAGGAAGCCACGAAGTACACCAGCCTCGACCAGCTCTGCCTCTCCCCGCAGTGCGGCTTCGCCTCCACGGAGGAAGGCAACACGCTCACCGAGCAGCAGCAGTGGGACAAGCTGCGCTTCGTGGTGGAAGTGGCGGAAGAAGTCTGGGGCAAGTAAGCGCCTTGCCGCCTTCTCCCGCGCGCGGGAGAAGGCAGCCAAAGATCAGCACAACAGCAGGAGCGTCCCATGCGTACACAGGTCGGCATCATTGGCGGCGGGCCAGCGGGGCTTCTCCTGTCGCACCTCCTGCATCTGGAAGGCATCGAGTCCGTCGTGCTGGAATCGCGCAGCCGCGCGTATGGCGAGGGGCGCGTGCGGGCGGGGTTGCTGGAGCAGAACACCGTCGACCTCCTGACCGAGGCGGGCGTGGGCGAGCGGCTGGTGCGCGAAGGCCTGCCGCATGACGGCGTGCAGTTCACCTTCGACGGGCGATATCACCGCATCGACATGCGCGAGCACACCGGCCGCCGCGTCACCATCTACGGCCAGCAGGAAGTCGTGAAGGACCTCATCGCCGCGCGGCTCGCGGCGGGCGGCGCCATCGTGTTCGAGGCGGAAGCCCGGGAGATCGGCGGGCTGGACACCGAGCGCCCCTACGTGCGTTACGTCGAGGGCGGGGTCGAGAAGACGCTGGAGTGCGACTATATCGCGGGCTGCGACGGCTTCCATGGCGTCGCGCGCGGCGCCATTCCCGCCAGCGTGCTGCAAACGTTCGACCGCATCTTCCCGTTCGCGTGGCTCGGCATGCTGATCGCCGCCGAGCCTCCGTCCGAGGAACTGATCTACAGCCACCATCCGGAAGGCTTCGCGCTGTTCTCCATGCGCGCCCCGAAGGTGACGCGCGCCTATCTCCAGGTGGAGCCGGACGACGACGTGAAGAACTGGCCCGCCGAGCGCATCTGGGAGGCGCTGCGCAAGCGCCTTGGCCAGCACGAGGGGCTGACGGTGCACGAGGGCGAGTTGATGCAGGTCGGCATCACCCCCATGCGCAGCTTCGTCACGGAGCCAATGAAGCACGGCCGCATGTTCCTTGCCGGCGACGCCGCCCACATCGTGCCCCCCACGGGCGCCAAGGGCATGAACCTGGCCATCGCCGACATCAGCGTCCTCGCCCGCGCCTTCGTGGCGCACTACAAGCGCCGCGACAGCTCGCAGTTCGAGACCTATGGGCCCGAGTGCCTGCGCCGGATCTGGCGCGCCGAGCACTTCTCGTGGTGGATGACCACCATGCTGCATCCGCTGATGGACGCCTCGCCGTTCGACAAGAAGCGCCAGATCGCCGAGCTGGACACGGTGATGAACTCGCGGGCCGGCCGCACGTTTCTGGCGGAGAACTACGCCGGCCTGCCGCTGGCGCCCTGGCGCTAGCGCGAGGCGTTGCAAAGCGCCTGCGCCGGGCGCAAGCTGCCGCCCGGCAAGCGCCTTCGGCGCACGATGAGCGGACGCGGACCAGGATGAGCGGACGATCCACCGACGGACAAGCGCTCTCTCCCCCGCCCGAGCGGTCGCGGGAGATCGACTACGGGCATCGTCATTTTGTGAATCTGGCTGCCGCCGCCGTGCTGCTCATGCTGGCGCTCGGCATGGTGTGGACGTTCAAGTCCATCGACGAGCAGGAGCGCATGCGCCGCTGCATCGGAAGCGGGCGCAAGGATTGCGTGACAATCCTCGCGCCCCCCAGGGGCATGATCCAGCCGGTGCGCTAGGCGCCGGCCGGACCTCGTTTCTCAAGCCGGATCGGGGCTGTGGGCGGCCGCATGGCGGCGACGCAGGAGCCAGCCCGCGCCGACCACGAACGCAGCGCCGACGATCGGCAGCAGGAAGTGGCTCACCGCGCCCGGCAGGCCGTGCAGCACGTTCGCCACGAAGGGCTCGTCGTTGATGAGTTCGCCCGCGACCCAGCCCAGCAGCGCCGCGCCCGCCCAGACCAGCCAGGGGAAACGCTCGAGCAGCAGGATGACAAGCTGCGCGCCGAAGATGATGAGCGGGATCGACAAGCCGAGGCCGATGGTGATCAGCGTCCACGAGCCGTTGGCGGCCGCCGCGATGGCGACCACGTTGTCGAGCGACATGACCAGGTCCGCGATGGCGATCACGCGCACCGCCGCCCAGACCGTGTCGGTCTCCTTCACGTCCTTCTCGTCGCCGTTCTCGATCAGGAGCTGGATGGCGATCCAGAACAGCAGCAGCCCGCCGATGATTTTCAGGTACGGCCATTCCATCAGGGTGGCGACGACGCCCGTGAAGGCGATGCGCATGACGATGGCCACGCCCGCGCCCAGGATGATGCCCCACTTGCGGGCCTGGTCCGGGAGCCCCCGGCACGCCAGCGCGATAACCACCGCGTTGTCGCCGGACAGCAGGATGTTGATCCACATGATCTTGAGTAGCGGTAGCCAGAAAGTTGCTGCGTCCATCGTCATCGTCTGTCCCGACCTCCCCGTCGTTCCACTAAAGTCGCGCAGCACTAGGGCAGCGGCCGCAACGCGTCAATCAAACTGGCGGGTTTTTACAGGGGGAATGCGCGAGGTCTCACGGGCCAAAACCCGCAGGGCCGCCACCACGGCCCGCACCATGGCCGGCAAAGGCGTGCGGCGCAGGCTCGGCCGGGGCACATGGAGGAACGCCACCACGGGCTGGGCCGTTGAAAGGCTTGCATAAAGCGTCTGGTTGCAGAGGTAGTCCCCCGCGTCGACCGAGGGCCGGCACGGCGCCCCTGAGCGCGCCATGGCCGCGACGGCGCGCGCCACCGGCGCCCGCACGCGCAGGCTCATGGGTCCGCCCGGCGCCACGTGGGTGCGGTCCGCCAACCGGCGCGCCCCGTCCGGGTGAATCGTGTTCAGCCGGTTTCGCGCCCGGGTCTCGAAGGTCAGCGTCCGCCGCCGGCCCGCCAGCCCCAGGTGCAGCACCACGTCCGGCCGCGCGTCGGCGATCAGCGCCCCGATGCGCTCCTCGGCGCCCTCATAGGCCACCGGGAGGCAGGCGGTGCGCAGGTCCAGCCCGGCGCGCGCGAGGGCCCGGCCCCAGTCGCGCTCCAGCCGCGCGAGGATCGCCAACGTGGGATTGGAGGGAGCGCCCGGAAAGGCTCCAAAGCCGGTCACCAGAACTGTCTTCATCGCCTCACTCTACCATCGAGTCCCAATGTGGACACGATCGCGGCGCATGACACCGGGCGAACGGCGGGCTGCGCCGTTCACGTCTCGTTAAGCGTTTGCGCGCTTTCAATAGCGGCTCCTTTTCCCCTGGGCGAAATTCGTGCATCAACCGTTCATGCCTCAGCTTTCCCGCATCCCGCGCTTTCGCGCCCGCACGCTCGCCTGCCTTCTGGCGCTCGCCGCGGCTCCGTCTCTTTCCGGCTGCGCCAGCGTGGGGCTTTCGAGCATGAGCGCCTCGGCGGTCGGGCTTGGCTCCAAGGCGACCGGTGAAGCGGTGCAGATTCCGCTGTTCGTGGCCTCCACCCGCCGCGACGACAGACAGGACAGCGCTGGCTATGAGGCCCCCCGCTCCAACGCGCGCTTCTCGTTCGCGCTCGTGTCCGTGCCCCCGGGGCACAAGCCCGGGGTGATCGAGCGTCCCAGCTTCGGCAAGGCCTCGCCGCAGAGCCATTTCGTGCTCGCCGAAACCCAGCCCGTCGAAACCGATCAGTTTTCCAGCCAGCTCGCCACCCACCTGTCGGGCCGCGTCGGCTCCAGCCGCGACGTGCTGATCTTCGTGCACGGGTTCAACACGAGCCTCGACGAGGCGCGCTTCCGTCTCGCGCAGCTGGTCAACGACGGCCGCTTCGGCGGCGTGCCGGTGCTGTTCACCTGGCCCTCGCGCGACAACGTGTTCGCCTACGGCTCGGCGAAGGAGAACGCCACAATCTCGCGCGACGCGCTCTCGCGCCTCATGCGCGACGTGTCGCAGACGCCGGGCGTGGGCCGGGTGCATGTGCTCGCGCATTCCATGGGCGGCTGGCTGGCGATGGAAGCGTTGCGCGAAACCGCCATCGGCGGCCAGCACCTGCTGGACGGGCGCCTTGGCAACGTGATGCTCGCCGCGCCGGACATCGACATTTCCGTGTTCCGCCAGCAGATGGCGCGGCTGGGTTCGGGCGCCAACGTCGCGGTGTTCAGCTCCACGGGCGACCGTGCGCTGTCGCTGTCGAGCACGCTGGCGGGCGACCGCCCGCGCCTTGGCGCGATCGATCCCAACAGCGCCCGCGACCGGGCCGAACTCGAGCGGCTGGGCGTGAAGGTCTACGACCTCAGCTCGATCTCCGACGGACTCATCAACCACGGCGCCTACGCCAGCGCCCCGCAGGTCATCCGCCAGATCGGCGCGCAGCTCTCCCGCCAGCGCGCGGACGATTCGCAGGTGACGTCGGTGATCGACGCCGGCGTGGACAAGACGCCCGACAAGCCCCTGCCGGGCGCCATCGAAAGATCCCAGCTCCCGGCCCCCGGGCAGTAGGCCTCGTCCCCCTGAGTCAGGCGGCTTGGGTTGCGCGCCCGTAGGCGCGCGGGCCGGCGGCCCCTTGGACCGCGCGCCTCCTGGCGCGCGCGACGCCCGCAGGATAAGCCCACAGGGACCGTCCTGACTCTCCTTGACTCTCCCCTGCATTCGCTGTTTCCTAGAACAAATGCAGAACGAACCCTTGGAGAGAACCGATGTCGCCCAGCGGCAGTTCGGAACACGTCGCCCTATTGCGCGAAGCCATCTCCCGCATCGAGGCGGGGGGCGGGGCGTCCGCCGGGCCGGAGGACGCGGGCGCGAGCCTCGCGCGGCGGCGGGCGGCGTTCTTCGAGATCGCCCCCGCGCACGCGTTCGACAACGCCGCCGCGACGGGGTTCGCGCTGGCGCTGGCCAGCCGCTTCCATGAGGGGGAGGGGGGCGGGGTGCTGTGGATCGCGGAAGATTTCGCCCTCGCCGAATGGGGCGCGCCGTACGGGCCCGGCCTTGCGCCCTACGACCTCGGCCTGCGCGACGTCGTGCTCATGCGCATGGCGCGCACGGGCGACGTGTGGCTCGCCATGGAGGAGGCCATCCGGGCGCGGGCGTTCGGGGCCATCGTGGCTGAACCCGCCAGCCTGCGCGGCCTGGCGGGGGAAGACGCCCCCAAGCTGATCCGCCGGCTCGCCATGGCGGCGCGCACGGCGGGCGCCCGGGCCATCCTGCTGCGCCCGCCCGCCAGCGAACGCCTGCCGTTCCTCGCCCCCACGCCCATGCGGTTCGAGATTTCCGCCCGTCCGTCGCCGCGCCCCTCGGCGGGCCGCAAGCCCTTGCCGGGCGCCCAGACCTGGCGGGTGCGCCACACCGGGCCGCCGGGCGCCGTCCCGGGCCTGAAGCCGGACGCGCTCCACGATTTCGACCTGCTGCCAGCCAATCGGGAAGAGGACTTTTTCAGTGTCGCGTTATCTCTCCGTCTACCTCCCCACGCTCGCGGACCCCTCGGCCGGGTCGCCTGAGACGCGCGCGCAAAACCTTGAGCGGGTCGCCGACTGGTGCCGGCGGTTCACGCCGCTGGCCGCCAGCGACGCCCCGGACGGCGTGGTGCTCGACATTGCGGGCGCGGCGCATCTCTTTGGGGGAGAGGCGGCGACGCTGGCGCTCGTGGAAAGCAAGCTGGCGCGCCACGGCGCCCGCGCGGCGCTGGCCGACACGCCGGAAGCCGCGTGGGCGCTGGCGCGCTTTGGCCCCCAGTCCGCCCCGGCGCGCATTCTCCCCGCAGGCGACGCCAAGGCGCTGGCGCGCGCCATGGACAGGCTGCCCGTCGCGGCGCTGCGCATCGCGCCCGACGCCGCCCTCGCGCTGTCCCAGACGGGCCTGAAGCAGATCGGCGACATCGCCCTGCGGCCGCGCGCGCCCATCACGGCGCGCTTTGGCGCGCAGGTGTTCGCCCGCTACGACGCCATGATGGGCGCCGTGCGCAGCGCCATCTCGCCGCGCTTCGAGGCCCCGGCCTATGTGGCCGAGCGGCGCTTTGCGGACAGCGTCACGGCGCGCGAGCACATCGACGCGACGATTCTCGCTCTGGCGCAGGACCTTTCCGACATGCTGACGCGCCACCACGAGGGCGCGCGCAAGCTCGCCGCCATCCTGTTTCGCGTCGACGGCGCCGTGCGGCGCGTGGATTGCGCCACCAGCCGGCCCCAGCGCGATCCCAAGGCCATCGCGCGTCTGTTTCGCGAAAAGCTCGACGCCGTGCAGGCGAGCGACGCGCTGGACGCAGGCTACGGCTTCGACCTCATTCGCCTTGCGGTCATGGAGGCCGAAGGACTCCAGGCGCGGCAGGATGGGCTGGGGCTGCAGGCGTCGGACCTGGCGGACGATTCGGGCGCGGGTTTCGCGCGGGCGAAAAAGGCCGACGCGCTGGCCGACTTCCTCGACCGCATGAGCGCGCGCTTCGGCGCCCATCGCGTGCTGCGTTTCGTGGCGCACGACACGCACATTCCGGAACTGGCCTCGGGCGTGCAGCCCGCCGTGCGCCCGGCGCCGAACGCCGAGCCTGTCCCGGTGGAAGGGGCGCGGCCGCTGCGGCTGTTCGCGCGTCCCGAGCTCATCGAGGCCATCGCGGACGTGCCCGACGGCCCGCCGATGAAATTCCGCTGGCGGCGCATCATGCACGAGGTCGCGGCCATCGAGGGGCCGGAGCGCATCGCGCCCGAATGGTGGAAGCAGGAAGCCGCCAGCCTGACGCGCGATTATTTTCGCGTGGAAGACACCCATGGGCGGCGTTTCTGGCTGTTCCGCGAGGGGCTTTACGGGCGCGAGGCGCAGCGTCCCCGCTGGTACGTGCAGGGCTTTTTCGGATGAG
Source organism: Hyphomicrobiales bacterium (assembly GCA_028290405.1). Lineage (GTDB taxonomy): Bacteria > Pseudomonadota > Alphaproteobacteria > Rhizobiales > Beijerinckiaceae > Terripilifer. The sequence continues at coordinate 32,122 of JAQGJX010000067.1, forward strand.
CTACGCGGAACTCGCGGTCGCGACGAACTTCTCCTTCCTGCGGGGCGCCTCGCATCCCGAGGAGATCGTCGCGCAGGCGCAGGAGCTGGGGCTCGCGGGGGTCGGGATCGCGGACCGCAATTCGGTGGCGGGCGTGGTGCGCGCCCACGTGTATGCGCGCGAAACCAACGCCAGCGTCCGGGTGATCGCTGGCGCGCGCCTCGTGTTCTGCGACGGCGCGCCCGACATCGTCGCCTACCCGCAGGACCGCGCCGCGTGGGGCCGCCTGTGCCGCCTGCTCACGCGCGGCAACCTGCGCGCCCGCAAGGGCGATTGCATCCTGTTCTTTGAAGACCTGGCGGATTGGCGCGAGGGGCTGCAATTCATCGTGCTGGAGGAGAGCACGTGGACCGGGGACAAGCCGCCAGCGAAAAGTGCGCCGAACGTGCTCCACTTTCCCGGGGCTGGCGCAGCCAGAACCCGGGACCCAGGGGCCGGAGACGCAAAGTCAGCGGACAAAGCGCCTGAACCACGCGTCGCCTCCCATCCGGGCGCGTGGAGCCAGACGCCTTCATCGCACGTCATTCCCAAGCGTCTCGCGGACCTCGCGCCGGGCCGCGTGTGGATCGGCGCCCGGCTTGTCCATGACGCGCGCATGCGCGAGTCCCTTGCGGGACGCGTGCGGCTGGCGCGCGAGCTGCGCCTGCCGCTCATCGCGGTCAATGACGTCCTCATGCACGATCCCGCGCGGCGCGACCTCGCCGACGCGTTGGCGTGCATCCGCGAAGGCGTGGGAATCGAGCAGGCGGGCGTGCGGGTGCTGCACGCCAATGCGGAGCGCCATCTCAAGCCCGCGCACGAGATGCGCCGCCTGTTCGCCGAAGCGCCCGGGGCTGTGGACGAGACGCTGCGTTTTCTGGAGGGGGTGCGCTTCTCGCTCGACCAATTGCGCTACGAATACCCGGACGAACTGCGCGAGGGCTATTCCAGCGAGCAGGAGGCGCTGGAGGCGTTCGCGTGGGCGGGCGCGAAAAACCGTTATCCGGAAGGCGTTCCCGACACTGTCGCCACCGCCATCAAGTATGAGCTCGCCATCGTGGCGGAGCTGGGCTACGCGGCCTATTTCCTCACCGTGCACGACATCGTCCGCTTCGCGCGCACGCGCGGCATCCTGTGCCAGGGGCGCGGTTCGGCGGCTAATTCCGTCGTGTGCTTCTGCCTCGGGGTGACGGAGGTCGACCCCACCAAGCACGATCTCCTGTTCGAGCGCTTCATCTCGGCGGAGCGGCGCGAGCCGCCCGACATCGACGTCGATTTCGAGCATGAGCGGCGCGAAGAGGTGATGCAATACATCTACAACCGCTATGGCCGCGAGCGCGCGGGGCTCACCGCCGCAGTCATTTCCTATCGCGGCCGCTCGGCGCTGCGCGAAGTCGGCAAGGTGTTCGGCTTTGACGATACGCGGCTGGGCGCCATGACGAAAACCGTGTGGGGCAGCGCCGAGGAGGCGGGCGAGGA
>JAQGJX010000121.1 GCA_028290405.1 Hyphomicrobiales bacterium
CCACAACCGTCAGAGAAGCCGCGCGGCTAGTGGGATTTGGCTCGGGGCCGTCTGTGTCTCAATCGCAGCATGACGCTGCCCTCCAAGTCCCCGCCGTTCGACACTCTCGCCAGTTCGCACCCGCTCCCTGACTGGGCGGCCCGCCCGGATCGCCCGTCCCGGCGCATTCCTTTGAGCGAGACGAAACTTGATGGCGCGTTGCTCCACGTGCGCGTGGTGGCGGCCTTTCTCAACGTGTCGGAGAGGACGATCCGCCGTCTGATCTCTTGCGGTCAACTGAAGGCTGTGCGGATCGGCCGGTCAGTGTGGGTGAGCGCCGCGGCCTGCAGGACTTCCTCTCCGCCTCGGGGGCGGAAAGCGGCGGCGCGCCGGGAGGGCGCGAACTGAACTCCCCCTCATGACCTTCACGCAACCTTCACGCGCCACGCGCCGACCTTATCCTGTTGATTTCAAATGCGGACATCACCGACCGCTAGAAGCAGGACATGCGCTCGGCGGCCAACCGGAGGAGATCGCGGCCGACGTCGCTCTGCTTCGCCGCAGGCTCGACGGCCTCTCGCCCGAGGCGCTTGGCCTCACCAAGGGCCGCTGGGCCAATCTGCGCTCGTTGCTGGGCGAGGCGCTGGCGCTTGCCCGCCCCATGTTGCCGGGACGCAGCACCCAGCCCCTGCTGCCGGCCTGGGAGGGCCTGCTCGCGGGTCTGGATCAGAACAGGCGGTTCAGGCTGACCTCCGCGCTGCGGAGCCTCAGTGCACAGCAAGGTGGCGCTGTTTCTCAGCGCGCCGGAGCGGATCCGCGCGAAGGTGGACAAGGACAAGCGCGCGCCGCGCCCCAAGGCGGTCGAGGCCCAGATGGGCGCCGCCATCGCCCTGCTGCAAGCCGCGCCGATCCGCAGCAAGAACCTTGCCGCCCTCGACCTGACCCACAACCTGGTCAGCCGCGGCAAGCGCCTTTACCTCATCGTCGCGGAGGCGGATGTGAGGAATGGGGAGCCGATCGACTTCGAGTTGCCCGCGCAAACCGTCGAGATCCTCGCGTGGTATGTGCGCGAGCATCGCCCGCACCTGCTCAAGGGTCCAAGCGACGCGCTGTTTCCCGGAGAGAACGGCGCGCCCAAGCAGCCCGGCGCCCTTGCGCCGCAAATCGCCAAGGCGGTGTTCCGCTACACCGGGATGGCGTTCAACGCGCACCTCTTTCGGCACGCGGGCGGCAAGATCTTCCTTGATGCGCGGCCGGGCCAGTACGAGGTCATGCGCCGCGTCCTCGGCCATCGCTCCATCACCACCACCACCAGCATCTACGCGGGCGCAGAGACCCGCTCCGCGGGGAGCCACTTCGCCGCCGTCATCGCCGAACGACGCCGCGCGCTGGAGGCGCCCGCCAAACCGGCGCGCAAGTCGGCCGGAGACGACAAGTGAGCGGCGGCCTCTACGGACGCGGCAAGGCCCCCGCGCGCGCCTGCATGCCGCTGGCGACCTGGCCTGAAGCTGACCGGCGGCTTTGGCGCGCGGCCTGCGCGCCCATCGAGCTGCTGTCGTTTGAGGACGGCGGCGCCCGAGCCGGGCACGCGGAGGCCTCCAATCGGAAGGCCGAGAAGGGCTATGGCCGCTGGCAGACCTTTGTGCAGGCGAGCGCGCCCGAGGCGCTGCTTCTGGCGCCGCAAGCCCGCATTACGCCGAGCGGGCGCGCGCCTACCTCGAGGCGCTGCAAGCCCTCGGCAACGGGTCCGCCACGATCCTTGCTTGACTGCAGGAACTCGGCGAAGTCGCCAAGGCGATGGCGCCGGGCCAAGACTGGAGCTTCATCAACCGGATCGCCGCGAAGGTGCGCGCCCGGCATCGCCCGGTGCGCGACAAGTCGAAGCTGCGGCTGTCTGAGGACCTGCTCGATCTGGGGCTACGGCTGATCGACGGGGCTATGCTTGAAGGGCTCACGGCGCGCCAAGCGGCGATCGCGCACCGCGACGGCCTCATCATCGCCTTCCTGTCGCTGGTTCCGCTGCGGCGCAGGAACCTTGCCCGCCTGACCTTGGGGGCGAACCTGGTCGAAGCCGATGGAGTCTGGTTGCTGGTGCTGGAGGAAAGCGAGACCAAGACCCACCAGCTCCATGAGGCGCTATGGCCGCTGGACCTGCTTGAGCCGCTGCAGGCCTACCTGAGCACGACACACAGGCTCGCAACGCCTACCTGCGCTCGGTGATCTCCGCGGTCGAAGTCGACGACGATGTGGTCAGGATTATCGGGGAAAAGGCGTCGCTCGCCAACGTCATCGCTGGCCGACAGACCGGCTTCCAGAATGTTCGTGGTTTTGTACGTAAATGGCGCGCCCGAAAGGATTCGAACCTCTGACCCCCAGATTCGTAGTCTGGTGCTCTATCCAGCTGAGCTACGGGCGCGCAGTTTGGAGGGTGGGCTCAAGGCCCCGCCTCCGCATCGCCGGGCGAACCGGCGTGGGCTTCGTGTAGCGGCTTCGGGGGCGGTTGGCAACAGCGCGGCGCGGCTTTTTTGTTCAGGAATTCACCGCGCCGGCGGGCGCACCGTGGCCAGGAAGGCCGCGAGGTCGTCGGTGACGAAATCCACGTGGGGCGGATGCGTTCTGGCGGTCTCCCACGGGTCCCGGTGGTCGGGCGAGCCTTGCACTGGGGTCACGAGCGTCGTCACCATCCCGCGCGCGTGTGGCGCCAGCAGGTTGCGGGCGATGTCCTCGAACATGGCCGCCCGCGAGGGCTCCACGTCGTGCCGGGCGAAGAACATTTCGTAGGCGTCCGGGTGGGGCTTTGGCAGCAGGTTGGCCGCCACGATGTCGAACACGTCCTCGAACAACGCGTCGATGCCCAGCGCCTCGCAGGTGCGCAGCGCGTGGTCCCGCGAGCCGTTGGTGAGAATCAGCCGGCGGCCCGGCAGCGCCGCGATGGCGGAGGCCAGCGCGGCGTCCGCCACGATGGACGAGCGGTCGATGTCGTGCACGAAATCAAGGAACGGGCCCGGGTCCATGCCGGTCTCGTCCACCAGCCCTTTCAGGGTGGTGCCGTGCTTGAGGTAGTAATATTTCTGCAGGGCGCGGGTGGACAGGCCGTCGAGGCCGAACATGTGGCACATGAACACCGTCATGCGGTCGTCGATCAGCGGCCAGAGGTCGCTGTCGGGCCGGTAGAGCGTGTTGTCGAGATCGAACACCCACGTGTCCACGTGCGCGAACCGCTCGGCGACGCTGCGCACGCCCTCCAGCGCCGCAGGGTCGGCGACGGCCGCGTGGGGGACTGCGGCGGTCTCGGGGGGCCGGCTCATGGCTCGCCCCCCGGAATGTTCGCGATCGCCGCCTGAGCCACGCACGTCTCCTCAGCGGGTGATGAGCGTGCCCGCGCCGTGGTCCGTCAGCAGCTCCACCAGCACCGCATGGGGCGATTTGCCGTCGAGGATGACGACGCCCTCCACCCCCTGTTCGAGCGCGTAGATGCACGTCTCGACCTTGGGGATCATGCCGCCCGTGATGGTCCCGTCGGCGATGAGGTCGCGGATCTGCCCGACGGACAGTTCCTTGATGAGCTGCTTGTTCTTGTCGAGCACGCCCGGCACGTCCGTGAGGAACAGCAGGCGCTTGGCTTTCAGGGCGCCCGCGATGGCGCCCGCGAACGTGTCGGCGTTGACGTTGTAGGTCTCGCCGTCCGCGCCCTGCGCCACGGGGGCGAGGACGGGAATGAGTTCGCGGCCCAGCACCTGGTCGAGCACGGTCGTGTCTACCTTCGCGGGCTCCCCCACGAAGCCAAGGTCCACGATGCGCTCGATGTTGGAGTCCGGATCGACGATGGAGCGCATGACCTTTTCGGCCACCACCATGTTGCCGTCCTTGCCGCACAGGCCGATCGCGCGTCCGCCTTCATTGTTGATGAAGCCGACGATCTGCTTGTTGATGGAGCCGCACAGCACCATTTCGACGATCTCGACCGTGGCCTTGTCGGTGATGCGCAGGCCCGCGGCGAATTCGGACTTGATGCCGAGCTTGGCCAGCATGGCGCCGATCTGCGGACCGCCGCCGTGCACCACGACCGGATTGACGCCCGATTGCTCCAGCAGGACCATGTCGCGGGCGAATTCGCGCGCGACCTGCTCGTCGCCCATGGCGTGGCCGCCATACTTCACCACCACGATGGCGTCGTCGTAGCGCAGCATGTGCGGCAGGGCCTGCATGAGGATTGCAGCCTGCTCTTGCGGGTTCGTCTTGGGCGCGTCGGTCATTCAGGTTTTCCGATGGGCGGGCGCGCGAGTTGTAATGCCCCCGGCCCCCAAGCTCAATGCCCGGCGCAAAATCTCACGCGGGCCGCGCCAGCGCCATCGGCTCGTGGACGTCGGGGCCGGCCGCGTCGGGCGCGCGCGCGGGGCCCAGCCCCTCGCGGGCCCGCATGGCGTCAAGCTGCGTGCGCATCTCCAGCACCATGCCGCGCAGCTTTTCGTTCTCCTGCTTCAGCAGGCGCAGGGCGTCGTCCTGATGCGCCTCGAGCGCCGGCGGGCCGGAGTCGCGCTGCGCCCTGACGAACGCCACGTCGACCTCGTGTTCGTTGCGCCAGGAGATGCGGGCCTGGAAGGTCTGGTTCTTTTGCAGCAGCACGAGTTCAAACTCGTCCGGCAGCGCAAGCTGGCTGCTGAATTCGATCCGCGCGCCGTCGGCTGAAATGTTCCGGACCACGCAATTGGCGCTGGAAAATCGGTTGTTGTAGAAAATGCGGGCTGCCAGAAGCGTTCGCACGCGCGGCGCCGGTGCATCCTCGGCCATTGATGTGCCTGCTCCACTGAAGACCAAGCTTCGTTATGCCCGCCAAACATTTCCATATGGTTACGCGTGACTTGCGCCGGCCCGCCGGGAGCGGCCGCGGCGCCTGGCCGCCTGAGCCCGCGCGAGCGCTTTGAGGGGGCGCCCCGCTCTGCTAGAACGGGCGCCAGTTTCGCGCGCAGGCGCGAGCGCTTGAGGAAACGCAATGCACCCGAACGATCCGGCCCTCCGCTCCTTCATCGACGTCGCGCCCGAGTGCGGCTTTCCCATCCAGAACCTTCCCTACGGGGTGTTCTCCACGCGCAGCGATTCGCGCCCGCGCGTCGGCGTTGCGATCGGCGAGTTCGTGCTGGACCTCGCGGCCGTCGAGGAGGCGGGCCTCATTCCGCGCATGCAGGCGGGCGGCGTGTTCCGCCGGCCCTCGCTCAACACGTTCATGGCGGCGGGCGGCTATTCGTGGTCCATCGCCCGCAAGCACATCTCCGAGTTGCTGCGCCACGACAACCCGAAGCTGCGCGACGACGCCGCGCTGCGCAAGCGCGCCTTCGTGCCCATGCTTGAGGCGCGCATGCACATGCC
>JAQGJX010000139.1 GCA_028290405.1 Hyphomicrobiales bacterium
GCCCGCCTGAGCGGCGGGCCGCGCGGCCTTGGGCTATTCGATGCGGATCTTCGCCTTGGCGACGACCTCCGCCCAGCGCTTCGTTTCCTTGTCGATGTGGTCGCGGAATTCGCCCGGCGTCATGACCCAGGGGTCCGCGCCGTCGCGGTCGAGGGTCTCGGCCACCTGCTTGTCCGCCATGGCGGTGCGCACTTCGGCGTTCAGCTTGGCGATGATGTCCGCAGGCGTGCCGGCGGGGGCGACGAGCCCGTACCATTGCGAAGCCTCGAAGCCCGGCACGCCAGCTTCCGCGATGGTGGGAATGTCGTTCGCGGAGGCCAGCCGCGACAGGCTGGCGGTGCCCAGCGCGCGCAGCGTGCCGGCGCGCACATGCGGCAGCACCGCAGGGCCGCCGGTCATCATCAGCTGGATCTGGCCCGACAGCAGGTCGGCCACCGCCGGGGACGTGCCCCGATAGGGCACGTGCACCATCTGGGTCCCGGTCGCGACCATGAAGGCCGCCGTGGCGATATGCGCCGCGCTGCCGTTGCCGCCCGTGCCGAAATTGAGCTTGCCGGGGTTCTTGCGCGCGTAGTCGATCAGCTCCGCGACGTTGTTGGCCGGAACAGACGGATGCACGACCATGATGTTGTGCACGCGCGCCAGCATGCCGATATGCTCGAAGCTCTTGAGCGGATCGTACTGGAGCGACGCGTAGAGCGAGGGATTCACGCTCAGCGTGCCGATGTGGCCCATGCCGATCGTGTAGCCGTCCGGCGCCGCGCGGGCGATCTGCACGCTGCCCACGGCGCCCCCGGCGCCCGGCCGGTTCTCCACCGTGACCCCCTGCCCCCAGGCGGCGGTGAACTTCTGGCCGACGATGCGCGCCAGAATGTCCGTCGAGCCCCCGGGCGTGAACGGCACGACCAGCGTGATGTTCTTGCTGGGCCAGTTCTGCGCCCCCTGGGCCCGCGCGCCTGCGCCGGGCAACGCCGCTAGGCCTGCGGCGGCAGCGCCCTTCAAGACCATGCGCCTGTCGAACGTGCTGCTCATGCGATGTCCCCTCTCGCGGGCGCCCGGCGCCCTGTTCTCTTTGTCGGAACCCACGCCCCCGCCTAGTCAACGCCGGGCGGGCCGCGACCCTGACGCTATGACGTTCAGGCCATCGTGGGAATGACGAAACTGGCGCCGTCCCGCACGCCGCCGGGCCAGCGCGACGTGACCGTCTTGGTCCTGGTGTAAAACCGTATGGAATCAGGCCCGTGCTGGTTCAGGTCGCCGAACGCGGAGCGCTTCCATCCGCCGAACGTGTAATAGGCCAGCGGCACCGGGATCGGCACGTTGACGCCCACCATGCCGACCTGCACGCGCGCGGCGAAATCGCGCGCCGCGTCGCCGTCCCGGGTGAAGATGCTGACGCCGTTGCCGTATTCGTGCTCGTTGCACAGGCGCAGGGCGGTCTCGTAGGAATCGGCGCGCGCCACGCACAGCACCGGGCCGAAGATTTCCTCGCGGTAGATGCGCATCTGCGGCGTCACATGGTCGAACAGGCAGCCGCCCATGTAGAAGCCGTTCTCGTAGCCCTGCAGGCGGAAGTCGCGGCCGTCCACCACGAGGGACGCGCCCTCGCGCACGCCGACGTCAACATAGTCGCGCACCTTGTCCAGATGCGCGCGCGTCACCAGCGGGCCGAAGTCCGCGCCCGAATCCGTCGAGGGGCCCACCCGGAGCGCTTCGACGCGCGGGACGAGGCGCTTCATGAGTTCGTCGGCGGTCGTCTTCCCCACCGGCACGGCGACCGAGACGGCCATGCAGCGCTCGCCCGCGGACCCGTAGCCCGCGCCGATGAGCGCGTCCGCCGCCTGGTCGAGGTCGGCGTCCGGCATGATCACGAGGTGGTTCTTGGCGCCCCCGAAGCACTGCACGCGCTTCCCGGCGGCGCAGCCGCGCGCGTAGACGTATTGGGCGATGGGCGTGGAGCCCACGAAGCCGACCGCCTGGATGTCCGGATCGTCCAGCAGCGCGTCCACGGCCTCCTTGTCGCCGTTGACGACGTTGAGGATCCCCGGCGGGAGGCCCGCCTCCAGCATCAGTTCGGCGAGGCGCAACGGCACGCCGGGATCGCGCTCGCTGGGCTTCAGGATGAACGCGTTGCCGCACGCGATGGCGGGCGCGAACTTCCACATGGGGATCATGGCGGGGAAGTTGAACGGCGTAATGCCCGCCACCACCCCGAGGGGCTGGCGCATGGAATAGACGTCGATGCCGGGCCCGGCGCCTTCCGTGTACTCGCCCTTCAGGAGGTGGGGAATTCCGCAGGCGAACTCCGCGACTTCGACGCCGCGCTGGATGTCGCCGCGCGCGTCCGGGATGGTCTTGCCGTGTTCGCGGGCCAGCAATTCCGCCAGCGCCTCGCCGTCACGCTCCATGAGTTGCAGGAACTTCATGAACACGCGCGCGCGGCGCTGCGGGTTGGTGGCCGCCCAGGCGGGTTGCGCCGCCTTCGCGTTGGCGATCGCGGCGCGCACTTCGGCCGCAGAGGCGAGCGGCACGCGCGAGACGCATTCGCCCGTCATGGGCTGGAAGGCGTCCGCATGGCGTCCCGAGGCGCCCTCGACATGCTCGCCGCCGATGAAATGAGTCAGAACCCGCATGCCGCGCCCCCTTTTGGGCGCGACCCTACCGGGCGGCGCGCCTCATGTCATCCATGCGCCCGGGCCCTCAGCGCGGCCCGGAGGCGCGGCGCGGAGGGCGGGCGGCAGGGCGCACGGGGGGCGCGATCGCCGCCACAGGCGCGAGCGGGCGGGCGTCGCACGCGCTGGCGCGAATCGTCCAGTTGGAAATGCGCTCAGAGGCGCAGAACAACGCCTGCGCCATCACCAGCGCTTCGTCCGGCGTGCCGGCGTCCACCCGCACGGCGCGCTGCACCACGGTGTGCGGATGGCCGGTGGAGTCGCAGATGTCCTTCAGGAACCGAACTTCGAACTGCAACATGGGCTCTACCTCCTGGGGGAGTCGGCAGGCCCTCTAGATAGCGCGGCGAGGGCCCGTTGGCATTGCGTCACGACAATGGGCCAATCGCATGACGTTTGGAGACGCGGACGTGACGTTCCGCCGACTCCGGAGGTGTTGCAAAAAAGCTTCAGCGTTCCTGAAAGATATTGATCTGCCTCATGAATAGGCCAAGAGCGGCCTAGAGCGGCGCAATTGCGCAACTTAAGGGCAGGCGTGAGGTTTCTTTACTCTTCGGCTTTGCCTGAGCCGCCCGTAGGTTCTCAACCGCAGCCGTAGCGGCGCCGGGCGCAGGCCTGGTCCATTCGGCGTCACAAATCTGGGGGCACTCATGTTGAAGAAGCTTATCGTCGCGGGCGCTGCGCTCGCGGCAGGAAACATCGCTGCGTCCGCAGCTGACCTTGGGGCTCTGAAGAGCCCCCCGAAGGAGCCTGTGCTGGCGCCGATCTTCTTCGTGAACGACAACACGATCAGCTATTCCTACCAGTTCAACGCCACCGATCCGGGCGTGCCGGGCAAGTTCGGCAAGAACGTCGTCAGCTTCACGCACTTCGACGTGTGGGCCTACGGCACCAACTTCTTCACGGTCGACTACCTGAAGTCGCCGTCGGACGATCCGGCCTCGCCGTGCGGCGCTCCGGGCGGCCCGACCGCCGGTTGCGCGGGCGCGGCCGAAATCTACGGCCTGTTCCGCAGCACGATCGGCTTCAACCAGCTGTTCGGCACGAAGGCCTTCACGTACGGCCCGATGAACAACGTGTCGTTCGCGTTCGGCGCCGACGCCAACACGATGAACACCTTCCTGGCCCCGGCGGTCCGCAAGCTCTACCTGGGTCTGCAGTTCTCGTTCGACCTGCCCTACAAGGGCTATTTCAACGTCGCGACGCTCTATCGCAACGAGTGGAACCACAACGCGTTCGCGCAGGTCTTCAACAACGTGCCCGGCGGCAACACGCATTACGACGGCACGTGGGCCATCGAGACCAATTACGCGATGCCGCTGGGCTTCCTGCCCGCCGCCATCCCGCTCACGTTCAGCGGCCGCGCCGGCTTCTATGGCCCCAAGGGCACCGGTTCGCCGCTCCTGCCGGAAAAGACGAAACTGGAATTCAACAGCGAACAGCGCCTGACGCTTGACGTGGGCAAGATCGCCACGGGCCGCGCGGGCGTCGCTGAAGTGTTCGTCGCCTACCGCTACTGGCAGAACAAGTTCGGCCTCAACACGGCCAACATGCCGGGCGTGTGCTCCGGCGCCAACAAGGGCTCGTGCACCGAGAACGCCTTCACGCTGGGCACCAGCCTGAAGTTCTGATCCAACGCATGTGACGCCGCTCCACGCCAGCAGGTTCGCCTGCTGGCGTTTTTTATGGGCCCGGCGCGCGCCGCCGGGCAGCCTCTCTGGCATGCTTCCTGCTTAGTTTTCCTGCTTTGGTGGCCATTGCGCCGGGGGGCGCGGACGAAGCCACAAGGGGAGCATTTCCAATGACAGGCAACAGCATCAATCGCCGCCGACTCTTGCAGGGCGCCTCAGCAATAGGCGCCGCGGGCGCGCTCGGCCTCTCGGCAGGCCCGGCGCTCGCCGCGGGCGTCACGCTCGGCATCGTCTACGTGGGCCCGCGCGACGATTTCGGCTGGAACCAGGCGCACGCCGCCGCCATCAAGGCGCTGAAGCTCGTTCCCAACGTGAAGGCCGTCGAAGAAGAGAACGTGCCGGAGACGGACGCCTGCGCGAAGTCCATGGAGTCCATGGTCAACCTCGACGGCGCCAACATCGTTCTGGGCACGTCGTTCGGCTATTTCTCACCCTTCATGGTGGACCTCGCCAAGAAGTACCCCAAGGTCGAGTTCCGCCACGCCGCGCCGTTGTGGGACGGCACGAAGCACCCCAAGAACCTCGGCAGCTATTTCGGCTACCTCAACCAGGCCCATTACGTGGACGGCATCGCCGCCGGCCTGACCATTCGTAGAGCTGCGCCAGCGAGCGCGCCACTTCGCCGCCTTTCTCGAAGTCGAGGCTCGTGGCGAGCACGTGCAGGACGGTGAGCGACTTGGTGAGACTGGCCGACTTCGTCGGCAGG
>JAQGJX010000153.1 GCA_028290405.1 Hyphomicrobiales bacterium
CCGCGTTCGACGCCGCTTTCCCCGGGCCGTCCCCCGGGCGCGCTGCGCACGAGCCGCTGGTCAAGCGCGCCCCGCCTGCGAGCCTGCGCTACGCGAAGGCGCAACTCCCGCCTGCGCCGCCCCAAGCCTCCCTGGCCCAGCCGGCCGAGCCCCCTGCGCCGCCGGAGACGGATTCCTCGCGGCCGCCGGAAGAAGCCGCGCCCCCGGCCATCGACCGCGCCGCCTTCGCGGCCATCGACGCGCTGGGCCCGCGCGAGCGCAGCGCGCTCTTCGCCTGAACCGGCGGCCCGCGCGCTTGCTCGCCAAACGCGCGCCTGTATGGTGCGCGCATTCGCAACCACTCGCGGGAGTCGGCAATGGATCTGGGCATCAGGGGCCGCAAGGCGATCGTCTGCGCATCGAGCCGGGGGCTGGGCCGCGCCTGCGCCATGGCGCTGGCGGAAGCCGGCTGCGAGGTCGTCGTCAACGGCGTCGATCCCGCGCGCGTGGAGGCGACCGCCAACGACATCGCCCGCGCGACGGGCGCGAAAGTGATCCCCGTGGCGGCGGACGTGGGCGCCGACGAGGGCCGCGCGCTGCTGCTGGCCGCCTGTCCCGATCCGGACATTCTCGTGAACAACAATTCCGGCCCGCCGCCGCGCGATTTTCGCCAGCTCTCGCGCGAGGACATGGTGAAGGGCCTCGACGCCAACATGATGACGCCGATCCTGCTGGTGCAGAAGGTGATCGACGCCATGGTGGAGCGCCGCTTCGGGCGCATCGTCAACATCACCTCCGGCTCGGTGAAAATGCCCATGACGGGGCTCGACCTCTCGTCGGGCGCCCGCGCGGGCCTCACGTCGTTCCTCGCCGGCGTGGCGCGCCAGGTCGCGGCCTCCAACGTGACGATCAACAACATCCTGCCCGGCCCCTTCGAGACGGACCGGCTGAAATCGGCCGGGGCCGCGCAGGCCAAGATGCGGGGCGTTCCGTACGAGGAGCTTCAGGAGCAGCGCAAGCAGAGCATCCCGGCGCGCCGCTTCGGCCAGCCGGAGGAGTTCGGCGCGCTCTGCGCCTTCGTGGCGAGCGCGCACGCGGGCTACATGACGGGCCAGAACTTCCTGATCGACGGCGGCGCCTACCCCAGCGCCTTCTAGTGACGCCAGCCTCGCCGCTGCTCGGCATAGGCCTGAAGGTCACGGCGACGTTCCTGTTCGCCGTGATGCTGGCGCTCGCCAAGGCCTACAGCGTCTATTCGGTCGCCCAGATCGTCTTCTTCCGCTCGTTCTTCGCGCTCGTCCCGCTGATGATCTGGCTCCTGATGCGCGGCGACTTTCCGCGCGCGCTGCACACCCGGCGCCTTGGCGGCCACCTCATGCGCTCCTGCGCCGGAATTGGCAGCATGTTCTGCCTGTTCGCCTCGTTCGCCCTTATGCCGCTGGCCGACGCCACGGCCATCCAGTACGCCGCGCCCCTGATGATCACGCTGCTGGCCGCGTATTTTCTCGGCGAGCGGATGACGCGCCTGCGCTGGGGCGCCGTGGCGCTGGGGTTTGCGGGCGTGCTCGTCATCCTGTGGGAGCATCTTGAATCCCCCGCGCCTGGCGCGCCGCCGCGCTCTGGGGCGGGCGCCATGTTCGCCCTCGCGGGCGCGTTCCTCGTCGCCATCGCGATGGTGCAGACTCGCCGCCTGACCAAGACCGAAGACACGGGCGCCATCACCTTCTACTTCCAGTCCACCACCACGGTGGCGGGCGCGGCGATGCTGCTCGCCGCCGCCTACTGGCCCGCCGCCTGGCCGGGCGCCGGGCTCATCAACCCCCAGGCGTGGACGCAGCCGACCCCGGCGGACTGGGCGCCGCTGATCGCCATCGGGCTATTGGGCGGGGTGGGGCAGATCTTCATGACGCAGGGCTACCGGTTCGCCGACGCGTCGATCCTGGCGATCTTCGACTATTCGTCGCTTCTGTTCGCGGTCGCCATCGGCTTCGTGGTCTTCGGCGACGTTCCCGGTCCACGCGTGCTTCTGGGCGCCGCCATCGTGGTCGCAGCGGGGCTTGGGGTGCTCTGGCAGGAAAGCCGGGGCAAGCGGCGCGGCGGCGCCTGAGGTCCTGCAGGGCCAGATAGCGTTCGTTATTCCAAACAAAATCGGCTATTATCCCAAACGGTGAAGCCGAGGGCGTAATGGGTATCGAGGGCAGGGACCGGGTCAAGACGCTGGAGGCGGGCGCGCATGCGCTGTCGGGCCAGTTGGGCAAGACCATCCAGCGTCTGCGCAAGGCCTACAGCCTTTCGCTGTCGGAGCTCTCGGAACAATCGGGCGTCGCCAAGTCGATCATCAGCCAGATCGAGCGCAACGAGACCAACCCGACCCTCGCCACCATCTGGCGCCTCGCGCAGGCGCTGGACGTGTCCATCGAGCGCGTCCTGCAAACGGCGGAGGACGAACCGTTCCTGGAGAAATCCAGCCGCGGCGACACGCCTCTCCTGGTCTCCGACGACGGCAAGTGCCGCCTCGCCATCACGGGCTGGATCAAGACCGTGGAATGGCTGCAATGGTACGATTTCCACGCTGAGCCCGGCGGCGTTCTGGAATCGGAGCCCCATCAGCGCGGCTCCGTGGAATGCCTGTCGGTGCTTGACGGCGAACTTGAGGTCGAGGTGGCGGGCGCCATCGAGACGGCGCGCGCCGGCGACACGCTGCGCTATCGCAGCGACCGTCCCCACGTGATCCGCAACCGCACCGACGCCCCCGCGCACGCCACCATGGTGTGCATCCTCAAGGCGGCGGTGATGGAATAGGCGCACGCGGCGAACGCGCGCGCCTCATCGTTTTCAAGCAGCCTTGTTTTTGTCGTTGGACTTCGGCTGCTGCTGCTGGCCTTGCGCGCCCACCTGGGCCTGCGCGCCGGGCGACGAAGGCGCGCCGCTCCTGATCTCGATCTTCTTGTTCTGCTGCTGGGCGATCTGCGGCTTGGCGATCTTCAGGTGCAGCACGCCCTTGTCGAAGTGCGCCTCGCAGGCCTCGCTCTTGGGCTCGAACGGCAGGGCGACGGCGCGCTGGAACGAGCCGTAGCTGCGTTCCACGACGTGCCAGTTCTTGTCCTCGCGCTTGCTCTCGGCTTTCTTCTCGCCGGAGATCACGAGGCGGTTGCCGTCGATGTCCACCGAGATGTCCTTCTCGTCGACGCCGGGCAATTCCGCCGTGACCTCGATGGAATCGTCCGTCTCGGCGACGTTGACGGCGGGCGCGGTTGCGCCGACGTCGAAGCCAGGCCAGTTGCGGCCCGCGCGGTTGAACATGGCGTCGAGGTCGCGGCGCAACTCGGTGAAGGGATCGGGCAGGGCGCGGCCGCCGGTCCACAGTCCAGGCAGAAGCGATTTCATGGCGTCCTCCATTGTCACGCCCCCCGGGCCTTCCAACGCTCCCTTGGCGCCTCAGCGTCAAAGCTGCGGTTGGAAGTGAAATAGATTAGGCGCGCGAAGTGGGTGCGCCATTGACGCATATCAAGGGCCCCGTCGGGCTCGGCGGGCGGGCTTCGCCTCGACACAGGCGCGGGCGCCCGGTATGACCGGGGCCTGGGACGCACATCCATGCAGGCTGAACCGCAGGTTTTGAGCGAGGCCAATCCGGACGAGGTTCGCCTCGTTCTGTCCGGACGCTGGACCTTGCCCGCAGGCGCCGTGCTGGAGGAGGCCTCGCTCGACATCGAGACTCGCGCGCGCGGAGCCCCCGCCGCCGTCATCGACGTCTCGGGCGTGGAGGCGCTGGACACTTCGGGCGCATGGCTGATCGACCGGGCGCGGGTGAGGCTGGAGAAGTCCGGCGTCGCGACCACCATCGGATGGGCGGCGCCACGCCACGAAATCCTCCTGAAGGAAGCCCATTTCCGCGAATTCGCCGTCACGTCCAAGCCTGAGGACCGGGGCCTTGTGGCGGGGCTGGCGGAACTGGGCTCCAACATCGTGGACGCCGGGCGCGACGTCGTGGGCGGCGTCGCTTTCCTTGGCGAAGTCGTGGCGGCCGGCATGCGCTGCGTCGCCAACCCCTCGCGGCTGCGGCCGACCTCGATCACCTCGCACGTCGAGAACTTCGCCTTCCGGGCGCTGCCCATCATTGCGCTCATCAATTTCCTCGTCGGCTGCATCGTCGCCCAGCAGGGCATCTTCCAGTTGAGCCGCTTCGGCGCGGCGGCGTTCGCCGTGGACCTCATCGGCATTCTGGTGCTGCGCGAACTCGCCGTTCTGCTCACCTCCATCATGGTGGCCGGCCGCTCCGGCTCGGCCATCACGGCGGAGATCGGCTCCATGAAGATGCGCGAGGAGATCGACGCGCTGCGCGTGATGGGGCTCGATCCTGTGGAGGTGCTGGTGCTGCCGCGGATTCTCGCGCTCATCATCAGCCTGCCGTTGCTGACCTTCGTGGCCGATATGTCGGCCATCTTCGGCGGCTTGCTGGTGGCGTGGGGCTATGGCGACATCTCGCCGGAAATCTTCATGGCGCGCCTGCGCAACGCCATTGCGATGAACACGTTTCTGGTCGGCCTCATCAAGGCCCCCTTCATGGCGCTTGTCATCGGCATGATCGCCGCCATGGAGGGCTTTCGCGTGCAGGGCTCCTCCGAATCGCTGGGCCGGCAGGTCACCGCCTCCGTGGTGAAGGCGATCTTCATGGTCATCGTCGTCGACGGCATGTTCGCCATGTTCTTCGCGGCCATCAGGTACTGACCATGACCGACGCGCCCTCCATGCCCGGCGGCCCCGCCCCCGCGCCCATCGACCAGGCGGACGCCTACGCCATCCGCGTGCGCGACATCGTGGTCGGCTTTGGCGACAAGCTCATCCTGAAGGGGCTTGATCTGGACGTGCGGCGCGGCGAGGTGCTGGGCTTCGTGGGCGGCTCGGGCACCGGCAAGTCCGTGCTCACCCGCGCGATCCTGGGGCTCGTGCCCAAGCGCTCCGGCGCCATCGAGGTGTTTGGCGCGGACCTTGAGGCGATGCCGCCGCGCGAACGCCGCGGGCTCGAGCGGCGCTGGGGCGTGCTGTTCCAGCATGGCGCGCTGTTCTCAAGCCTCACCGTGCGCCAGAACATCCAGGTGCCGATGCGCGAGTACCTCGACCTGTCGCAACCGCTGATGGACGAGTTGGCGTTGCTGAAGCTGGAGCTTGTAGGGCTGAAGCCCGACGCTGCCGACAAGTACCCCAGCGAATTGTCGGGCGGCATGATCAAGCGCGCCGCGCTGGCGCGCGCGCTCTCGCTGGATCCGGAGATCCTGTTTCTCGACGAACCCACGTCGGGCCTCGACCCCATCGGGGCGGCGGAGTTCGACGAGCTGATCGCCACGCTTCAGAAAACCCTGGGGCTCACGGTGTTCATGGTCACCCACGATCTCGACAGCCTCTATTCCATCTGCGACCGGGTGGCGGCCCTGGCGGACGGCAAGGTGATCGCCGTGGGACCCATCGAGGAACTGCTCGCCTCGGAGCATCCATGGCTGAAGGCCTATTTTCACGGAAAGCGCGCCCGCCAGCTCGACCCTGGCCGCGCCGCCCCCAATCGGCCATGAAATGTGAATAGGTAGCGACACGTTTGAAGCATAGGCGGGCGCCCGCGGGGCGGCTATGATACGCGCGGGCTCAAGCCCGGCAGCGCAGGACAAGATGGAAACGAGAGCCAATTACGCACTCATCGGCGCCTTCACGCTCGCGGTTCTCGCGGCGGCGTTCATGTTCGTGTTCTGGTTCTCGCGCAGCACGAACGCCGGCACGCGGCCGATCCAGATCGCCTTCACGTCGTCCGTGTCCGGCCTGTCGCGCGGCTCGCAGGTGCTGTTCAACGGCGTGCGCGTCGGCGAAGTCACCGACATCGAATTGGCGCCCAACGATCCGGGCCGCGTCTTCGCGCGCATCGAGGTCAGCAACCGCGCCCCGGTCAAGGCGGACACGCGCGCGCGCCTCGAATACCAGGGCCTCACGGGCGTCGCCTCCATCGCGCTCGACGGCGGCACCCTGGAATCCAAGCCGCTGGAAGGCGAGGGCGGCGGCGTCCCGCTGATCGAGGCCGACCGCTCCGACTACCAGAACATTCTGGAGACCATGCAGCGGCTCGCGGGCCGCACCGAAGGCGTGCTCGAGAAAGCCGACAAACTGTTCGCCGAAAACGCAGGCTCCATCAGCCGCACGGTGCGCAACGTCGAATCCTTCTCGCAGGCGCTGGACGAAAACTCGGAGGGCGTGAAGCAGTTCATGGCCGCCATGGCGGAGATCGGCACGACCGTGAAGCCGCTCGTGGCGAGCCTCGAAGGGCTCTCCAAAAGCGTCGACGAGCGCGTGAAGTCGGTCGATCCCGAGCAGGTGAAGTCGATCCTCGCCAATGCGGACGCGCTCGCCAAGCAGCTCAACGCCTCCGCGGGCAAGTTCGACAAGCTCATGGGGTCGCTCGACGGCATGCTGGGTTCGGGCGACACCAAGAGCGTGATCGCGGAAGTCTCGGACGCCGCCAAGTCGTTCCGCAAGCTGTCGGACAATCTTGACGCGCGAACCAAGGAATTGACCGCCGGTCTCAATCGGTTCACGGGCGCTGGACTGCGTCAGTACGAAGCGCTGGCGAGCGATGGGCGCCGTACGCTGGATGAAATCAACCGCACGCTGCGCTCCATCGACAAGAATCCCCAGCAACTCATCTTTGGACGCAAGCCGAGCTTGCCCGAATACACCGGCCGATAGTGGTGACCGCTTGTCGACGCGCGTGCGCCGCTTGCGAACACAGTCGTTTATCAACTAAAAATACGTTTGTGTCCGCGCCTGCGGACAGCGTTGCAGCGCGGGCTGTCCGTGCTTCCCCTGGAGCGTTCATTTGCCCGCAATCGGCTTGATTGGCCCGCTTCGCGCGCCCCGTCGCCTGCCCGTCGGCGCGTCGCTGGCGATGTTGATGGCCGTTCTGGTGGCCGGGTGCGGCAGCGCTCCGCTGGCGACCTTCGATCTGTCGGCGCCGCGCAGCGGCATCTCGGCGCGCCGGGTGGGCGCGCAGGTGGTCGTCGCCGAACCCTCCGCGGTCGCGCCGCTGGATACCGACCGCATCGTGGTGCGCTCGGCCTCCGCCGGCATGTCGCTGCTGAAGGACGCCCAGTGGAGCGACCGGCTGCCGCAACTGGTGCAGTCGCGGCTGATCCAGACCTTCGAGAACGGCAAGTCCCTGCGCGCCGTCGGGCGCCCGGGCGACAAGATCGTGGCCGACTACAGCCTCGTGTCCGAACTGCGCAAGTTCGAGATCGACGCCGCATCGGGCGAGGCGGTGGTCGAGATTTCCGCCAAACTCGTCGGTGAGCGCAACGGCCGCATCGCAGCCGCGCGAATCTTCGCCAGCCGGACGCCTGGTTCGGCCAGCGACGGCCCCGCCGCCACCGCGTCGCTCGACCGCGCGCTCGGCATGGTGCTCCGCGACATCGTCGCGTGGGCCAGCGCCGTCAGGTAGCTTTCACCCAAAATCCCGGGGTCTCGTTTGATCGCCCGCGTGAAATGAAGATGGCCGGGACGAGCCCGGCCATGCTCCATCCTAGCGCGCCTCAGGGCCTCAGGCCTCGAAGCGCTCTCCGGCGTGCGCCAGCATCGTGTAGACCTTGCCGGTGTCCGACGTGAGGTACTGGCGCACCATGGCGCCGTCCCGGTCGTCGCGGCCCACGTCCTGCAACAGGCGCTCGAAGTCCTCCGCATAGCGGTCGACCGCATCGCGGAAGGCCGCGTCGCCACGGTAACGGCGGCGCAACTCGTCGAAGGTCTGCTGGCCCTGCGGGGTGTAGATGCGGCGCGAGAATACGTTCTGGTCCCCGCGATAGTAACGGTCCCACAGGCTCACGGCGGCGTCGTGGTCGATCATCCGCGGGATGTCCCGCGTGATGGCCGCCAGAGCGTCGCTGGCCTTGGGTTCGGCCGTGGCGGCGGGCCGGGCTGCGGCGGTCGGTCGGGCGGCGGCCGGGGCCTCCTCGCGCGACGCGCGGGCGAGCAGATCGGACAACCAGCCCGGACCCCGTTCTTCGCCGGACTTGCCGGGCGCGGGCGCGCGGGCGGCCGGCGGCGCCGGGACGGGGGAAGCGGGCTT
>JAQGJX010000179.1 GCA_028290405.1 Hyphomicrobiales bacterium
TGCGCGCGCAGGGCGGCGGCGACCGCGTCCGCGCCCACCGAGCGCGCGGCGCTATCGCACGAGATATAGACGCGAGGCCCGCTCATCGCCGCGCCTCCAACACCAGTTCGTCCACCCGCGCTTCGTCGATGCGGCCGATCAGCCGGTCGTCCAGCAAGGCCGCCGGCCCCAGCGCGCAATCGCCCAGGCAATAGACGCTTTCGAGCGTCAACGATCCATCGGCCGTGGTGGCGCCCGGCGCCAGCGCGTGCGCGCGCTCCAGATGGGCCGCGACGCGCTCGCAGCCGCGCGCCTGGCAGGCCTCGGCGCGACAGAGTTTCAACACGTGGCGCCCTGCGGGGGCGGCGCGGAAGTCATGATAGAAGCTCACCACGCCGCGCACTTCCGCCTGCGAGATGTTGAGGCGGCTGGCGATCAGCGGCTGGGCGTGCGCCGGGATGTGCCCGAACGCCTCCTGCATGGCGTGCAGGATCGGCAGCAGCGGCGCGGCGCCTCCGGCGTCCTCGCCGTAGAACGCGCGCGCCTGCGCCATTTCGTCAGCCACGATGCGCTCCGCCTCGGCCGCGTCGAACGCGTGCGCGCTCATGGGACCGACCTCGCCGAAAGCCTCGCAACACGCCTTGCCGCTGCCCTTGCCATGTTCCCCTCTCGGCCACGCTGGTTCGCGCCGCGCGGCTGGTCTGTTCTGCCACGAACGGGCCCCGAAGGCGAGACTCAGGGCGAGCCGCGCAGGGGCGAAGGCGCGCCGAACACGAGGCTCTTCACCGTCACGGGAATCATCCCCGAGGGCATGCGGATGCGGCCAAGATCGACGAAGTCGAAATCACGCAGCACGATCCCGTCCAGCACGAGGATTTCGTTCGCCAGCCCAAGGTCCTCGCGCAGCACGCCGCCCAGCGTCGCGGCCGCGTCCCCCTCCAGCATCAGGTAAAGATTGGCGCCCGCCGCCACGCGGTCTCCCAGCCCCCCGGCGATCCCTTCGGCGAGCGCGCGTATGCGCCCGTAGGACGGCTCGCCCCGCCACCTGAAGGCGAACGCCGCCTCGCGCGCCGGGTCGGCATCGTCGAACAGCGCGCGGTGACGCCGGATGGCTTGCGCCAGCAGCGCGGCGTCGATGTCTCCGGAAAGGTCGAACGCGGGCTGGAGGACCGGGAGGCTGCGGCGGGGCAGCAGCGCCGCGTGGGACGTGACGCAGGACGTCTGGCCGCTCATTTGCACGCTGTACTGGGACGCGCCCAGCGCCGTGGCCCGGATGCCCTCGCCGATGTCCAGCAGCGGCCAGCCGACGGCGCCCTCGTCGCAGCGCCGCCGCAGCGCCCGGCCCAGCCGCCAGCCAAGATCGCCGAAATCGCGCGTCTCGCGGTGGTGGACGTACTCCGCCACCCCGCCGGAAAACTGCACCCCCGCAAGCTCGCCCAAGGGCCCCAGGGGCTCGGTGAGCCAGAGCCCC
The DNA here is from genome assembly GCA_028290405.1 of Hyphomicrobiales bacterium. Lineage (GTDB taxonomy): Bacteria > Pseudomonadota > Alphaproteobacteria > Rhizobiales > Beijerinckiaceae > Terripilifer. The sequence goes on from JAQGJX010000179.1 coordinate 1,451, forward strand.
GGGGCGAGCGCGCGCCCCGCGAGCGCGCCCGCCACGTCGTCCGCCATCGCCTCGGCCACGCGCTGCATGTCGGCCTTGTGGGCGACCTCCCCCAGGCGCCAGTTCACCCCGGCTCGGCGGGCGTGCGCCATCGCGCTTGGGTCCATCCGCACGATGCGGTCCTCGAGATCGACCGCCATCTGCCGCCCCCCGACCGCCAGGGCCGCCGAGGCGACGATCCGGCCGCAATCAACCAGCGCGAACTTGGTGGTGGCGCCCCCCACGTCCACGTTCAGCACCCGCGACAGTTCGCGGCGCGAGCGCTCCACCGCGCCAGACCCATGGGCGGCCAGCGCGGCCTCCATGTGGTCGCCCGCCGCGGCGCTGACGAGTTCGCCGCATTCCTCCGCCAGAACCTGCATGATCGCGGCGGCGTTTTCGCGCGCGGCGGCCGCGCCCGTCATGATGACGACGCCGGTCTCCACGTCGTCGGGCATGACGCCGGCCGCCACATGGGCGCGGTCCACGATGGCGCGCAGCCGGGCGGCGTCGATGCGGTCGCCCACGAATGGCGTCAGCGCGATGGGGGAAAGATACAGCGTCTCGCGCGCCTTGGCCTGCCGGCGCATGGCCAGCGGCTCGCCCGGCCCGCGCATCAGCAGGCGCGAGAAGACGACCTGCGTGCCGGAGGAGCCGATGTCCACGCCGATGCTGACAAGCGGCACGTCCTCGAGCTCGCTGGAGCCCTCGGGCACGAGATTGTCGTCGGCCTCATGGGTGTGGTCGGCGTCCTCGCCCGGCCCGTGCGCGTGGAAGGCCGACGCGCCGAAGGCGTGGTCGGCCAGGGTGTGGGAGATGCGCTTGTCGGCCATGCGCTCCCTGTCCGATAGCCAGCCCGGCGCGGCGCCGGGCTGGTGAAACGTCGTCTACTTCGCCGCCTTGCGCTCGCCGCGCAGATACTCGCGCACGATCTCCGCGGTGAGCACCACTTTGGGGTCGAACTCGGGCGCGTCCTCCATCTGGTCCAGCGTGTTCAGGCCCATCTGGCGGAAGATGCGCGCCGTGGACGAGATCAGCCGCACGGGCTTTTCGGGATCGGCGTTGAAGTGCTGGTGGATGGTGTTCGGCGGAATGTAGATGTAGTCCCCCGCCTCCCACTCGAAGCGCTTGACCTCGTCCTGCGGGGTCCATTCGAACACGTCGTTGATCTCGACGTCGCAATCCTGGTGCAGGTCGTAGCCGCGGCCTTCCAGCACGTAGACGCATTCCTCCGCCAGATGCCGGTGCTTGCCCGAGCGCGAGCCCGGCGGGATGATCTGCATGTACGCGTCCACCGTCTCGATGCGCGTGTTCATCTGCTCGTTCATCAGGTGCTTCAGCAGCCCCTGGCGAGACATTTCCCACGGCATTTCGTGCGGCTTCACGATCTTCTTGCGGCGCGCGTTGCGCGAGGGCGCGTCCTGCGCCTCGTCCAGCAGGCGCTGGTACAGGCGCTCGTTGTTCTTGCCTTCAAGCCAGGCTTGCGTTTCGCCCCAGGCCATCAATAGCCTCCCTTGGGATGGTTCAGGTCGTCCTCGATCTCGCGCGCCACAAACCCTTCGGCCTCGGGCGTCACCTCCAGCGGGCGCTCCTTGACCTGCTTCTGGAACAGCATGTTGAGGAACAGGTACATGGGCTTGGTCTTGATCACGAGGGCGCGCGCAGGCTTCTCGGTCGAGGCGTTGAAGTGCTGGTGCACGCAATTGTTGTGCACGATGGCGATGTCGCCGGCCTCCCAGTCGTACCGGATGCCGTCGTGGATCTCGTATCCCTTCCCGTCCAGGATGTAGAACGCCGCCTCGTTCACGTGGCCGTGCTTCTGCGAGGAGGCGCCGGGGGCGTATTCCTCCAGATGCATGTGGAACGTCTGGGTGATGCCGTCCTTGGGCTCGACGTAATGGCGGCTGAAGCAGAGCGGCCCGTCGATGAAGGAAATGTCCTTGGCCTTGCGCACGCGGGGCACGGAGCGCAGCCGGTCCAGCTCCTGCTTGACGTTGTACTCGCCCTGAATGCCGCGCACGAACACGCGGTCCTTCTTGCTGTGGTACAGCGAGGCGCGCTTTTCCTCGAGCGCCTCCGAGTTGTGGCCCATGGCGCCTGGCTGGGCGCCGCCTTTCTGAACCCTCGGGTCAGCGTTCATGAAATCCTCCGCCTGAAACGCTCAAAGCTCGCCTCTGGGGGGCGCGGCTCGAGGACGCCTGAATACACGCTGGCGCCCGGCCTGTCATGAGTTTGTCGTGGGCGCCCGCCCGCCGGCCTCCCGGGCGCGCGCGCCTGGGCGGCGATTTTCCGCTTTGCCCGGAGCCGGAAACCTCGCTATGTCTGCCCCCACCAATCCAGGGCTGAACGCTCTCATTCGGAGGAAACCGGGCTCATGCGTTACATCGATTGCTTCAACCACTTCTTCCCCAAGGCCCTTTGGGACAAGATGATGAGCACCCCGGGCGCTTCCGCCGACATCGGCTCGCGCATGCGCGGCATCCCGGCCATCTACGACCTCGACGAGCGCAAGCGCGTGGTCGACATGTTCCGCACCAAGCACAACTATACCCAGGTCATCTCGCTGGGCATGCCCCCGCTGGAAGCCCTCGGCACGCCCGAGCAGGTCGAGGAATTCGCCAAGCTGGCGAACGACGGCATGGCGGAACTGGTCGCCAAGAACCCCGACTATTTCTGCGGCTGGCTCGCCTCGCTGCCGATGAACTCGGCCAACCGCGAGAAGGAATACGAGCGCGCCATCGGCATCGGCGCCAATGGCCTGCAACTCCACACCAACATCAACGGCGTGCCGCTGGACGACGAGCAGTTCCGCCCGCTGTTCCAGATCGCCGAGAAGAACGCCAACCCGGTGTTCCTGCACCCCTCGCGCGGCGCCTTTGACCTGCCCGACTACAAGACCGAGCAGAAGTCGAAGTATGAAATCTGGTGGACGTTCGGCTGGCCCTACGAGACGTCGGCCGCCATGGCGCGCCTCGTGTTCGGCGGCGTGATGGACCAGTTCCCGGACCTGAAGGTGCTGGCGCATCACCTTGGCGCCATGGTGCCGTTCTTCGAAGGCCGCGTCGGCCCGGGCTGGGACCAGCTTGGCAACCGCACGACCGACGAGGACTACAAGACGCTGCTGAAGAACATGAAGCGTCGCCCGCTCGACTACTTCAAGGACTTCTACGCCGACAGCGCCGTCTTCGGCTCCAAGCCCGCCACGGAATGCGGCCTCGCCTTCTACGGCGCCGACCGCGTGCTGTTCGCCTCCGACTGCCCCTTCGATCCCGAAAAGGGCCCGGGCTACATCCGCGACACCATCGGGATCATCGAGTCCCTGGAGCTGAGCGACGTGGACCGCGAGAAGATCTGCTTCCGCAACGCCCAGGGCCTGCTGAACATCAAGTAAGCGGCCTTAAATCCAAGTTGAAACGCCCGGCGAGAGCCGGGCGTTTTGCGTGATGGCCAAACTATTGCGCTTGCGCGTATTGGCCGCCTTGGACCCCGGGTTCGCTTCGCGCCCCGGGGATGGGGAGTTCTGATGCGGGAATCGTCCGCTTTCCCGGACGGGCGCAGCCCGATCCGGGATCCAGGTGACGGGGTTCGCTTCTCCTTATTTGTAGATCTTCTTCGCCAGCGCCAGCCCCTCGTCCTGCCGGTCCGGATTGGTGGTGCCCAGCAGCTTTGCGTTCGAGAAGGCGCGCATGTCCTCGGGAATCTTGTCCGCGAGGCCTTCGCGCGTCAGGCCCATGCCGGCCTTGCCCCACAGCACCTGCGCGTCTTCCGACAGCCAGTAATCGATGTAGAGCCGCGCCGCGTTCGGGTGCGGGGCGTTCTTGTTCAGCACGTTGCCATACAGCACGAACGGCACGCCCTCCTGGGGGATGATGGCTTTCACCGGCAGCCCCTTCAGGCCCGCGACGTCGCTGAGGATGAAGGGCACGTACATGGAATACTCGCCGCGCGCCACGCGCTGGCCCGCCTGCCGCATGTCGCGGGTGAAGGAGAGGTCGTTCTGCGCCAGCGCCTCGTGGAACTTCTCGCCCAGCGAGGGCGCGTTGAGTTGCGCGAAGAACATCAGGTAGCCGCCGCCCACCGCCCGCACGTCGTCGGACAGGATCTTGCCCTTCCACTTCGGGTTGGCGACGTCGGCCCAGCTCCTGGGCTCGTCGGCGGGCTTCACCTGCTGGGTGTTGACGAGGATGCCGTAGGGAATCGACATCACCGGGGCGAACAGGCCGTTGTTGGTGAACTTCGTGAAGTCCGCCTTCAGGCCCTTCAGGTTGGGCGTCGGCTCATGGGGCACATAGGTGCCGTCCGCCTTGGCGATGAGGCGCGCTTGCCCCTCCGAGGTGAACGTCACGTCGCCCAGGAAGCGCCCCGCCGCCATTTCGGTGCGCTGGCGCTCGCGGATTTCCGTCGCGCGCCCCTCCAGCACTTCCACCGCGACGCCGTACTTCGCCGTAAAGCCCTGCACGATGGCCTTCAGGGTCGCGTCGCCCACCAGCGCGGTGTAGACCACGAGCCGCTTCTCGGCCTTCGCGTCCGCCGTCACCTTGTCCCAGTCGCCGCTTTGCGCCTGCGCCATCGAGGCGCCCGCAAGGGCGCCGGCGGCCAGCGCCGCGCCCAGAAGCCTCTTTGAAAACTTTGTCATGATCCCCTCCCTCGTCGTTCAGGCGCGCCAGGGCGCGTCTTGTCTGTCGATATTGTCGGACACGCGCGCCTGCAGGGCGGCGATGTCGATCTGATGGACGCTGCCCGATCCCGCAAGATCGAGCGCGTGGGCGGCGGCGGCCCCCATGGCCATGCAGGGTCCCATCACGCGCACGCTGGACAGCGCCGCAAGATCGGCGTCGATGCAGCGGCCCGCCGCCACCACGTTGTCGCCCTCCTCGGGCACAAGCGAGCCCAGCGGCACGTAGTGCACGTGGTCCTCGCCGAACGTCTGCCACACATAGCCCGAGCCCGTGTCGTGCAACTCCACCGGCCACGCGGTGCGCCCGATGGCGTCGGGGTGGCGAACGCCGCTGCGCACCTCGTCCAGCGTCAATTGATGGCGCCCGACGATCCAGCGCGTCTGGCGGATGCCCGGCGCCCCATAGGCGCGGATGCGCGCGCGGCCGAAACAGGCGGGGAACTGCTCCATGAGGAATTTCACCGCCCGGTCCGCCTGCTCCTTGCCTTCCAGCGCCGAGCGCGAGGCGGCGAGCGGCTCAAGCGGCGTCTCCGTGTGGGTCATGTTGAGCGCCGCGATCCCGCGGCCCGGGATGACGAACGAGACGGCGTTGCGGCGCACGAGGCCGTAGGCGTCGCCCTTCTCCTCCATGCGGGCCGCCATCTCCTCGCGGCCGGGGTGGTTCGCCTCGTCGATGTTCTCCACCACGACCATCTGGGTGCCGTACACCGGCGCGCGCGCGGACTCGCGGCACGCGAAGCCCGCCTGCCAGGCGAGCGCCGCGTCGCCGGTGGCGTCCACGAAGCCGGTCGCCTCCACGATCACGTCGCCATACCGGGTCGCCAGTTCGAGCGCCTCGACCCGACGGCCGTTGCGGCGCACGTCGCGCATCACCGCGCCCAGGATCACCGTAATTCCCGCTTCGAGCACGCTGCGCTCGACCCACCGGCCCAGCGCCACCTCGTCGTAATACACCACCGTCGTCACCGGCCCGTGCCGGTAGAACAGCGCCTTGTCGATCGCCCCGAGGCTGGCGAACATGTCGTCCACGACGCCGTGGGTGAACTGGTAGCCGTGGGTTCCATTGGAGTAGAGGCCGCAGAAGGTGCCGATGATCGAGTTCACCGCCTGCCCGCCGAGCGTCGCCATGCCGTCGACCAGCACGACCTTGCGCCCGAGCCTGGCGGCCTCCAGCGCGGCGGAGATGCCCGCCGCTCCCGAGCCCACCACGCAAATGTCGCACGACACCCGCTGGGCCCGCGCGTTGGCGTCGCGCCGCACGGTGCGCGTGCCGGTTTCCGGATCGCCGCTCGATTCCGGCTGCACCTGATCGGAATGCGCGAGGCCCATGCTGGCGTCCACCCTGTTGTTCTGCGCGCAACGCTAGCCGCACAGCGCCGCTGAGAAAAGCGCAAAAGCGCGGCCGCGGCGGCGCGCGCGGTTTCCCTCGCGCGGCGATCCACATTACCATGGCGGGGGCCGCGCGGGACGCGGCGACAGGAGGAACGTCCATGCCCGGTTCAACGGCCAGCCGCTTCGCGCTCGCCGCCCTCGCCGCCGCCTGCGCCAGCCCTGCGGGCGCACAGGACGCTTCGCCCGAGTTTTACAAGGGCAAGACGGTGCAGATCGTCGTCGGCACGTCGGCGGGCGGGGGCTACGACGCCTACGCGCGCACCATGTCGCGGTTCATGGGGCGGCATCTGCCGGGCGAGCCCAACGTCATCGTGGCGAACATGCCGGGCGCAGGCAGCAACGTGATGTCCGCCTATGTGGCCAACGTGGCGCCCAAGGACGGCACGGTGATCGGCGCGCCGTTCTCGACGCAGCCGCTGGCGGCCATTCTCGAGGACGTCGCGAAGGTGCGGTTCGACCCGCGCAAGCTGCATTATCTGGGCAGCGCCACCACCGATTACCTGATCTGCCTCGCAGGCTCGACGTCGCCCGTGCAGACGTTCGAGGACGCGTTCAAGACCGAGATGGTGATGGGCGGCACGGCCGAGACAGGCTCCACGGGCTACCTGCCGGTGCTGCTCAACAACGTGCTGGGCACGAAGTTCAAGATCGTCTTCGGCTATCCGGGCAGCCGCGAGATCACGGCGGCCATCGAGAAGGGCGAGCTGCACGGCATGTGCGGGCTCAACCTCGCCAGCATCAATTCGCAATATTCCGGCCTGTTGAAGGAGGGCCGCATCAAGCTGCTGGCGCAGGAAAGCCTTGAGGGCCACCCCGACCTCAACCGGCAGGGCGTCCCCCGCACGGGCGATTTCGCCAAGACGGCGGAGCAGCGCGGCATACTGGAGATCATCTACTCGCAGGCCGTGTTCGCCCGGCCCTATTTCGTCGCCGGGGAAGCAGCCGCGCCGCGCGTGGCGCTGCTGCGCAAGGCTTTCCTCGACACATGGCGCGACCCGGACCTGATGGCCGAGATGAAGAAGATGAATCTCGACGTGGACACCACGTCCGGCGAAGACCTGCAGAGGCTGCTCGCCAAGGTCTACGCGGCGCCGCCCGAACTGGTGGAGAAGACCCGCGAGGCCATCAAGGTGAAGCGCTGACCGCAGCTTGAGGCGCGGCTCTCCGCGGCGTCATCCCGGTGAAGGCCGGGACCCACGGCAGGCCATGGAACGCCCGGCCTGCCGTGGATGGTCGCCGTCGCGACCATGACGACGCTTTATCCTGCAACGAGTGAAGCGCCGCTCTCTCCACCGTCATCCCGGCGAAGGTCGGGACCCACGACAGGCCATTGAGCGCGAGGGGGCCCGCCGTGGATGGTCGCCGTTCGCGGCGATGCCGGCTCGCCTATCCTGCGAGCCTACTTCTTTTCCTGCGCCGCCGCGTCCTGCTTGGCGAGCTTCTCCAGCGTCGGGCGCCACATCTCCTGCTCCGAGCGCGCGAAGGCGATCAGTTCTTCGGGCGTCGTGCTGGTGGCGAACGAACCGAGCTGGCGATAACGGTCGATCACTTCCTGCTTCTTCTGCGCCGTGTGCAGGTCCGCGCTGATCTTGCGGATGATCGCTTCGGGCGTCCCGATGGGCGCCAGCACCGCGTTCCAGCCCTGCGAGCGGAAGCCCGGCACCGTTTCGGCCATCACGGGCATCTTCTCGAAACCCGGCAGGCGCGTGGGCGCGGTGTTGGCGACCCCGACGATCATGTTGCCCTCGATGGCGCCGCCGACTCCCGGGAAGCCGTCAAGCACGATGCCGACGCGGCCCGAGGTGACGTCGTTCATCGCCGCCGCAGGACCGCCCGTGTAGGGGATGAACGTCAGCTTGACGCCCGTCATGTCCTGGAACAGCTCCATGGTGAGATGCGTGATGCGGCCCCGGCCGGTGGCGGCGAAGGAGATCTCGCCCGGCCTTTTCTTGGCCAGCGCGATCAGCTCGGCGACGTTGGAAACGCCGAGCTCCTTCGAAACGCCGATGAACATCGGCTGCGTCATCAGGAGGCCAATGGGCAGGAAGTCGCGCGGCAGCTCGATGGGCAGGTTCGGGGGCACGTTCGGCGCGCCCTTGAGCGCCAGGAACGTGGACGAGGCGGGAATGTACAGGGTGTAGCCGTCGCCTTCGGCCTGCGAGGCCACGCGCGCCGACAGGGCGCCGCCGGCGCCGGGATGGTTCACCACCACCACCTGCTGGCCCCACATCTGGCTGAACTGCTCGGCCAGCACGCGGATGGTCACGTCGTTGGAGCTGCCCGGCGCCGAGTCGGAGATGACCTTGACGGGCTTGTTGGGATAGGCCGACTGGGCCAGCGCGGCGCCGGCGACGCACAGCGCCGCCAGAGAGACAAGGCCCGTGCGGATCGTTTGCAAAGCGTTCATGTGATTTCCCCGTCTTGAGATCTGATACGCCGCGGACGGCGGGCCGGACCATTGTTTCGGTCTCTGAGCCGCCGGGCCGCTCGCCGGTCCGTTACTTGTCCGTCTTGGAGAAGCCCGGGCCCATTTCCCATTCCATCGGATAATAGGGTCGCTCGGTCAGGCGGCACCAGTTCTCCCAGCCGCGCTCGTACGTGAAGCCCGCGCGGCCCTTGGTGGCCACGCCCACTTCGCCTTCGCTCATCGACATGACTTCGCCCTCGCCCAACTGGTAGGCCTTGATGAGCATATCGGCGTTGATTTCCAGATAGACCGACGTGAACACCACGTCGCGCAGCGACTTGCCGGCCACCACGCTGCCGTGGCCGCGCATCAGCGCCACCGTGCGCTGCCCGAGCGTCTCGGCGAGGTCTCGGCCCATCTCCATGCTGGTGACGAGCAGGTTCGTCACGCCGAACTTGTGCGAGATGTCCCAGGTGGGGATGTCGGTCCCGATGGGGGCGCACATGTGCATGATGGGCTTGAGCTTCTTCTTGGACTGGACCGTGAAGGGCACCACGTTGGGGCTGTGGTTGTGCACCACCGCCATCACGTCCGGGCGCGCCTCGTAGACCGCGCCATGGATGAAGCGCTCGGAATACGGCTTGCCGACCTCCTCGCCGACGATGTCGCCGTTGTGCTTGAACTCCATGATGTCACCGATCTCGACGCAATTGGGAGCGCGCGCCCGCGACAGCAGGAAGTGGTCGGGATTTGTGGGGTGGCGCATGGAGACATGGCCGAACGAGTCCACCACGTGGTGGTAAGCCAGGATGCGGTTGGCGGTGACGAGATCGTCCTTGATCCTGCTGATGTCCGTCATGTGTTCCTCCCCGAGAGTTCGTCGCTCTCTACCACAGTTTGAGCGGCGGGGAAGCCGGGGGAGGAGGCCGCCCCTCAGCCTCGGGCGCCGGGGCGCGTCCCCTCCCCGAGAAGGGCGGGAGTTCGGCCCCGCTCAGTGGCCGGTCGCCACCGCGGCGATCTCGGCCGCGTTCTCGGGCGCTGCGTTCCCGCGCCAGACGATGTGCATGTCGGGCCGCAGCAGGATGAGGTCGAACCCGTAGACCTCCCGCGCCACCCGGTCGGGGACGTCGAGGCGCGCCACCGGCGCGCCATAGGCGCCGATCGCCTGCGCGAGCGGCGTCACGTCCGCCGTGCTGCGCCCCAGCCGCAGGATGGTATAGCCCTCCGGGATGCTGTCCTGGATCGGCGACCCGTCGCCCAGCCACACGTTGGGCAGGCGCGAGCCCGGCCAGGTGTTGGGCGCGTAGTCGCGGAACAGATGCTCGGGCCCGCCCGGAATGTCCATGACGACCGGCGAGTCCACATAGCGGTAGCCCAGCTCCGCGCCGATCATCTCGTTGGTCTTGCGCTGCTCGATGTCGGCGATCATCGTCAGCACCTCGCGGGTCTGCTGGCCGGCGGGCGTGTCGTCCTCGATGTCGGGCTTCCACATGGAGCGCCACTTGCGCCGCCCCTGCGAGGCGTACCGGGACGCGCCGATGTTGCGGTCGCCGATCTGGCGGCGCTCGAACTCGTAGGACGCGAGCAGGTTGGGCCCGCCCCAGCCCTTGAGGGTCGCCTCCAGCTTCCACGCCAGGTCTATCGCGTCGCCGCAGCCTGAGTTCATCCCCAGCCCGCCGGTGGGTATGACCAGATGCACAGCGTCGCCCGCCAGCAGCACGCGGCCCTTCTGGTACTTGTCGGCGAGCAGCAGGTTCTGGCGCCACGGGTTGCACGACAGCATCTCGTAGTTCACCGGAATGCCGACCGCCTTTTCGAACTGGCGCTTCATCTCCTCGTCCGAACCCACGGTCGCATGCAGCGTCCAGTGCCGCGTCGAGTCCTGCATGATGAGGAACGTCGCCTTGTCGTCCGCCACATGATAATGGCGCCCCTGCGTCGGCCCGTTGCCGATGGGGATGCGGTCGAACAGGTCGTCGCAGCGGAACAGCGCCTGCCTCAGGCCCAGAAGACCCGCCTCGCCCCGCAGCTTCACGTCGATGGCGTGACGCACGGGGCTCGCGCCCCCGTCGCAGCCCACCAGATAGGCGGCCCGGATGGTTCCGGTGCTTCCGTCCGGGTTGCGCACGGTCGCCGTAACCCCCTCGCGGTCCTGCGCGAGCTCGAGGAAATCCGTGCTCCAGCGCAGGGTCACGGACCGCTGCTTCTCCACGAAGCTCTTGAGCACCGGCTCCAGCGTGTATTGCGAAATCAACTGATAGGGCTCGCACGGCGCCGTGCCGTCGTTGGTGGCGCGCGCGTCGAGCTTGGCCTCCTTGACGGACGGATACGCGAGACGCAGCAGCGGCGGGCGGTTGAGCGACAACACGACGAACACGTCCATCGGCACGTCCTCGCGCAACCCCGCGCGGCGCACGTCGTCGACGATCCCCAGACGACGGAAAATTTCCATGGTGCGCGCGTTGCAGCGCTCCATCTTGGGCAGGAACGCCGGTTCGGGCTTCTGCTCGACGACGGTGACGCGCACGCCGCGGCGGCCCAGGTCGAGCGCGAGCGTGAGCCCGACCGGCCCCGCGCCGACGATGAGAACGTCCGTATCCATTGGCTTCCTCCCATTGCGTATCCGGCTTCGATACACGCCGGCGCGCCCCCGCGCCGTGACATATATCATAAATCCCATATCTTGGGATTTTAAAGTAACGATTGGCCCGTGAAGCGAGGGCTTTACTATTGGGCCGAACCCCCTAAAAGCCCCGATATGTTTTCATGTAAGGCGTCCTGAACGGTGCCGCGCTCCAAAGGTCCAATCGCCTCGTGGCCGCCACGTTCCGGGGCTTTGTGGCGGGACATCGAAGCGGCGCTCGTCGGGTTGGGGGCGGGCGTGAGCGCGGGGCGCGGGCAGCACGTTCGGATCGCCTTTCGGGGCCGGCGCGGCGTCATCCAGCGCCAGCCCGCCGCAGCGCGGATTCACCCCCTCGACCTCGCCGCCATAGGCCGCCTGCTGAGGGGGGACGTTCTTCCCCCGCCGCCGCCCAACGGCGCGCTGCGCGTGGAGAACTACAGCGCCGCAGTGTCGTACGATCCGCAGGAGGAGATGTTCCACGCCCAGGCGGCGGACATGCCCGACCTCATCGCCGCATGGGGTCGCAACCAGTCCGGCCTGCGGGAGGCGTTCGCTGCGGCGGTCGACGATTATCGCTGGTTTTGCAAGGCGCGTGGCGAATATCCCGCCCTGCCCCGGCATCAGTGATCAGGGCACGGCGAGGACGCCGGCTGGCTGTGACGCGGCGCGCGTCAGCACCCGCGCGCAGAACATCACCCGCTGCGCGACGTCCGCGACGCTCTCGGGCGACAACCGCCGGCCGACGCTGAGGCTAAGGCTGCCCAGCACCGTTCCCGCCTCGTCGAACACCGGCGCGGCCACCCCCGTGACGCCCGGCGTCACGTCGCCCACCGTCGCGTCCCAGCCTTTCTGGCGGACGCCCCGCAGCGCCGCCCGGGCCGCGCCAACGTCCTCCCCAAGACCGGCCCCCGCAAGATCGTCCGCGTGGGCCTGCAACACCTTGCGCATGAACGGCGCGGGCAGGTTGGCGAGGATGACGCGGGACGCCGCGCCGCGCAGAAGCGGTTGAGCCCGTCCGCGCTCGTAGGTGGACACGAACCCTGCGGCGCGTTCCTCCTGGTGCACGCACAGCACGCGCGCCCGGTAGCGACGGCACAGCAGGGCCACACCCGGAACGTCGGCCACCAGCTGCGCCATGATGGGCCGCGCGGCGACGATCAGCGGGTCGCGGCTGCGCATGGCGTAGTCAAGCTCGGCGATGCGCGGCCCCAGCGTGTAGCCGACGCCCGGCAGAGAGGTGAGAAGGCCTGCGTCCGTTAGCGATTTCAGATAGCGGTAGAGCGTCGAGCGCGTATAGCCGAGCGCCCCCGCCATCCCCTCGATGGTCCACGCGGGACCGGCGGCGTCGAACAGGTCGAGCACCGCGAGCATGCGCTCCGGGGAGTTCGAGGGTCGATCTTCGCCGGGGTCCATCGTCATACTCTACGGCAAATCCCAGCATTCAGGAACGCGCTATGTTCGCTGCGTACGCTACCGCGCCCTGCGCGGCCGCGAAGCCCGTGGAGAAGCACGCCTGCAGCAGGTATCCGCCCGTCGGGGCCTCCCAATCCAGCATTTCCCCCGCCACGAACACGCCCGGGACCTTCCTGAGCATGTATCCCGCGTCTGTTTCGCCGAACGGCACGCCTCCCGCGCTCGAAATGGCGCGCGCGATGGGGCGCACGCCCGTCAGGCGGACCGGGACCGCCTTGATGCGCGCCGCCAGCGCCTTGGGGTCGGACGGCGGGGGACCCGCCTCGCGCAGCAGGTTGGCGGCGGCTGGCGACAGCCCTGCGGCCTTGCGCAGCGCGTTCGCGAGGGATTGGGATCCGCGCTCGCCCAGCCGCTGCGCCAGCGCGGCCGCGTCCACGTCAGGCCGCAGGTCCACATGCAGCAGCGCCGATCCCTTGCCCTCGATGGCGTCCCGCAGCGCGCCCGATAGCGCATAGATCGCCCCGCCCTCGAGGCCGCTGGCGGTCACGATGGCTTCGCCGCGCACGCGCCGCCCGTCGAAGGCGACCGCTATGTTCTTCAGCGGGGCGCCCGCGACCTTAGCCATGTGGGGCGACCAAGGGGCCTCGAACCCGGAATTGGCGGCGCGCAGCGGCGCGATCTCGACGCCCAGCGCCTCAAGCGCGCCCGTCCAGCCGCCGTCGGACCCCAGCCGCGGCCAGGAGGCGCCGCCCAGCGCCAGCACCGCCACGTCGGCCTCCGCCAGCACGGTTTCGCCCTCGTGTTCAAAGCGCAGCACGCCCGGCCTCTCGAAGCCCGCGAAGCGGTGGCGCAGGCGCACCTCCACGCCCGCGCCCGCGAGGCGCCGCAACCAGGCGCGCAGAAGCGGAGAGGCCTTGAAGCTCTTGGGGAACACGCGCCCGCTGGAGCCCACGAACGTGTCTTCGCCAAGCTCCTGCGCCCACGCCCGCAGGCGCTCGGGCGGGAACGCCTCGAGCGCCGCCCGCAGCGGGCCCGCGGCCGCGCCGTAGCGCGCCATGAAGGCGTCCAGCGGTTCGGAATGGGTGAGGTTGAGCCCCCCGCGTCCCGCCAGCAGGAACTTGCGCGAGAGGGAGGGCATGCGGTCGTAGACGACGACGGACGCGCCTGCGGCGGCGAGGACTTCCGCCGCCATGAGGCCTGCGGGGCCGCCGCCGACGACGACGGCGCGCAAGGTGGGGGGCGTTGGGGACATCCCGGAGCTTAAGGACTATCGGGGCCGCTTTGGCAACCGGCGCACGGAGGCCCCGTCTCGTTCACTCGCCCTTGATCTTGTTGTCGCGCACCACCTGCCCCCATTCCACCACCTGCCGGGCGAAGAACGGCGCGAACTCGGCCGGGCCTTGCAGGAGCAGGGTCATCTGCTGGGTCTGGCGCAGGCGCTGGCTGACCGCAGGCAGGGAGATGACGTCGCGCAGCGCCGCGGCGGTCTCCTCCACGATCCCGGAGGGCGTGCCCTTGGGGGCGAAAAAACCCCACCAGGCCTGCGCCTCGAAATCCGGAAAGCCGCTCTCGGCGGTGGTCGGCGCGTCCCGCAGGTCGTCGAGCCGGCGGGGTCCCATCTGCATGACGGCTCGAAGGCCGCCGCTCGCGATTTGCGGCAGCAGCGCCGCCACGGAGGCGCAGATCAGGTCGATGTGCCCGCCCAACGCGTCGTTGATCGCCGGCCCCGCGCCCTTGTAGGGCACGTGCGCCAGCTCGACCCCGGCCTTGCGGCCCAGCATCACCATCGCCAGATGCCCGCTGCTGCCGGGGCCCGACGTGCCGTACGACACCGCGCCGGGCTTGGCCTTGGCGGCCGAAATGACGTCCGCGAACGTCCGGTACGGCTTGGCGGCGCTCGTGGCGACGATATAAGGCGCCGTGCCCACGAGCATCACCGGCACGAGGTCCGTCTCGACGTTGAGGGCGGGCTTCTCGATGAGCGCCGGAATGGTGGAGTGCGAGTCGAACGTCACCAGCAGGGACGAGCCGTCCGGCGCGGCGCGGGCGACCTGCGCGGCGCCGATGGAGCCGTTGGCGCCGGGCTTGTTCTCGATGATCACCGTCGCGCCGAGCCGCTGCTGCAAGCCGTCCTGCATCAGCCGCGCAAGCGCGTCCACGGACCCGCCGGGCGGGAACGGAACCACGACGGTGACGGTGCGGCGCGCGCCCTGCGCCCGCGCCAGGCTGGGCGCGGCGAGCAGCGACGCAAGTCCGGCGGTCGTGGCGCGGCGATCGATGTGCATGACGGCTCCCCCCTCGCGGACCGGCCTGCCGCCCGTCCCTGGCCGGATCGTACGCCGGCTGGCCGGCGCATCAAGCGCGATTTCCGGCGCGCCAAGGATGTCGGGACGGCGCCTGCGGGCCGTGCTATGCCGTGCCGCATGAACAGACGCGCGAAAGATCGCCAGCAACGTGGCTGGGACGAAGAAGAGAAGCTGGCCGCCGCGCAGGAGGCCGAGGCCGCCGAAGCAGCCGCCGTCGAGGCCGCACGGCCGCTGCGCACCACGCCCGCCGCCGGCAAGCGGAGCTACGAGGTCGGCGAGGAGGACGCAGGCTCGCGCCTCGACCGCTTCCTCGCCCTGCAGGCGGAGGTGGCCGCCGAAGCCCTGTCGCGCACCCGCATCCAGGGGCTCATCGAAGACGGCAAGGTCGACGTCGACGGCCAGCCGGCGAGCGACGGCAACAAGAAGTTGCGGCTGGGGCAGACGGTCTCCATCGAGATTCCTGAATCGCGCGCCGCCGAGCCGCAGGCGGAGAACATCCCCCTCACGGTGGCGTACGAGGACGACGAGCTGATCGTCATCGACAAGCCCGCGGGCCTCGTGGTGCATCCCGCGTCCGGCCACGAAACGGGGACGCTGGTGAACGCGCTCATCGCCCATTGCGGCGCCTCGCTGTCGGGCGTGGGCGGCGTCAAGCGGCCCGGCATCGTGCACCGGCTCGACAAGGACACCTCCGGCCTGCTGGTGGTCGCCAAGACGGACGCGGCGCATCAGGGCCTCTCCAAGCTGTTCGCCGACCATGGCCGCACCCTGCCGCTGGAGCGCGAATATCGCGCGCTGGTCTGGGGCGCGGTGGAGCGCGCGCGCGGGACGGTCGACGCCCCCGTGGGCCGCCACGGCACGCACCGCGAGAAGCAGGCGGTGGTGCGCGGCGTGCGCGGCCGCGAGGCCGTGACCCATTGGGAATTGCAGGAGACGTTTCCCGGCAAGGACGGCCTGCCCGCCGCTTCCCTGCTGACCTGCCGGCTTGAGACTGGCCGCACCCACCAGATCCGCGTCCACATGGCCCATATCGGCCATCCGGTGATGGGCGACCCGCTCTACGCGACGGGCTTTCGCACCAAGAGCGCCCGGCTGGCCGACGAGGCTCGCGACGCTCTCGACGCGCTGGGACGCCAGGCGCTGCACGCCGCCCGGCTCGGCTTCGAGCATCCGCTGACCGGCGAATGGATCGAGTTCGAAAGCGGCCTGCCCGACGACATGGACAAGCTGCTGAAGGCCCTTCGGGGCTGATCGCCCCTTTCCTGGGCTGAAGCGCGTCGCGGCCTCGGGGCTAGCTCCCCGGCCGCTCGCGCCTGCCTGCCCGCAAAAAAACGTCCGACAACGCATGACGCCTCTTGCGTCGCCGCCGCCATAGCGTCATTAATGTGTTATACTATAACATATGAGATGCGGTCATGAGGATGAACTTCAACGCGCTGCCGCTCGCGCTCTGCGCGTTGGCTGGCGCCGCAAACGCCCAAACCGTCCTGCCGGAAATCGTCGTCACCGCCCCTAGCCCCATCGCCGCCCCGGGCGATCCGGCGGTCGGGGAAGCGGGGACGGGCGGCGCGCCGGAGCTCGTCGTGCGCCCCATCGTCTCGGGCGTCTTCGCGCCGGTGAGCGTGCTTGGCGCGGCGGAAATCCTGCGCACCCCCGCCGCCACGCTGGGGGAACTCCTCTCCTCGCTCCCCGGGGTCACCGGCACTGGGTTCGCGGCTGGCGCCAGCCGCCCGATCGTGCGCGGGCTCGACAACTTCCGCGTGCGCCTTCAGGAGAACGGCGTCGGCGCCATGGACGTCTCGGCCATCGGGGAAGACCACGGCGCGCCCATCGATCCCCTCGCGGCCCAGAAGGTGGAGGTGCTGCGCGGCCCCTCGACCCTGCGCTGGGGCACGCAGGCCATTGGGGGCGTGGTGGACGTCTCGAACAACCGCATCCCGACCCTCGCCACCCGTCCGGGCCTGAGCTTCGAATCGCGCGGCGCTTTCCATTCCGTGGATCGCGGCGGCGAGGCGGCGGCGCTGCTGGACGCGCGCGGCGAGCAGGCGGCGGTGCATGCGGACGCGTACCGCCGGGTGGGCGGCGACTATGCGACGCCCTGGGGCCGCCAGCCAAACTCCGCCATCAGCAGCGAGGGCGCATCGGTTGGCGCATCCTGGCTGCTCGACAGCGGCTATTTTGGCGCCGCCCTCACGCAGTTCAATTCGCTTTACGGCGTGCCGGGGACCGAGGGCGCCGCCAACGGCGTGCGCATCGACATGCGGCAGACCAAGGCGACCGGCAAAGGCGAGTTCAACATTGGCGGCGCCTATCTCCAAACCATCCGCGTCTGGCTGGGCGCGACCCACTACCGCCATGACGAGCGGGCGTTCGACGCCGGGCTCGACGTCGTCAAGGGCTCGTTCCGCAACCGGGAGGCGGAGGCCCGCGTCGAAGTGCAGTCACGGCGGTTTCAAACCGGGCTCGGGGAATGGACGAGCGCGGCGGGCGTGCAGTTCGGGGCGCAGAAACTCGGCGCGGCGGGCGAGGCCAGCAACCTGCTGGCGCCGACGGACTCGCAACGCAGCGCCGTGTACGTGTTCAATGAATTGAAGTTCGCGCCTCTTTGGCGCGCCCAGGCCGCAGCGCGCCTCGACCGCGTCAGCGTCGGGGGCCTCGCCGCCGCGTATCCGGCGGACTATCTGCCCCAGGCGCCGTTCGTGGATCCCGCCGAGGCGGCGCGCAGGCGCACCTTCCTGCCCGCCAGCGTGAGCTTTGGCCTGCTGCGCGACCTGCCGGGCGGCGTCGTCGCCAGCCTCACCGCCCAGCGCGTGCAGCGCTCCCCCGAGGCGCTCGAACTGTTCGCGCGCGGGCCCCATGAGGCGACCGGCACGTTCGAGATCGGCGATCCTGACCTGCGGGTGGAGGAAGCCCGCTCGCTGGAGCTCGGCCTGCGGCGCGCGCGGGGCGAATTCCGCTTCGACGTCGCCGCATACCATACGGCCTATCGCGGATACGTCTTCAAGCGCCTGACGGGCGCCCTGTGCGACGAGGACTTCGCAAGCTGCGGCGCGGGAACCGAGCTGCGGCAGGCGGTCTACTCCCAGCGCGACGCAACCTTCACGGGCGCGGAAGCGTCAGCGCAGTACGACCTCCTGACGCTCGGGACGGGCCTGCTGGGCGTCGACGGACAGTTCGACATCGTGCGCGCGCGCTTCGGCGACGGGACGAACGTGCCGCGCATACCGCCGATGCGGCTGGGCGGCGGCGTCTTCTGGCGCAACGACGCCTGGTTCGCCCGCGTCGGCCTGCTGCACGCCTTCGCGCAGACCCGCATCGACCCGGGCCAGGAAACGCCTACGAACGGCTATGATCTCCTCAAGGCCGAGGTGAGCTATCGCCACCGCTGGACCAGCCCTGCGGGCCCCGTCGAGGCGACCTTCGGCGTCACCGGCACGAACCTGCTGAACGACGACGTGCGAAACCACGTCTCGTTCCGCAAGGCCGAGGTGCTGCAACCGGGCCGGGGCGTGCGGCTGTTCGCCAACGTGAGGTTCTGAGCCGGAGCGAGCACTGGCGCAGGCGCCCTACGAGCACTGGCGCAGGCGCCCTAAAGGTAATATCATAACACTTTATGGCCGACATCAGCCCGGACCTGAACCATGGCGCACGACCATCATGAGCCCCGCGAGCACGATCATGCGCATGCGCACATACATGTTTCGCACGCGCACGCCGCCGCGCCCGGGCTCTCCCTGCTGCGCATGTCGGTGCCCCAGCGGCTCGCCGGGGCGGGCGCGCTGATCGCCCTGCTGTGGGTGGGCGTGTTCTGGGCGCTGAATTGAGGACGCCATGACCGCCGCGCTGCGCTTCAAGGATCTCACGCTGGGCTATGATCGCCACCCCGCCGTGCACCATCTCACCGGAGAGGTCGCGCAGGGCGCGCTGCTGGCCGTGTGCGGCCCGAACGGCGGGGGCAAGTCGACGCTGCTGAAGGGCATCGTGGGCGCCCTGCAGCCCATCGGCGGCAGCGTCGAGCGCGTGTCCTGCGGCGAACGCGAGATCGCCTACCTGCCCCAGGCGGCGGACATCGACCGCTCCTTCCCGGTGAACGTGTTCGACCTCGTGGCCATGGGCCACTGGCGGTCGGTCGGCTGGTTCGGCGGGCTCTCCCGCGCCCAGCGCGCGCGCGTGTTCGAGGCCATCGCCGCCGTGGGGCTGGAGGGCTTCGAGGACCGGCCCATCGGCACGCTGTCGGGCGGGCAGATGCAGCGCGTGCTGTTCGCGCGCCTGCTGCTGCAGGATTCCCCCGTCATCCTGCTGGACGAACCCTTCAACGCCATCGACCAGCGCACCGTCACGGAGCTTCTCGCGCTCGTGGACCGCTGGCGCCGCGAGGGCCGCACGGTGGTCGTCGTGCTGCACGATTTCGACCTTGTGCGGCGCGTGTTTCCCGAAACCCTGCTGCTCGCCCGCGAGACCGTCGCGTGGGGCCGCACGCAGGACGTGCTGGCGCCCGAGAACCTGCTCTCCGCCCGCCGCATGGTGGAGGCCTTCGACCGCGAGGCGCACGAATGCGAGCGCGCCGCGTGAGACGCTCGCACGCGGGATCGCGCGCCGTGAACCATGCCCGGCGTTCCCTCCCCTCAGGCAGGGGCAGGGCGGGGTCCGGCTGCATCCCGCCGACCGGCTCCGCCGTCATCGCGCCCGCCAAGAAAGCGCCCCGTGCTGTTTGACCTCCTCGTAGCCCCCTTTGTCGAATTCGAATTCATGCGCCGCGCGCTCGTGGGCGCCTGGGCGCTCGCGTTGTCGGGCGCTCCGCTGGGCGTATTCCTGCTGCTGCGGCGCATGAGCCTGACGGGCGACGCCATGGCGCACGCCATCCTGCCCGGCGCCGCCGTGGGCTATCTGGTGGCGGGCCTGTCGTTGCCCGCCATGACCCTCGGGGGGCTGGCGGCCGGCCTCTCGGTGGCGCTGCTCGCCGGCCTCGTCACCCGGGTGACGGCCCTGCGCGAAGACGCCTCGCTGGCCGGTTTCTATCTGATCTCGCTGGCGCTGGGCGTCACGATCCTCTCCCTGCGCGGATCGAGCGTGGACCTGCTCCACGTCCTGTTCGGCAACGTGCTGGCGCTGGACGAGCCCACCCTGCTGCTGCTGGCGGGCGTGTCCACCCTCACCCTGCTGGCCTTGGCGGTCGGCTACCGGGCCCTCGCCATGGAGACGCTGGACCCCGGCTTTCTCGCCTCCGTCAGCCGCCTCGGGGCGCCCGCCCAAATGGTTTTTCTGGGCCTTGTGGTGCTGAACCTCGTGGCGGGCTTCCATGCGCTGGGCACGCTGCTGGCCGTGGGGATCATGATCCTGCCGGCCGCCTCCGCCCGGCTCTGGTCCGCCGACATCACGCGCATGACCGTCATTGCGGCGGCGATCGGCCTTGTCGCAAGCTGGGTCGGCCTTCTGGCCTCCTACCGCCTCAGCCTGCCGCCCGGCCCGCTCATCATCCTCGTCGCCGGCCTCGCGCACGTGGCCTCGATGCTGTTCGGGCGCGCGGGCGGCTGGCTGCGCCGCCTCAGCCCCCGCCGCCATCTTGAAGCGTAAGGAGCCGTCCATGTTCACCCGCCGCACGCTGGTCGCCTCCCTGTGCGCCGCCGCCGCCCTCCCCGCGCGGGCGCAGGCCCCCGGCAAGCTGCGCGTCGTCGCCAGTTTCTCGATCCTCGGCGATTTCGTCCGGGAGGTCTCGGGCGCCCGCGCCGACGTGGCCGTGCTGGTGGGCCCGGGGGCGGACGCGCACGTCTATTCGGCCACGCCGGCGGACGCGAAGGCGCTGGCGGCCGCGCAGGTCGTGGTCGTCAACGGCCTGAAATTCGAAGGCTGGATGGACCGCCTCGTCAGCGCCTCGAAGACCCGGGCCCGCATCGTGGTCGCCGCCAAGGGCGTGAAGCCGCTGCAGGCGCAGGACGACGGCCACGGCCATGGCGATTCGGATCCCCACGCCTGGCAGTCCATCGCCAACGCGCGCATCTACGTGGCCAACATCCGCGACGGGCTCGTCGCCGCCGATCCCCCCGGCAGGGGCGACTACGAGGCCAACGCCGCCGCCTATCTGGCGAAGCTCGACGCCCTCGAGGCCGAGACGAAGGCCGCGGTTGCGGCCATTCCGCCCGCGCGCCGCAAGATCATCACGTCCCACGACGCGTTCGGCTATTTCGCCGCCGCGTACGGCCTCACGTTCATCGCCCCCCAGGGCGTCTCCACCAGCGCCGCCGCCTCGGCGCAGGACGTGGCGCGCATCATCCGGCAGATCCGCCGCGACAAGATACCGGCCGTCTTCGTCGAAAACCTCTCCGACCCCCGCCTGGCCCAGCGCATCGCGGCCGAAACCGGGGCCAGGCTTGGCGGGGACCTGTATTCCGACCAACTCTCCCCGCCCGATGGGCCTGCGGGGACTTACATCGACATGGTCAGGCACAATATAAGGGAACTGACCAAGGCGCTGGCCGACTAGCCAGGCGCCCGCCGGGGGCTGGTTCCTCGCGGGCTTTCAAGAGTTCAATCGAGGTTCAAGTCATGTCCGATAAGATTCCCGTCACCGTGCTCACCGGCTATCTGGGCGCGGGCAAGACGACGCTGCTGAACCGAATCCTCTCCGAGGACCACGGGCACAAGTTCGCCGTCATCGTGAACGAGTTCGGCGAAATCGGCATCGACAACGACCTCGTGGTGGGCGCGGACGAAGAAGTGTTCGAGATGAACAACGGCTGCATCTGCTGCACCGTGCGCGGCGACCTCATCCGCATCATCGAGGGCCTGATGCGCCGCCGCGGCAAGTTCGACGCCATCATCGTCGAGACGACCGGCCTGGCCGATCCCGCCCCTGTGGCGCAGACCTTCTTCGTCGACCAGGAAGTGCAGGACCAGGCGCGCCTCGACGCGGTGGTGACGGTGGCGGACGCCAAGTGGCTGTCCGACCGGCTGAAGGACGCGCCCGAAGCCAAGAACCAGATCGCCTTCGCGGACGTCATCATCCTCAACAAGGAGGATCTCGTCACCCCGGAGGAAATGCGCGAGGTCGAAGCCCGCATCCGCGCCATCAACCCCTACGCCAAATTGCACAAGACCAGCCGCTGTGCGGTGCCTCTGGACGCGGTGCTGGGCCGCAACGCGTTCGATCTCGACCGCATCCTGGAAATCGAGCCCGCGTTCCTCGAGGTGGACGACCACGACCATGACCACGACCACCATGGCCACGACCACCACCACGGTCACGACCATGGCCACGGCCTGAAGCACTATCACGACGAGGAGATGCAGTCGGTCTCGATCCGCATCGACGGGGACGTGGACCCGGCGCGGTTCATGCCGTGGATCAATCTCATCGCCCAGCGCGAAGGCCCCAACATCCTGCGCTCCAAGGGCATCCTGTCCTTCAAGGACGAAGACAAGCGCTTCGTCTTCCAGGGCGTGCACATGATCCTCGACGGCGACCTCCAGCGCGAATGGCGCGAGGGCGAGAAGCGCGAATGCAAGATCGTCTTCATCGGCCGCAACCTGAAGGAAGACGACCTGCGCTCGGGCTTCCTGGCCTGCGCGGTCAATCCGCCGCAATAATGGCCGGCCCCGCCGTCATCGGGATCGTGCTGCGCGTGGACGTGCGCGGCTGGCGCGGCGCCCCGCCGCTCATGCCCCGTGAACCGTTGAAGGAGGAGCAGGGACGCGACGGCGCCCGCGCCTTCTTCTACGACCTCTCGCCCCGGGAGGCGGACCTCTCGGTGGAGGACGCCTGCACGCGCCTTGCCTCGAAGCTCGAGCGCATGCTCGTCGCGCGTTCCCCGTTCGCCGACCTGGACCTGCCGGTGCGCCTGTCGCTGGACGTGGGCGTGATGGTGGACCCGGCGGCGGGCTCCTGGAGCATGACGTGGCCCCCTGAGTTCCTGCGCGTTCTGGGCGACGCGCAGGCGCAGTTGACGGCGACCTGCTATCCCGCCACGGATGGCGGCGAACCGCTCAGCGAAGACGATCTCTGATCTCTGGACACGTAGCCAAACATGTCATTCCCAGCGACCTCCGACTACGATTCCTCCCTGACCTCCGCCGTCGCTCCCTTTGAGACGGGCGCGCAGGCGGTGCTCGCGGCCTTTCCCGGCGGGCGCCCCATGCTGGCGCTGAGCGACGGGAGCGTGCTCATGGTCGACACCGGCGAGCGGGTCGCCGCGCACCCCGAGGGCGCCATCCTGCTGGCCGCCGCCGACCATCGCCGCATCGTCACCGGCGGCGACGACGGGCGCGTGGTCGAAGTGCGGCCGGACGGCTC
This sequence comes from Hyphomicrobiales bacterium, assembly GCA_028290405.1. Taxonomy (GTDB): domain Bacteria; phylum Pseudomonadota; class Alphaproteobacteria; order Rhizobiales; family Beijerinckiaceae; genus Terripilifer. The sequence goes on from JAQGJX010000179.1 coordinate 24,575, forward strand.
GACGCATGAACTGGCGAACGAGAAGGGCAAATGGATCGACGCGCTGGCGCTGCGCGAGGACGGCGCGACCGCGTGGTCCGTCGGCAAGCTGGTGCGCGCCCGCGACCCCAAGGGAGCCATCAAGGAATATCAGGCGCCCACGGGCGTGCGCGGCCTCGCGTTCCTCCCCAAGGGCTACCGGCTGGCGGTGTCGCACTACAACGGCGTGAGCCTCTGGTTCCCAAACATCGCCGCCGAGCCGGACATGCTGAAATGGGCCGGCTCGCACCTCGACGTCGTGACCTCGCCGGACGGCGCGTTCGTGGTCACCGCCATGCAGGAGAACGCCCTGCACGGATGGCGTCTGGCGGACAAGAAAGACATGCGCATGACGGGCTATCCCGCCAAGACGCGTTCGTTCTCGTTCTCCTCGGACGGGGAATGGATGGCGACGTCAGGCGCGGACGCCTGCGTGGTCTGGCCGTTCCAGACCAAGGACGGCCCCATGGGCAAGCCCCCGAAGGAGTGCGGCGTGCGCCCGGCGAAAGTGTCGCGCGTGGCCTTCCACCCCAAGGCGCAGGTGCTGGCGATCGGCTACGAGGACGGCTGGATCCTGCTGAC
>JAQGJX010000183.1 GCA_028290405.1 Hyphomicrobiales bacterium
CGCGCTGGACCAGGCCGAAGCCGCGCACGTCCCGGTCCATGAAGCCGGAAATTTCCGGCCGGGCCGGGTTGCGCAACGGCCGCCAGATCCATTCGCCGGTGCCCGAGTGAATCAGGAGTCCGTCGGAATCGTGGAGTTCGGGCCGGTAGTCGCCGGTGACGCGGCGGTCGTTCTCGCCGACGAAGAACATCGAGGTGAGGGGCGCGATGCCCAGCTTGGCGATGGGACGGCGCGGGTAGAGCGACACGCTGACGTCGACGAAGCTGTCGAGGCCGGGCTGCAGGTCGAAACGATAGGCGCCGGTCAGCGATTCGCCATCGAGCAACGCGTAGACCGACACCCTGTCGGAGTTCTGATCGGGCGTTTCGATCCAGAACTCGTGGAAGTGCGGGAATTCTTCGGGCTGGCCGCCCGAATTGATCGCGATGCCGCGCGCCGAAATGCCGTAGCGCTGGCCGCGCCCGAGCAGCCGGAAATAGCTCGCTCCCAGGAAGGAGATCACCTCATCGAAGATCTTAGGGTCGTTGAGGGGATGATGCAGGCGGAAGCCCGCAAAGCCGAGATTGATCGGCAGCGGCTTCTCGAATTTGGTGCGGCCGTAATCGAACAGGCTGGCGGAATAGGGGATGGGCGTGGCGATGCCGTCCCGGATGATGTTGACGGTCACGGGCCGCCGATAGAGATGGCCAAGGTGAAACGTGTGCAGGCGATAGGACGTGCCGTCCAGAAAGGCGCGATCGGAGCGGAAGCGTATGTCGCGCCAGGCGTCGAACTCCAGCTTCTGGAGCGCTTCCGGAAGAGGGCGGGCTGGCTCGTAGGGCGCCCCCGCGAGATCCCGGGCGCGACGCTGAACCTCCTCGAAGCCGAATCGCGAGGTTGGGCCGGGCGAAGCCTGCTGGGCGAGCCCCGGAGCCGCCAGGCCGAGCGCGGTCAGGCCGGAGCCGGCGGCCAGGAACGTGGTGACGGCGCGACGTGTCAATTCCGGCATGGTTTTCGGACCTGTAGGGCTGGCTGAACGGCTGGCAGGAGGATCTCGATCGACGTAATCCCGATTGAGCTTGGCGGCAAGCTGGCCGGCGCGGGCGCGCGGGCCGGTAATGTCGCCACACCGGAATGTTTTTTAGAGAAACAGGCGGATCGCGGCAAAATAAAGCTTGCGATGCGGTCAGGAATGCATATTTTCCGCCTTGCCCAATTTCGCACGTGCCTGTGGTCGTGTGTCGGTTGGCGGAGATCCGGACAAGAGGCCGGTCACCCGTCAGAAAAAACCGGCAGCCGGAGCGAACCGGCGAACCCCGCCAAACGGGGGACGCGACTTAAAGCAACGACGGACCGGGCTTTTTCGTCTCTGTCGGCCCCTCCAAAGGTCGGCGTACCGAAGAGGCTTGTCTCTCTTGCCGGGCGTGCGGACAGGGTTTCCCCCTATCCAATCGATGGCCACGAACAACCCCCATGGCGGTTCGCCTGCGGGGACGGTCGTGTCCAACGGCGCAGCACCCGAACGTCGCTGAGCGGCCGACATCGTCGGACGCAAGGACGGCGCTCACGGTCGGCTGTTCGTCTAGCGTTCGCGCCTCCACAGCGGCGAGCGACGGCGTTCATCCGACCCCCATCTGGTTGGATTTGCATGGCTGAGGCCATGTGCTGGGGGATGCCGCGATGACCGATCGCATTCAGGAATTTCTGCGCCGACGCCGTGACGAAGGCCGTGACACCGGGCCCTGCCTGGTGGTGGACCTCGACGTCGTCCGCGACAACTACACCTCGTTCGCCAAGGCTTTGCCGGACACGCGCGTTTTCTACGCCGTGAAGGCGAACCCGCAACCGGAGGTGCTCGACCTGCTGGCGCGCCTGGGCTCCTGCTTCGATACGGCCTCGGTGGTCGAAATCGAGCAGGTGCTGGCGACCGGCTGCTCGCCGGACCGCCTGAGCTTCGGCAACACGATCAAGAAGGAGCGTGACATCGCCCGCGCCTATGCGCTCGGCGTGCGCCTCTTCGCGGTCGATTGCGAAGCCGAGGTCGAGAAGATCGCCCGCGCCGCTCCCGGCTCGAAGGTGTTCTGCCGCATCCTTTGCGACGGCGAGGGCGCCGAATGGCCCCTGTCGCGCAAGTTCGGCTGCGTGCCCGAGATGGCCACGAGCGTGCTCGAGCACGCCCATCGCCTCGGCCTGTCGGCCCATGGCGTGTCCTTCCACGTGGGTTCGCAGCAGCGCAACCCGCGCATGTGGGACGCTGCCCTGCGCGCCTCGGCGACGATCTTCCGGGATCTGGCGGAGCGCGGCATTCACCTCCAGATGGTCAACCTCGGCGGCGGTTTCCCGACGAAGTACCTGAAGGACGTGCCGGCCGTGAAGGCTTACGGGCAGGCGATCTTCCGCTCGCTGCGCAAGCACTTCGGCAACCGCATCCCGGAGACGATCATCGAGCCGGGCCGCGGCATGGTGGGCAACGCCGGCGTCATCGAGGCCGAGGTCATCCTCGTCTCGAAGAAGGCTGCGGACGACAAGGTGAAGTGGGTTTACCTCGACATCGGCAAGTTCAACGGACTGGCCGAGACCATGGACGAGATGATCCGCTACCCGATCCGCACCGACGTCGACGGCGACGAACGCGAGCCGTGCGTGATCGCAGGCCCCACCTGCGATTCGGTGGACGTGCTGTACGAGAAGGAGCCGTACTGGCTTCCCGTGAGCCTGGAGGTCGGCGCCAAGGTGCTGATCGACGGGACGGGCGCCTACACGACCACCTACTCGTGCGTCGGCTTCAACGGCTTCCCGCCGCTTGAGACGCACGTGATCTGAGGCGGCGAGCCGTATCGCATCGCCTCCGCGTTCCCTCTCCCCGTACGCGGGGAGCGGGACAGCCGACAATCGCCAGTCCCGAACGCCCCAGTCCCGAACGGCCCCTTGTGGGTGCGAGGGTCGCCTGACTGCCTCGATGGAGGGTCGGATGACCTCGATGAACCTTGCGCGCGAAAGCGCAGCGCCCGCCTTCGCACGCCTGCGGCCTTCGGCCGACGCGGGCGCGAGCCCGCTCGTCCGCGAGGAGACCGCGGGCGACCTCGCGGCGCGCGAGCGCCTGCTCGACGACGCCTTTGGCGAGGCGCGCTTCGCCAAGACCAGCGAGCGGCTGCGCGCCGGCCGCACGCCTGCGCGCGGGCTGGCGCTGAGCGCCGTCGACGACGGCGAGCTGGTCGGCACCGTGCGGCTGTGGAACGTGAACGCCGGCGGCCGCCCCGCCTTGCTGCTGGGTCCCCTCGCGGTGGCCGATTCGCACCGGTCGCTGGGCGTCGGCGGCGCGCTGATGCGCGCGGCCATCGCGCGCGCGAAGGCGCTGGGCCATGGGGCGATCCTGCTGGTGGGCGACGCGCCCTATTACCGGCGGTTCGGTTTCGAGCCTGGCTTCACGCAGGCCCTCGACCTGCCGGGACCCGTGGAGCGCGCGCGCTTCCTGGGGCTCGAATTGCGCGAGGGCGCGCTTGCGGGCGCCTCCGGCATGGTGGCCGCCACGGGTCCGCGCGCCTCGCGGGCCCTGCGCCGCCGCGCGCCCGCGCCGGCCTTCCAGATGGCCGCATAGCGGCTGCGTTCAACGTTGACCCTGCGGGTCCGGTCTGGTTCATGGCGGCGACATCTCGCCGGTCCATACGCCGGGGCGGACCCGCTGTTTTCATATCAGGAGACGAACATGACTGACTGGCCCGTGCATGGCCGCATCGACGGCCCGATCGTGATGATCGGCTTCGGCTCCATCGGCAAGGGAACCCTGCCGCTGATCGAACGCCATTTCACGTACGACAAGTCGCGGATGGTCATCATCGACCCGAACGATTCCGACCGCGCGTTGGCCGAAAAGCACGGCGTGCGCTTCATCCATTCGCCCGTCACGCGGGAGAACTACCGCGACCTGCTGACCCCGCTGCTCACCGCCGGGGGCGGCCAGGGCTTCTGCGTCAACGTCTCGGTCGACACGTCCTCGGTGGACATCATGGAATTGTGCCGGGAGATCGGCGCGCTTTACATCGACACCGTGACTGAGCCGTGGGCGGGCTTCTATTTCGACGCCTCGCTGGGCGCCGCCGAGCGGTCCAACTACGCGCTGCGCGAATCGCTGCTCGCCGCGCGCCGCGCCAATCCGGGCGGCGTCACCGCCGTGTCCACCTGCGGGGCCAATCCCGGCATGGTGTCGTGGTTCGTCAAGCGCGCGCTGGTCAACCTTGCGGCCGATCTGGGCGACGGCTCGCCTGAGCCGAAGTCGCGCGAGGACTGGGCGCAGCTCGCCCAGCGCCTGGGCGTGAAGGGCATCCATATCGCCGAGCGCGACACCCAGCGCGCCAAGAACCCCAAGCCCATGCAGACCTTCGTCAACACCTGGTCGGTGGAAGGCTTCCTGTCCGAGGGCGTGCAGCCGGCGGAACTGGGCTGGGGCACGCACGAAAAGTGGACGCCCGAGAACGCGGGAACGCACGAGACGGGCTGCCAGGCGGCGATCTACCTGCTGCAGCCGGGCGCCAACACGCGCGTGCGCTCGTGGACCCCGACCGCGCAGGCGCAGTACGGCTTCCTGGTCACGCACAACGAATCGATCTCGATCTCGGACTATCTCACCGTGCGCGACGCGGCGGGCGAGCCCGTGTACCGGCCGACGTGCCATTACGCCTATCATCCCTGCAACGACGCGGTGCTGTCGCTGCATGAACTTTTCGGCCAGAGCGGACGCGTTCAGGAGACGCAGCACATTCTGGACGAGAACGAGATCGTGGACGGCATCGACGAGCTTGGCGTGCTGCTCTACGGCCACGGCAAGAACGCCTACTGGTTCGGCTCGCAGCTCTCGATCGAGGAGACGCGCCGCATCGCCCCCTACCAGAACGCCACGGGCCTGCAGGTCACGTCCGCTGTTCTGGCCGGCATGGTGTGGGCGCTGGAGAACCCGAACGCCGGCATCGTGGAGGCCGACGAACTCGACTTCCGCCGCTGCCTCGAAGTCCAGACGCCCTACCTTGGCCCGGTGGTGGGCGTGTACACCGACTGGACTCCGCTCGACGGCCGCCCGGGCTTCTTCCCGGAGGACATCGACGAGAGCGATCCCTGGCAGTTCCGCAACGTGCTGGTGCGCTCGGGCGACATGCCGATCTCCGGCAAGCCGAACCTGGTGAAGTAGGGCGCGACTTCATCGCTGCGCCACACGCTCCCCTTTCCCGGACGGGCCAAGCCCGATCCGGGATCCAGGGGCGAACGCTTGCATCTGGCGGCTCTGGATCCCGGGTTCCGCTTCGCGGCCCGGGAATGTGGGCTGGATTGCAAGAAATGCCGCGGCCGCAGAACTCCTCTACAGCCAGCCCTTCTTGCGGAAATACACGAAGGGCAGCAGGCCCATCACGACCATCAGCAGCAGCGCGAGCGGATACCCGAAGGTCCATTCCAGCTCCGGCATGTGTTTGAAGTTCATGCCGTAGATCGAGGCGATCAGCGTCGGCGGCATGAGGCACACGGCCGCGATGGAGAAGATCTTGATGATCTGGTTCTGCTCGAGGTTGATGAGGCCCAGCGTGGCGTCCAGCAGGAAGGTCACCTTGCTGGACAGATAGGTGGAGTGATCCGTCAGCGAGGAGATGTCGCGCTGGATGGAGCGGATGCGCTGGCGCATGTCCTTCACGGCGCGCTTGTCGCCCTCTTCGGCCACCGCCGTGTGATAGGTCAGCACCCGCGTCATGCTCACGAGGCTTTCGCGGATCATCGACAGCAGGTCGCCCTCGCGGCCGATGTTGACCAGCACGCCCTGGAAGTCGCGGCTGCGGCTGGAGCCGCCCTTGTTGGCGTCGCGGAACACTTCGCGCGAGATCGTGTCGATCTTTACGCCCACGCGCTCCATGGCGTCCGCAATGCGGTCGATCAGCGCTTCCAGCAGGCTCAGCATGATCTGCTCGCCGTTGCCGCACGGCACCGCGCCGGGCTTCTGCACGCGCGCGTTGAACATCATGAACGGGCGCGGCTCGGCGTAGCGCACGGTGACCAGCGTCGCGCCCTTCAGCACGAAGGTGATGGGCGTCACGATCGGCTCGTCGGTGTCGAGATACGCCACGGCCGCGATGGTCATGAACTCGCCGCCGTTCTCGCTGTAGAGGCGGGACGACATCTCGATTTCCTGCATCTCCTCCCGGGTGGGGATCGAAACGCCCACCACGTTCTCCACGTAGCGGTCCTCGTCCACGCTTGGATTCAGCAGGTCGATCCACGGAATGGCGCCGGGCGGCAGCGGGGGGTTCTCGTCCGCGCCGACGTGCACGTCATGGGGGGCGAGATGGTCGTTGTGGCGGACGTAGACGCGCAGCATGTGTCAGGTCCTCGCTGCGGGCGCCTGGCTGCGGGCGCGCGGTCGCGGTGGGATTGTGCGAGACGGCAGGGCGCCACGGGAGCCTTGCGTGCCAGCATCGGTTTGGAAGGTCAATTGAAAAGCCGCAGCCTATTCGGCCGCGGCCCTGGCGGGGGCGTGGAGCGGGGCAAGGCGCGCCCGCAGGGTCTTTTCCGCCGCCTGCGCGTCACGAAGATGACGCTCCTTCACGTGCCCGAATCCCCGGATGCGCTGCGGCAGCGCGGCCAGCGCGGCGTAGACGTCATGGTTGGCGGGGTCGAGCCCGGCGGCGATCTCGTCCAGCAGCGCTTCGTAGCTCGCCAGGAGCGCGCGCTCCATGCGCCGCTCCGCGGTGTGGCCGAAGGGATCGAACGGCGTGCCGCGCAGGCCCTTGAGCTTCGCGAGCGCCCGGAAGGCGTGCATCATCCACGGCCCGAAGGACATCTTGCGCACAAGGCCCGTGTGCTTGTCGCGCCGCGCCAGCAGCGGCGGCGCCAGATGGAACTCATAGCGCAGCTCGCCCTCGAACGTCTGCTCGACCTGACGCTGGAACGAGCCGTCCGCATAGAGCCGCGCCACCTCGTACTCGTCCTTCACGGCCATGAGCTTAAACAAGCTGTGGGCGACCGCTTCCGCAAGGCCGGAGGCGCCGGGCGCGCGCCGCCGCTCCGCGTCGGCCATGCGCGCCACGGCGCCCCGGTAGCGCTGAGCGTATCGCGCGTCCTGATAGGCGGCGAGAAAATCCGCGCGCCGCTGCACGACGTCGTCCAGCGTCTGCGCCGCGGGCGCCGCCGCCACCGGAAGGGCTGCGCGCGCCGGATCGTGGGCGCACGCGCGGCCCAGCTCGAAGGCCGACAGGTTCATGTCCACGGCTTCGCCGTTGAGTTCGATGGCGCGCCGCAGCGCCGCCCGCGACAGCGGCACATGGCCCTGCTGCCAGGCATAGCCCAGCATGAACATGTTGGCGGCGATGGAATTGCCGAGCGCCGCGACGGCGATGCGCGTCGCGTCCACAAAGGAGACGCGTGCTCCAGAGGCCGTCTTGACGGCGCGCTTCAGGCGCTCCGCGCCGAGGTCGAAATCGGCGTTGCGGGTGAAGTCGCCCGGATAGATTTCAGCCGTGTTGACCACCACGGCGGTCTCGTCCTGCCGGATGGCGCCCAGCACGCGGCTTGAGCCCGTCACCATCAGGTCGCAGCCGAGCACGAGATCGGCGTGCCCCGCGCCGACCCGAATGGCGTGAATGTCCTGTGGCGTCGCGGCGAGCTTCACGTGGCTATAGACGGCGCCGCCCTTCTGGGCGAGGCCCGCCATGTCGATCATCCCGCAGCCCCGGCCTTCCAGGTGCGCCGCCATGCCCAGGATGGCCCCGATGGTCACCACCCCCGTGCCGCCGACGCCGGTGACGAGAATCGCATACGGCAGATGGGTGAGCGGCCGCAGCGCGGGCTCGGGCGCCAGCGCGTCGGTCTCCGCCGGCCCGCGGGCGGACGGGGAGGGGGACTTCCTGACCTTTGCGCCGTGCACGGTCACGAAGCTGGGGCAGAAGCCCTCCAGGCACGAGAAATCCTTGTTGCAGCTCGATTGATCGATCGTGCGCTTGCGGCCGAACTCCGTCTCCAGCGGCTGCACGGAGACGCAGTTCGACTTCACGCCGCAATCGCCGCAGCCTTCGCACACGAGCGTGTTGATGAGGACGCGCTTGTCGGGATCGGGATACGCGCCGCGCTTGCGGCGGCGGCGTTTTTCGGCCGCGCACGTCTGGTCGAAAATCAGCACCGTGCAGCCGGGCAGCTCGGCGAGTTCGCGCTGCACGTGGTCGAGTTCCGTGCGCGCGTGGATCGTCACGCCCTTGGGCCAGTCCTCGCGGGGATCGTACTTGGCCGGTTCGTCCGTGACGACGGCGATGCGCGCCACGCCTTCCGCCGCCACCTGACGGGCGAGCCTTGGCGGCGTGAGGCCGTCCTCATGGGGCTGGCCGCCGGTCATCGCCACCGCGTCGTTGAAGAGGATCTTGTAGGTGATGTGCGTGCCGCTGCCGATGGCCCAGCGCAGCGCCAGCACGCCCGAATGATCGTAGGTGCCGTCGCCGAGATTCTGGAAGACGTGGCCGCGCTTTGAGAACGGCGCCTCGCCGATCCAGTTGGCGCCCTCGCCCCCCATCTGGGTGAAGCCCTCGGTGGAGCGGTCCATCCACTGCACCATGTAGTGGCAGCCGATGCCCGCGTAGGCGCGCGCGCCGTCGGGGACGACGGTGGACGAATTGTGCGGGCACCCGGAGCAGAACCAGGGCGTGCGCTGCGCGGAGTCGGGCATGAGCGCCAGCCGTTTCTGCGCGCCCTTGAGAGTCGCCACGCGCGCCGCAAGGCCGCTGTCGTCGTGCAGGCGCAGCAGGCGTTCGCCGATCGCGATCGCGACGTCGTTGGCGTCGAGCGCGCCCTTCACGGGAAAGAGCCAGCGGCCCTCCTCGTCCTTCTTGCCGACGACGACCGGCGGGTTCGGCGTCCCGTACAATTCCTCGCGCACCTGCACTTCAATGAGCGCGCGCTTCTCCTCGACGCAGATGATCATGTCGAGGCCGCGCGCGAAGTCCTTCAGTCCCTCCGGTTCGATGGGCCATGGGCACGCCACCTTGTAGAGCCGCAGGCCGAGGTCGTTGGCGCGCGCCTCGTCGACGCCCAGATCGTCCAGCGCCTGCCGCACGTCGAGATAGGACTTGCCGGTGGTGACGACGCCGATCTTCGCGTCCGGGCCGCCGGACGTGACGATGCGGTCCAGCCTGTTGGCGCGCAGCCATGCCACGACGGCGTCGCGCTTGTAGTCCTGCAGGCGCGCCTCCTGCGCCAGCACGGGATCGCGCGGGCGGATGTTCAGGCCTCCTTCGGGCAGCGCGAAGTCCGCGGGCGTCACGGGCGCCACGCGGTCGAGCGCCGCGTCGATGGAGGCGGTGGATTCCACCGTGTCCTTCACGGCCTTCAGTCCCACCCACACGCCCGCGTAGCGGCTGAGCGCCCACCCGTAGAGGCCGTAGTCGAGTATTTCCTGCACGCCGGCGGGGTTCAGCACCGGCATCATCACGTCCACGAAGTGAAACTCGGACTGGTGCGCGGTGGTGGAGGACTCGGCCGTGTGGTCGTCGCCCATGATGGCGACGACGCCGCCATGGGGGGACGTGCCGGCGAGGTTGGCGTGGCGGAACACGTCGCCGGAACGGTCGACGCCCGGCCCCTTGCCGTACCAGAGGCAGAACACGCCGTCGTAGCGCCCCTCCCCGCGCATCTCGGCCTGCTGCGCGCCCCAAACGGCGGTGGCCGCCAGCTCCTCGTTGAGTCCGGGCTTGAAGACGACGTCGTGCGCCGACAGGGGCGTCCTGGCTTTGGCCATCTGCTGGTCGAGCCCGCCAAGCGGGGAGCCGCGATAGCCGGTGACGAAGCCCGCCGTGTCGAGGCCCGCGCGACGGTCGCGCTCCTTCTGCATCAGCATGAGGCGCACGATGGCCTGCGAGCCGGAGACGAAGATGCGGGTGCGGGAGAGGTCGTACTTGTCGGACAGGCTGAGATTCCCCAAGCCCGGCGCGATGCTGTGGCGGGCCGGGACGTCCTCCCGTGACGCGCGGTCCATGCTGCGGTCCGACATTCCTCGCCTCCCGGCGCGGCGCGCGCTCGCTGGCGGCGCCGCTCTTCCATCATATAGGCGCCTTGCGGGAAAACCCCAGCGCCGCGCCGGCGGCCGCAGCCGCCTTGCTTTGGCCGGGTTTCCCGGGCCACACTCGGCGCCTGAATCGAGGCCACGCATGTTTCCGTCGCGCCTGCTCGCCGCCCTCTCGCTCGCCGCCGCGCTCGCCCTGCCGGGCGGGGCCGCGCGGGCGCATCCGCACGTGTTCGTGGCGGTGAAGAGCGTGCTGCTGTTCGGGCCCGACGGTAAGATCTCCGGCGTGCGCCATGCGTGGACGTTCGACGACATGTATTCCGCCTTCGCCACCCAGGGCATGGGCGGCAAGGCCGGCAAGCCGAGCGAGAGCGAGCTGAAGGAGCTCGCGAAGGTGAACGTCGAGCAGCTCGAAGAGGCCGAGTTCTTCACCGTGCTGCGCGCGGGCGGCAAGAAGGCGGAGTTCGCCCCGGCGACCGACTATACGATCACGCTCGACGCCAAGAAGCTGATCACGCTGCATTTCACCGCGCCCCTGAAGGAGCCCGCCAGCGCCGGCAAGGCGGCGGTGCTGCAGGTGTTCGATCCCAGCTATTTCGTGGCGTTCGATTTCGAAAAGCAGACGCCGGTGACGCTGGGCGCGGCCCCGCAGGGCTGCACGGTCAGCGTTTCGACGCCGCCGCCTCTGGCCCCCACGGACGCCCAGAAGCTCAACGATTCCGCGGGAACCATGGTGTCCCCGGGGGCCGATTTCGGCATCAAGCTCGCCAGCCGCGCCATCGTAGCCTGTCCGTGAGACGCCGTTCGCCATGACGAAGACCGCCCCCGACGAACGCCGCGCCCGTGCGCTGGCGCACGCCTGCATCCTCGCCCTCGCGCTCGCGGCCGTGTTCGCGTGCGCCGACGCGGTGGCCCATGCTGCGCTGGCGCAGATCGGCCCGGGGCCGGGGCGCAATCCGTTCGACATGGGCATGCGCGAGGGCGGCGGGCCGCCCACCACGGGGCTGACCGCCTGGATCCTCGCGCAGCAGATGCAGTTCGAACGCACGCTGAGCGGCGCCGTGCGCGCCATCGCCACCGACGCCTCGGCGCTGTGGACGCTGATGGGGCTCAGCTTCGCCTACGGGGTGTTTCATGCGGCGGGGCCGGGCCACGGCAAGGCGGTGGTGGCCTCCTACATGTTCGCCAACGAGCGCTCCCTCAAGCGCGGACTTGCGATCTCCGCCATGGCGGCGCTGTTGCAGGCGGTGGTGGCCATCGCCATCGTGGGCGTGCTGGCTGTCGTTCTCAACGCCACGTCTGCGCGCATGAAGGAGGCGGCCAACCTCGTGGAGCTGGCCAGCTACGGCGGCGTCGCGCTGCTGGGCGCATGGCTCGTGTGGCGCAAGGGCCGCGCGCTGCTCGCCGCGCTCGGGAGCCGGGCGCACACGCGCCAGTCGCACGCGCATGCGGCGAACGACGACCGGCCGCATCATGCGGGGCGCGCGCACGCGGACCATCATCACGACACTGCGCATGCGCATGAGCCCGCGAAGCCCGAAGCCCTCAAGGCGCACGCCCACGGCGCGCACGTTCACGACGAGCATTGCGGCCATTTCCACGCGCCCGCGCCCGAAACGCTGGGCGAGGGCTTCACCTGGCGGGGCGCGGTCGCGACCGTGTTCGCGGCGGGCGCGCGGCCGTGCTCTGGCGCGATCCTCGTGCTGGTCTTCGCGCTCGCGCAGGGCATTTTCTTCGCCGGGGTGGCGGCCGCGCTGGCCATGTCGGTCGGCACGGCCATCACCACGGGCGCGCTCGCCGCTATGGCCGTGGGCGCCAAGGGGCTGGCGGTGCGTTTCCTGGGCGAAGGCTCGCGCGGCGGCGTCGTGGGCGTGCGCGCGCTGGAGTTCGCCGCCGCCCTCCTGGTGCTGCTGATGGGCGCGAGCCTGCTGCTGGGCGCCCTCGCGGGGGCGTGACGGCCCGCCGCTAGAGGCCGAGCGCGCCGCCGTCCGAGCGCGGATCGTGGGTTCCCTCGATGCGGCCCTTCGGCCAGCGCACCAGCATTCCCGCATGGCCCAACATGTCCGAATAGGGCTCGGGGACGATCTCGACCTCGTGGCCCGCGCGGCGCAGGGCGCTCACCACGGACGGGTCGAAACGGTCCTCCAGCTTCAGCGACGCGCTGTCCTCCCCCCAGGTGCGGCCCAGCAGGTAGCGCGGCGCGTCCACAGCCGCGTCCGGCGCCATGCCGAAGCGCAGGCGCGACAGGATTTGCGCCTGGAACTGCGGCTGGCCGTCGCCGCCCATCGAGCCGTAGACGCACACGCGGCCGTCGTCGAAGGCCGCCAGGGGCGGATTGAGCGTGTGGAACGGGCGCCGGCCGGGCCGCAGGGCGTTCAGGGCGCTCTCGTCCAGCGAGAACGAGACGCCGCGGTTCTGCATCAGGACGCCGGTGGCGGGCAGCAGGCAGCCGGAGCCGTATTCCCAGTAGGTGGACTGGATGTAGGACACCGCGAGCCCGGAGCCGTCGATGACCCCCATCCATACGGTGTCGCCGACAGCGTCCCTCGCCGGGAAGGGGCCGGCGCGCGTCATGGAGATCATCGCCGCCTCCCGCTCCAGCGCCTGTGCCGAGAGCAGGGCCGCGGGGTCCTCGCGCAGGTGGTCGAAGTCGGTCACCACGCGGTCGCGGATGGCGAGCGCGCGCTTGGTGGCCTCCACCAATCCGTGGATGTGCTCGAAGCCTTCGCCGCGCCGCACGTCCAGCCGCTCGAAAATGCCCAGCAGGGCCAAGGCCGCCAAGCCCTGGGTGGGCGGAGGGGCGTTCCACACGGTCACGTCGTTGAGGCGCACGGACAGCGGCTCGCGCCAGCGCGCCTCGGTGCGCTCGAGGTCCCGGCGGGTGACGGGCGCGTCGATGCGCTCCAGGTCGGCGGCGATCTCGCGGCCGACGTCGCCGCGGTAGAAATCGCGCAGGCCCGCCGTTCCCAGATGCTCCAGCGTGGACGCGAGGCGCTCG
>JAQGJX010000195.1 GCA_028290405.1 Hyphomicrobiales bacterium
GCGGGCGGCGCGGCCGGCTTGGGAGCGGCGCGCTGGGCGGCCTCCGGCGCGGGCGTGACGAACAGCGGCGCGGGATGGCGCCCCTTCTGCAGGAACAGCGCGTTGCCCAGCACGGCGACCGTCAGCCCGGCGGCCAGCACGCCCAGCATGGAGCGTCCGGGACGCCGCAGCACGAAAGCGAAGGCGCGCACGAAGCGCGACGCCGGCGCCTTCGACTTTGCGGGCGCGCGGCGCGCCCGCGGGCGGGGTTCCTCCGAAAGCACGAAATCGGAATCGGCGCGGGCGAGAGCTTCACGCAATTTTCTTCACCTTATCGTCGAAGGTTGCAATCTTGCGGACGGGGCCGCGGGGCAGTGTCGTGATGCGGGCGAGCGCGGTCTTGGCGCTCTCAGGCAGAACCCGGCAATCGAGCGGGAGTTTCACCGTCACGCACGTGCCCTCGCCGGGCGCGCTTTCCAGCGTGATGGCGCCGCCGTGCAGGCCCACGAGGCCGCGCACCACCGACAGGCCAAGCCCCGTGCCTTCATAAGGACGGTCGTAGTTCGCGCCCGCCTGGAAGAAGGGATCGCCAAGCCGGCCCAGGTCCGCCTGCACGATGCCGATGCCGGTGTCGCTGATGGCGATGGCCAGCGAGGCGCCTTCGGGGCGCACGCGGATGAGCACGCGCCCGCCCGAGGGGGTGAACTTCACGGCGTTCGAGACGAGGTTGATGAGGATCTGCTTCAGCGCCCGCTTGTCGGCGACGAGTTCCCCAAGGTGCGCAGGCACGTCGCGGCTCACGTCCACGTCGGTCTCCTGCGCCTTCAGGCGCACGATGTCGCAGACCTGGTCGACCAGCGGCCGCAGCTCGAAAGCCTCCGGGAGAAGGTTGAAGCTGCCGGCCTCGATCTTCGAAATGTCGAGGATGGAGTTGACCACCGCCAGCAGGTGCTGGCCGGACTGGTTGATGATGCCGGCGTACTCGGCCCGCTTGGCGGGCTCCGCCGGAGCCAGCGTCTCGCTGGCGAGGATTTCCGAGAAGCCGATGATGGCGTTCAGCGGCGTGCGCAATTCATGGCTGACGTTGGCGAGGAAGCGGTCCTGCCACTCGCCCATGCGCTGCGTCTCGCGCTGGGCTTCCTCCATCTGGGCCGCATGGTCGCGCAGCGCCGTCACGTCGCGCAACACGGCGGTGACGTATTCCAGCGCGCGCCCGTCCCGTCCGGCCATGGCCGCCTCGACCCGGCGGGCGCGTAGGTCGACCCAGCCGAAGCCGGAGGCCTCGCACGCGCCCTCGCCCCGCACGCGCACTTGCGCGCTGACGATCCGCTCGCCGCTGGCCGCGTCCGAAACCGCTTTCAGGAACGCGGGCCTGTCGGCCACGTGGATGCGCTCGAAAAGACCGCGCCCCACCAGTTCGCGGGCCGCAAGGCCCAGAAGGTCCGCGCCGCCCAGCGATTGGACGACGGCGCCGCTGCGGTCGATGTGGAGCACCAGGTCGCCCACCACGCGGGTCAGCGAGTCATAACGCGCGCGGCTCACGTCGCTGAGCGCAAGGCGCATCGCGTGGATGCGCTCTCCGGCGCACACCAGGGAGGCCGCATACGCCAGCGCGCCGCACATCAGCAGCGTCGAGGCCACGCCCAACTGGCCGCCTTCGGCCGCAGCGCCGAAGTACGCCACGAGGCAGGCGGCAATTCCCGCCACGCAGGCGACGGCGAGGACCATGCGGCGGGAGGTCGCGAAGAACGCTTCCAGGGGCGCAAGAACCAGCAGCGCCAGGGCGGCGGGCGCCAGCGCAGGAGACGCGAAGGCCATCGCGGCGGAAAAGCCCACGAAGCCCGCAGCCGCAATCCCCGAGGCGAGCCGCAGGTCGCCGGACCGGCACGCTGCGAACATGGCCGCGAAGGGCGCCAAGGCGAAGGCGGCCGCGATCGATTCGACGGCCGAAGGTGCGCCTGCCAGCGCCAGGTGCAGCGGGCCCGCGACGAGCGCGATCACGCACAAGGCCAGCTTGCTGGCGATGAAAAGGCGGTGCCGCAACAGATCGACAGGATCGTGGACGCTTTGATGCGCCAGCGTCCGCGTCAAGTCCCAGAGTCTCGTCAATTCCGTCACGCCACGCAACCTGTCAGGAGCGAACCCACACTGCTCCGATACGCAGAGGTTCGCAGGTTGCTCTTAAGTGAACCCTAAGCATCGGCGCGGGAGGCGGGGGAAAGCCGCACTTTCGCGGCGTGAAACGCGGCCGCAGGAGGCTTTCTGCCAGAATGGTTTAGAAGAAATTGCCAAACGACCGTGGCGGGCCCCCCCAGGCATGGTTAGCGAATCCTCGCCGCGTCGGCTCAAATGCGCGCGGCGGACTTGACCCGCCCTTGAGGCGCCTTGTGGCATAAGGTCGTCTCTCGCTTGGGTTGAGGCGCTGTCCATGTTGTTCCTGCTTCGCTCCGCCTTTTGGCTGGGTCTGGTGTTCGCGATCGCGCCCGGCGCCGCAGACGACCCGCGCCGCGACTCGGCCGCCAAGGCGGCCTCGGCGGCCGTGCTGGCCGCTGGCGACATGGCCACGAGCCTGCCGGGCCAGGCGGAAGCGGCCTGCCGCAAGGCCCCGCGCGATTGCCTCGAACTCGCCCAGAAGCTCGCCGCGAAGGCTCAGCCCGCCGCCGCCCCGACGCCCCCGGTGCGCGAGCCCCGTCGCGCCGAGCGCCCGCAGGAGGC
>JAQGJX010000012.1 GCA_028290405.1 Hyphomicrobiales bacterium
GAAGAAGTAGTGTTGCTTGGTGTTGAGCACGAGGCCCAGCGCCTTGGTTTTCTACACGTCGGCCGGCATCGGAGTGCGGCCGCTCGCCTTGGCGGCGGGGGACGGCGCTAAGCCGCCGACCACCAGCACGAGCTCAAGCGCCACGATGACCCCGATGAGCGCGCCCACCGGCAGGTATTGCAAAAAGCCCTGCTTCAGCTCGGCGAAGTCCACGTCCAGCATCATGACGACGAACAGGAAGAGCACCGCCACGGCGCCGACGTACACGACGATGAGGATCATCGCGAGGAACTCGGCCCCCAGCAGGATGAACAGGCCCGAGGCGTTCACGAACGCCAGGATGAGGAAGAGGACCGAGTGCACGGGATTGCGCGCCGCGATCACCATGAACGCCGAGGCGATCATGAGCGCGGAGAAGAGGTAGAAGAAGGCGGCTGCCACGGTCATCGTTTCATTCCCATCAGCGGCCTCCTCCCCATGAACGGGGAGAAGGGCTTTAGCGGTACGCGGCGTCGGCCGCGATGTTGCGGGCGATCTCGCGCTCCCAGCGCGCGCCGTTGTCCAGCAGGCGTTGCTTGTCGTAGAGCAGTTCTTCGCGCGTCTCGACGGCGAACTCGGCGTTCGGACCTTCCACGATGGCGTCCACCGGGCAGGCTTCCTGGCAGAAGCCGCAGTAGATGCACTTCACCATGTCGATGTCATAGCGGGTCGTGCGGCGCGTGCCGTCGTTGCCCCGCGGCCCCGCCTCGATGGTGATGGCCTGCGCGGGGCAGATGGCCTCGCACAGCTTGCAGGCGATGCAGCGCTCTTCCCCATTGGGGTAGCGGCGCAGCGCATGCTCGCCACGGTAGCGCGGCGATTGCGGATTTTTCTCGTGCGGATAGTTGATGGTCGCCTTCGGCTTGAAGAAATAGCGCATCGACAGCGCGAACGCGCCGACGAACTCCTTCAGGAAAACGGACCGGGCCGCCTGGTCGAGCCTCATCGGGCTACTCCCCCTGGTGACATCATGGCGCCGGCCGCATAGCCGACGAGCGGAAAGACAAGAAACGAGGTCGCCATCAGCACGCGCTTGATGGGCAGCATGCGGCGGGCGAAATCGCGCCGTGCGACGGACTCGTCCTCGGACAGGCCCCGCGTGCCCACGCGCGCCACCACCGAGAGGGCGAGCACGTAGTTCAGCGCCCCCACGACGAGACCGACCAAGGCGCCGTTGGCGCTTGCCGACGACAGGCCCATCAGCGCCACCCGTAGACTTGGAGGACCTGCAACACGCCCGCCACCGCGATGACCATGAACAGCGAGATCGGCAGGAAGACCTTCCAGCCCAGGCGCATCAATTGGTCGTAGCGATAGCGCGGCACGAAGGCCTTCACCATGGCGAACATGAAGAACACCAGCGAGACCTTGAGCACGAACCAGACGACGCCCGGCACAAGCGTGAAGGGCGCGAACGGGATCGGGGACAGCCAGCCGCCCATGAACAGGATGACGGTGAGCGCGCACATGGTGACGATGGCCACGTACTCGCCCAGCATGAACAGCATGTACGGCACGGACGAATATTCGACCATGAAGCCCGCCACCAGTTCGGATTCGGCTTCCACCAGATCGAAGGGCGGACGGTTCGTTTCGGCCAGCGCAGAGACGAAGAAGATGATGAACATCGGGAAGAGCGGCAGCCAGTACCAGCCCAGGATGCCGTAGGCGGTGTCCTGCGCGCGCACGATTTCGGTCAGGTTCAGCGAACCGGCCACCAGCAGCACGGTGACGATGACGAAGCCGATGGAGACTTCGTAGCTCACCATCTGGGCGGCGGAGCGCAGCGCCGAGAGGAACGGATACTTGGAGTTCGACGCCCAGCCGCCCATGATGACGCCATAGACGCCCAAGGACGAAATGGCGAAAATGTAGAGGACGCCGACGTTCAGGTCCGCCACCGCCCAGCCGTCCATCACCGGCACGACGGCCCATGCGGCGAGCGCCAGCATGCCGGAGACGAAGGGCGCCAGCAGGAACACGCCCTTGTTGGCGCCGTCCGGAATCACAGGCTCCTTCAGCACGAACTTCAGCATGTCGGCGAAGGACTGCAACAGGCCCCAGGGGCCCACCACGTTGGGACCGCGGCGCAACTGCACCGCCGCCCAGACCTTGCGGTCGGCGTAGAGGTAATAGGCGACGAAGATCAGCAGGGCGACCAGCGTCAGCAGGCTCTTGCCGATCAGGATGAGGAGGGGAAGAAACCAGGAGAAGTCCATCATCCTCACTCCGCCGCCTGACGATGGCGATCCAGCGCCAGGGCCGAGCATTCCGCCATGACGGCTGACGCGCGGGCGATGGGGTTGGTCAGGTAGAAGTCGCGCACGCTGGAGGCGAACGCGCCCGGGCCGATCTGGCCGGCGGGCAACGAAATCAGCGAAGCCGCGTCGCCGGCGGCGATCTCGTCGAGCGCCGCAAAGTGCGGATGCGCGGCGTAGAGCGCGACGCGCAATTGCGCCAGCGAATCGAACGGAAGGCGCTGGCCCAGCGCATCCGACAAGGCGCGCAGGATCGCCCAGTCCTCGCGCGCGTCGCCGGGCGGGAAGTTGGCGCGCTGCGCAAGCTGCACGCGGCCTTCGGTGTTCACGAACGTGCCGGACTTTTCCGTATATGTCGCGCCCGGCAGGATGACGTCCGCGCGGTGCGCGCCGCGGTCGCCGTGCGTGCCGACGTAGACCACGAAGGCGCCGGGAGCGACGTCGATCTCGTCCGCCCCGAGGTTGAACACAAGATCCACGCCGCCGTTGGCGATGGCGGAGGCGTCAAGACCGCCCTGCCCGGGCGTGAAGCCGAGATCGAGCCCGCCGACGCGCGCAGCCGCCGTGTGCAGCACGCTGAGGCCGTTCCACTCCATCGAGGGGCGCGCGATCTGCGCGGCCAGCGCGAGGATGGCGGCTCCGTCGGCGCGCGACAGCGCTCCCTGGCCGATGATGACGAGGGGCGCCTTGGCGTTGGCGAGGATCTCGCCAAAGCCCTTGCCGGCCGCGACGTCCGCGAGCGTCTCGCCGCCGGCGCCGAGGTACTTGTAGTCGTACGTCAGGTCGGCGGGCTCGCCGATGAGCGCGATCGGGAAACCGCCCATGCGCCAGCGCTTGCGGATGCGCGCGTTGAGCACGGGCGCTTCCTTGCGCGGGTCGGAGCCGACGATGAGCAGCGCGTCCGCGCTCTCCACCCCGGCTACGGTGGCGTTGAAGAGATAGCTGGCGCGGCCCAGCGCGGGATCCAGCTTCACGCCGTCCTGGCGGCAATCGACGCTGGCGACGCCAAGCTTCTCCATGAGGAGCTTCAGGGCGAACATTTCCTCGACCGTGGCCAGATCGCCCGCGAGCGCGCCGATCTTGCCGGGAGCGGTCGCCTTGGAGCGCGCCGCGACGGCCGCGAAGGCCTGCGCCCAGGTGGCGGGACGCAGGGCGCCGTTCTCACGCACATAAGGGCGGTCGAGACGCTGCGTCTTCAGGCCGTCCACGATGTGGCGCGTCTTGTCGGAGATCCACTCCTCGTTCACGGCCTCGTTGATGCGCGGCAGGATGCGCATCACTTCGCGGCCGCGCACGTCGATGCGGATGGACGAGCCGAGCGCGTCCATGGCGTCCACGGACTCGGTCTTGCCCAGTTCCCAAGGCCGCGCCTTGAACGAGTAGGGCTTGTGCAGCAGCGCGCCCACCGGGCACAGGTCCGCCACGTTGCCCTGCAGCTCGGAGCCCATGGCGGACTCCAGATACGTGGTGATCTCCATGTCCTCGCCGCGGCCGATGGCGCCCATGTCGCCCGTGCCGGCGACTTCCGCCGTGAAGCGGACGCAGCGCGTGCAATGGATGCAGCGGTTCATCGAGGTCTTGACCAGCGGGCCGATGTACTTGTCTTCCACCGCGCGCTTGTTCTCGGCGAAGCGGGAGGAATCCACGCCGAACGCCATCGCCTGGTCCTGCAGGTCGCACTCTCCGCCCTGGTCGCAGATGGGGCAGTCGAGCGGATGGTTGATGAGCAGGAACTCCATCACGCCTTCGCGCGCCTTGCGCACCATGGGCGTCTTGGTGTTCACCACCGGCGCCTCGCCGTTGGGGCCCGGGCGGCAATCGCGCACGGCCCAGGCGCAGGACGCCACTGGCTTGGGGGCGCCCTTGAGTTCAACGAGGCACATGCGGCAATTGCCGGCGATCGACAGGCGCTCATGGAAGCAGAATCGCGGGATTTCCGCGCCGGCGGCCTCGCAGGCCTGCAGCAGCGTGTAATCCGCCGGGACGTCAACTTCCTTGCCATCGACGATGAGCTTGGTCATCGATTGATCCTTATCCTTGCAGACATCATTCCGCCGCCGCGCGGAAGCCGCGGGCCGGCTCGCTGTGCGGGTTGGCGGCGTAATCGTCGATGCGCTTTTCAATTTCGGGGCGGAAGTGGCGGATGAGGCCCTGGATGGGCCAGGCCGCCGCGTCGCCCAGAGCGCAGATCGTGTGCCCTTCGATCTGGGTGGACACTTCCAGCAGCATGTCGATTTCGCGCTTCTGGGCGCGGCCTTCGGCCATGCGGTTGACCACGCGCCACATCCAGCCGGTGCCTTCGCGGCAGGGCGTGCACTGGCCGCAGCTCTCGTGCTTGTAGAAGTACGAGATACGCGCGATGGCGCGGATCACGTCCGTGGACTTGTCCATGACGATCACCGCCGCCGTGCCAAGGCCGGACTTCAGGCCGCGCAGGGTGTCGAAGTCCATCGGCGCGTCGATGATCTCGTTGGCGGGCACCAGCGGAACCGACGAGCCTCCGGGGATGACGGCCAGGAGATTGTCCCAGCCGCCGCGTATTCCGCCGCAATGCTTGTCGATCAGCTCGCGGAAGGGGATAGACATCGCCTCCTCCACGTTGCACGGCGTGTTGACGTGGCCGGAGACGCAGAACAGCTTGGTGCCGGCGTTGTTCTTGGCGCCAAAGCTCGAGAACCACGCGGCGCCGCGCCGCAGGATCGTCGGCGCCACGGCGATGGACTCGACGTTGTTCACCGTGGTGGGGCAGCCGTAGAGGCCCATGTTCGCCGGAAACGGGGGCTTCAGGCGCGGCATGCCCTTCTTGCCCTCGAGGCTCTCCAGCAGCGCGGTTTCCTCGCCGCAGATGTAGGCGCCCGCGCCGTGGTGGACGTAGAGGTCGAACGGGTAGCCGTGGACGTTGTTCTTGCCGATGAGATTGGCCTCATAGGCCTCGTCCACCGCGGCCTGCAGGCGCTCGCGTTCAAGGATGTATTCGCCGCGAATGTAGATGTAGCAGGCGTGCGCGCCCATGGAGAACGAGGCGATCAGGCAACCTTCGATCAAAAGGTGCGGATCGTTGCGCATGATCTCGCGATCCTTGCACGTGCCGGGCTCCGACTCGTCGGCGTTGACCACGAGATAGGACGGGCGCGCGGGATCAGGCTTGGGCATGAACGACCACTTCAGGCCGGTCGGAAAGCCCGCGCCGCCGCGCCCGCGAAGGCCGGAGGCCTTCATTTCGTTGATGACCCAGTCCTTGCCGCGCTCCAGCAGCAGCTTGGTGCCGTCCCACGCGCCGCGCTGCTTCGCAGCCGCGAGGCCCGGCGAATGGAAGCCGTAGAGATTGGTGAAGATGCGATCCTTGTCAGCGAGCATGGTTGCGCGTCCTCACTTCTTCTCGGTCGCGTCAGCGGCCGCTTTCGCAGCAGCCTCGGCGGCCGCAGCTTCCGCCTTGGCCTTCTCTTCGTCGAAGCGCGCGCGCCATGAGCCGACGACGGAGCCGTCGTACAGCGCGCCGTCCGTCAGCGTCGTGCCCTTGCCGGGCTCGGGCTCCGAGGACGCCTTGCCGGTCTGCGAGCCCTTTTTCACCGGGCGTCCGGCGGCGAGGTCGTCGAGCAGCTTGTTGAAGTTCTCGGGCGTCAGGTCTTCATAATAGTCGTCGTTGATCTGCACCATGGGGGCGTTGCAGCAGGCCCCCAGGCACTCGACCTCAAGCCATGCGAAATGCCCGTCCGCCGAAACATGGCGCTGCTCGCCGACGCGCTTTTCCAGCACGGCCTTGATGTCGTTGGAGCCGCGCAGCATGCACGGCGTGGTGCCGCACATCTGGATGAAGTGGCGTCCGACCGGCTCGAGATTGAACATCGAGTAGAAGGTCGCGATCTCCAGCACGCGGATCGCCGGCATGTCGAGCATCTGCGCGACCTTCTCGATGGCGGCGCGCGGGAGCCAGTAATCATTCTGCGCCTGCGCCTTCCACAACAGCGGAATGACCGCCGAGGCCTGGCGGCCCGGCGGGTACTTGGCGATCTGCGCATCGGCCCACGCGCGGTTGTCGGGCGTGAAGTCGAAAGAGTCCGGCTGGACGTCTGCGAGGCGGCGGACGGTCATCTTGCACCTGATCCTGAAAGCGCGTTCATGCTGGCCATCACCGGTCCACCTCGCCGAACACGATGTCGAGCGAGCCGAGAATGGCGCTCACGTCCGCGAGCATGTGTTTGCGGCACATGAAGTCCATGGCCTGAAGATGGGCGAAGCCGGGCGCACGGATCTTGCAGCGATACGGCTTGTCGGTGCCGTCGGCCACGAGATAGACGCCGAACTCGCCCTTGGGGGCCTCGACGGCGGCGTAGACTTCGCCGGCCGGAACGTGGAAGCCCTCGGTGTAGAGCTTGAAGTGATGGATGAGGCCTTCCATCGAGCGCTTCATTTGCGCGCGCGAGGGCGGCACGATCTTGTTGTCCAGCGCCGAGACAGGCCCCTGCCCGTCCGGCGCCGACAGCTTCTCGACGCACTGCTTCATGATGCGCACGGACTGGCGCATCTCTTCCATGCGGATGACCTGACGATCGTAATTGTCGCCGTGGCGCCCGACCGGAATGTCGAACTCCATCTCCTCGTAGCACTCGTAGGGCTGCGACTTGCGCAGGTCCCACGGGGCGCCCGAGCCGCGCACCATGACGCCCGAGAAGCCCCACTTCCAGCATTCCTCCAGCGACACGACGCCGATGTCGACGTTGCGCTGCTTGAAGATGCGGTTGTCGAGAAACAGGTCGGTCAGGTCGTCGCAAACCTTCAGGAACGGGTCGCAGAAGGCCCCGATGTCGTCGATCAGCTTCTGCGGGATGTCGCGCGCGACGCCGCCCGGACGGAAATAATTGGCGTGCATCCGTGCGCCGGACGCGCGCTCATAGAACACCATCAGCTTCTCGCGCTCCTCGAAGCCCCAGAGCGGCGGCGTCAGCGCGCCCACGTCCATGGCCTGCGTGGTGAGGTTCAGCAAATGCGAGAGCAGGCGCCCGATCTCCGAATACAGCACGCGGATGAGCTGCCCGCGGCGGGGAACCTCGACGCCGCAGAGCTTCTCGATGGCCAGGCAGAAGGCGTGCTCCTGGTTCATCGGCGCCACGTAGTCGAGGCGGTCGAAGTACGGCACGTTCTGCAGGTAGGTGCGCGCCTCCATCAGCTTCTCGGTGCCGCGATGCAGCAGCCCGATATGCGGATCGACGCGCTCCACCACCTCGCCGTCCAGCTCCAGCACAAGGCGCAACACGCCATGCGCCGCCGGATGCTGCGGGCCGAAGTTGATGGAGAAGTTACGGACGGGAGATTGATCGTTCATGGGTTTGCCTCAAAGGCAGCCGCGCAGGGAAGAGGCCAAGGGGCGAATAGCGAGTGGCGAATAGCGAATAGAGAGAGGGTGTGAGCCATGAACCTAACCCTCCGATTTCCGCTGGAGCGAACGAATCAGCGAGCGAAGCATCCTGCCGAGCGCGTCGCATTTTTGCATCATGGGCATAGAGCCCCCGACGGGCATGAGGCGCACGCGCTCGGACAACAGGAGGCGAGTCTCAAGCTCCTTCAGCGAACCCTGCGCATGCCGAAGAAACTGAACGAAAGAGCCCGTGCTCTCTCGTCCATGTCCTTCCGCGATGTTGGCCGCCACCGAAGCGGCCGAGCGGCGAATTTGCGACGTCATTCCGTACATCTCTTCCTTCAGGAAAACACGGGTCACACTGCAGGCTTCCTCAGCAAGCTCCATCGCGTCCCGCCAGACTCTCAGATCGCGATATGAGTTGAAGGTTTCCGTCACAGAAGCCGAGCTCCCAACCTTTCCATTCGCTATTCGCTCTTCGCCCCCTGCGCCTTTTCGTCGCCCGGCAGCGCGTAGGGGGTGTCGCCCTCCCACGGCGACAGGAAATCGAACTGGCGGAATTCCTGGGTCAGGCGCACGGGTTCGTTCACCACGCGCTTCTGGGCGTCGTCGTAGCGCACCTCCACGAAGCCCGTCATGGGGAAGTCCTTGCGCAGCGGATGCCCCTCGAACCCGTAGTCGGTGAGGATGCGGCGCAGGTCCGGATGGCCCGAGAACGGCACGCCGAACAGGTCCCACACTTCGCGCTCGAACCAGTTGGCGCACGGGAAGGCCGGGATCGCGGAGGCGAGCGCCTCGTCCTCGGCCACGGCGGTCTTGATGCGGATGCGGCGGTTATGGCGGGGCGACAGCAGGTGATAGACCACGTCGAAGCGCTTCTCGCGCGTGGGATAGTCAACGGCCGTCAGGTCGATGAACGAGATGAACAGGCAATCGGGCGCATCGCGCAGGTAGGTCAGCGTCTCGACGATGGCGGCGGCGTCGACGCACAGGTTCAACTCGCCGTATTCGACATACGCGCGCGGCGCAGCGCCGGGCAGCGCGGCGGCGATGGCGTCGCCAAGAGCCTTGAGTTCATCGTCCATGGACCAGCTGTCCCCCTGAGCCCGAAGGGCTGTGCGGGCCCTGAGCCCGCGGTCTGTTAGGCGTGCGCGCGGCGGGCCCGGAGGGTCCGCTCGCGATTTAGCGTTCGATCGTGCCGAGGCGGCGGATCTTCTTTTGCAGGAGCAGCACGCCGTAGAGCAGCGCTTCCGCGGACGGCGGGCACCCGGGCACATAAATGTCCACGGGCACGATGCGGTCGCAGCCGCGCACCACCGAATACGAGTAATGGTAGTACCCGCCGCCGTTGGCGCAGGAGCCCATCGAGATGACGTAGCGCGGCTCGGGCATCTGGTCGTAGACCTTGCGGAGCGCGGGAGCCATCTTGTTGGTGAGCGTGCCGGCCACGATCATCACGTCCGACTGGCGCGGCGAGGCGCGGGGCGCGAAGCCGAATCGCTCGGCGTCGTAGCGCGGCATGGACATCTGCATCATCTCGACCGCGCAGCACGCCAGGCCGAAGGTCATCCACATGAGCGAGCCGGTGCGCGCCCAGGTGATGAGGTCCTCGGTGGCGGTGAGGATGAAGCCCTTGTCGGCCAACTGGTCGCTGACGTTCATGAAGAACGCGTCGTCCGCGCCGATCGGCTTGCCGGTCGACGGGTCCACGATGCCGCGCGGAGCGGGCGCGATGAGAGGCGAAGGCGAACCTGTATTCTGCATCAATCCCACTCCAGGGCGCCCTTTTTCCATTCGTAGACGAAGCCGATCGTCAGCACGCCGAGGAAGATCATCATGGACCAGAAGCCGAACAGGCCGATCTCCTTGAACGCCACCGCCCAGGGAAACAGGAACGCCACTTCAAGGTCGAAGATGATGAAGAGCAGCGAAACCAGATAGAAGCGCACGTCGAACTTCATGCGCGCATCGTCGAACGCGTTGAATCCGCACTCGTAGGCGCTGAGCTTCTCGGGGTCCGGCCGCTTGTAGGCGAGCAGGAAGGGAGCGACCAGCAAGGCGCCGGCAAGGAAGGCCGACACGCCGATGAAGACGACCAGCGGCAGATATTCGTTCAACAGACCCGACATAGGCGTTCCCGGGCTCGTTTCAAAGGGGCGGAAAGGCAGGCGAAGACACGCGCAGGGCCTTTCGGCCCCGGCCCGCGCTCCTCCGTATAACTAGGGGGGAGTGCTATCGCACCGCACACGCCGGCGCAAGACGAAAGGGGCGGCAGCATGGCGAAGCTGGGGGGAAACCAGCGTCTTTTCCGACTCTAAGCGCGCCTGCGCCTTAAGGCGTAAGCCGCGCGGCTCAGATCAGCCCCGCGCGGCTGGCGGCGACGCCCACCAGCGCCCCGCCGCCGATGACCCATAATGGGTTTCGCTTCACGGCGTACATGAAAATGGCGGACGCGCCCGTGAGCCCCCACGCGACGGCGGAATGGTTGGCCGCCTGCGCGGTGATGAGGCCCGAAGCCAGCATGAGGCCGACCACCACGGGCGCCAGGCCCGTCTTCACCGCAGCCAGCCAGCGCGCCTCCTGCAGGCGGCCCAGCACGCGGCCGACGCTGAACGCGATGACGCTCGGCGGCCCCACGATGGCCAGCGTCGACGCCAGGAGGCCCGGCACGCCCGCGACCCTGTAGCCGATGAGGCTGACGATGAGCATGTTGGGGCCCGGCGCAACCTGCGCCAGCGCCACCATGTGGGCGAAATCGGAATCGCTCAGCCAGCCGTGCACGCCGACGATCTGCCGGTGGAATTCTGGAATCAGCGCGCTGGCGCCGCCGATGGAGAAGAACGCCACGCCCAGGAAGCTGAGCGCCAGTTGGAGGACGAGGTTCATGGCGCCCGCGCTCCCTTGCGCAGGGAAATAAGCGAGACCGCCACCGAGAGCGGCACGATAACCAGCACCACGGCCGCCAGCGGCGCGCGCAGCACGCCGACGGCGAGGAACGTCGCGGCGCCGAACACCAGGGTGGCCACCCCTTTCTTGAGGCCGCCGACGAGTTTCGCGGACGTGCCCACGATGAGGCCGGCGGCGGCCGCCGCCGCCCCGGCGATCGCCCCCTGCACGTCCGGCAGGTAGGAGAACGTCTCGTAGGTGTAGACCAGCGCCAGCAGGATCAGCAGCGGCGCAAGCAGCAGCGCGCACAATCCCGTGACTGAACCGAGCGGCCCCTGGTAGCGGTCGCCCAGCATGACCGTGGCATTGAGGAAGTTGCCGCCCGGTAGGATCGAGCAGACGCCGAACAGTTCGACGAACTCGCGCTGGTCCAGCCAGCGGTTGCGCTCGACGATCACGTAATGGGCGCTCGCCGCGATGCCCCCGAAGCCCATGAGGCCGATGAGCAGGAAGGCGACGAAGATTTCCCCCAGGCCCACAGCCGCCGGGGCGCTACGGTCCGGGGCGGGCGGGTCCGGGTTCGTGGGGTTCTGCAAGGCGGAATTCCGGGGTGCGGGGCGAAATGCGGCGCAGGGGTCGGGTTTTGTCCTTTAGGACGCGCCGGGGCAAGTCCCGCGCTGGGGCCCTGCCCCACTTTCCATCTCCCGCGCCGCTTCCGCAGGCAAATTTCTGCATTCTTTATCGGGGCGGACGCGGCGGCGTGGGCAGGAACTGCATCGAATCGGGGGCGTTCCTTCTGCGGGGCCGGCAAGGGAGAACAGCCATGACGCAGAACCAGCGTGGCTCGGACAAAACCGGCGCGCACCGCCAAAGCGAAGGCCAGAAGCCCATGGGCGAGAAGGGCCGCGAGCAGTCCCAGGGCGGTCCCGGCCAGTCCGGCCAGTCGGATTCGAAGAAATCGAGCGAACAGTCCCGTCATCAGGACCAGTCGGGACAGCGCTCGCGGGAACAGAAGTGACGCAACCAACCGGAGCCTGAACGATGGGATTTTTTTCCAAGGACATCAAGACGCTTGACGACCTCTTCGTGCATACGCTTCGCGACATCTACTACGCCGAGAAGCAGATCCTGAAAAACCTGCCCACCATGGTCTCTCAGGCCACGGATCAGCAGCTGAAGCAGGGCCTGGAGGCGCACCATCGCGAGACCGAAACGCACATCACGCGTCTGGAGCAGGTGTTCAAGATGCACGGGGTCGCGGCGAAGGCCGTCGATTGCCCGGCGATCGACGGCATCCTGAAGGAAGCCAGCGACCTCACGGGCGAAGTGGCTGACAAGCAGGTGCTGGACGCGGGCATCATCGCCGCGGCTCAGGCGGTCGAGCACTACGAGATCACCCGCTACGGCTCGCTCGTGGCGTGGGCGAAAATGCTTGGCCGGGCGGATTGCGCGCAGGTTCTGCAGCAGACGCTCGACGAAGAGAAAGCGACCGACCGCAAGCTCACGACGCTCGCTGAAATGGGCGTCAACCGCAAGGCGGCCTGACGCAGGATTGCGGCAACGGACTGGACGGCCCTCGCCATCGCGGGGGCCGTTCGCGTTTCGGCCCGTTACTGGCTTGGGACGACGGTGCGCAGGATGCCGAGCTGGGTAGCGCGCACCACGGCCTGCACGGTGTTGCCGGCGGTGAGCTTGATGCGCGCGCGGGCGAGATGGAACTGCACCGTCTGCTGGCCGATGCCCAGCTCCTCGGCGATCTGCTTGGCCTTCAGGCCGGCGGCCGCCAGGCTGAGGCACTCGATCTCCCGCGGCGCCAGGCGCACCGCGTTGCGATCCGTGCTCCACCGCTCGACGCGCTCCTGCACGGCGGTCGCGAGCAGCAGCAGGCGCCCGAGCCAGCCGTTCCGGTCGGCGTGCCATGTGTCGGGATGGATGCGCAATTGCGCCGTGGAGGCGCCGAAGCTGCGGCGCGGCCCGAGAACCGGGACGGCGACGACGAAGCCCCCCTCGGCGGCGCCCGGCCATGAAAGCGGCGCAAGCGTCGCCCAGAAATCACCGTCCGTCGCCAGCGCGACAGCAAGATTCGCCGAGGCTTCCGGCGAGTTCAGCGTCCAGTCGGGCGAGCGCAGCATGGGCGAATGACGCCACCACTGGAACGCCAATCCCCCGACGGTCTCGCCGGAGGTGACGATCCGCAACGCGTTCTCCACGTCCTTGAGGTTCAAAGCGGCAAGAACGTCCTTGATGGCGAGGTCCAGTTCGCTGAAGGGATGGGAAGGCGCGCTCATGGACGATGCGCTCCCGCTTTCAGGCGGAAGACTCTACCGGCCGCCTCGGCGGAGCGCTTCGGGCCTGTCTGGGGTACGTCGCGCCCTGGCGAGTATGAATACATTTCTGACTTCGTCTCCGCGAACGTCAATCGTGAAAGCCAAGCTCTACTGTACCCTTCGGGATTGGGGACAATGTAATTTCTATGCAACGTAAGGTACGGTATCGACCATGGGGACCGATATCACGCACATATTTTCTACTAGTATTTTCATCAGGAAATGTTTCGTAAATTCCCGGTCCGGAACGTGTCGGTACAACATCCGCTTGCCGCTGGAAAGAATGGATAATTTGGCAGCGTGACCGGAACGGGCCGCAAAGCAGTCCTAGTCTCCCCGCCACAAGAGCCCAGTAACCGAGCCAACAGCCGGCAACCGAGAGCTTGGCGATACTGTGGACGCGACGCCCGGCGGCAGTCGGTTACGCGGCGCGACGGGCGCGTGGGGCGCATCTATAGCTGCACGGCATCGCCAGACTTCGCTGCATGAGCTCAGCTATAGACTTAAACTTTAGTAGATCGACGGGGCGCGCGGCGGTTACGAACGACACGGCCGCGACACGTCGCTGGACGACATCATCCCGCAGGCTTCGATGAGGCCTGGTATCGATTTCAAATGTGGTGAGAATGGCGAGAGAGACGGGACTCGAACCCGCGACCTCCGGCGTGACAGGCCGGCGCTCTAACCAACTGAGCTACTCCCCCGTATCGGCGGTGGCGCGTGAGCGCGTCCGACCCGGTGATGGCGGGGATAAGGGAGGCGCCCGTGCGTGTCAAGAACGAACCGGCGAATCCGTCGTCATGTCGGCGTTTTTGATGTGCGCATCAGGCGGCTCGATCAGAACTTCTCGACGCCCAGCCGCCAGCGGCGCATTTCCTGCGGCGAGACGATGTGCACCTGGTCCGAGCCCACGCGCTCGGCCGTGTAGACCAGTTCGCGGCTCACCCCCATGGTTCCTGCATAATCGCCCAGCCGGTCCACGAGATCGGGCGTGGCGTAGACGCGCGAGAGATTCTCGCTTCCCTCGTTTCCGCCGAAGCGCTCGTACATGAACATGCGGTGGATGCCCACGAGGCTGCCGGGGGGCACCACACGCTTCTTCGCGCCGATCAGCGCATAGACGCAGGCCGAGAAGCATTGCGCCGCCGAGAAGCGGCCCTGCCCCACGCGGGCCACCACGACCGCCGCCCCGGCGCGTCGGAACATGCGGCCGAGCGTCATCGACGCGACGACGCGACCGCCCGGCGAATTGAGGAAGACCACGCCGCGCGCCTTGGGATTCAGCCTTTGCTGCCGCACGAAGGCGGCGAAATCCTCCGGGGTCGATTCGCCGATCTCGCCGTCGGCGACGATGACCTGCACGCATTTTGCGCCGCAATTGCCCCCCTGCCCCACGTCCGCGAGCCGGAACGTCATGGGTGCCGCGAACGCTCCGCCGGCGCCCAGCGCGAGGGCGGCGGCGGCCGTCGCGACCTGCGACATTCTGCGTGCCGACGTGAGCATCTGGCGCCTCGTCCACGTTGCCGCGCCGCGAGGGCGCTCCGGGCCTGAGATTACACTGGCGCGAGCGCGCCGTGAACCGCCCTCGACAGAGCCGCGGGGGCGGCCCTATACCAGCAGGACGCAACGCCCTTCAGCAACGCCCTTCACCTGGACCGGCCATGACCCAACACACCCTGAACCCGCTCCTCTTCGATCAGGCCGTGCGCAGCGCGATCGAGGAAGACATCGGCCGCGCTGGCGACATCACCTCGCAGGCCTGCATTCCAGCGGGCGCGAAGGCCGTCGCGGTGCTCGCCCCGCGCAAGCCGGGCGTCATCTGCGGCCTCGCGGTGGCGGAGGCGGCGTTCCGCATCGTGGACCCCTCCATCACGTTCGAATACCTCGCGCAGGACGGCGACGAGATCACCGTGCCGCGCACCGCCGTGGCGCGCATTTCGGGCGATGCGCGCGCGATCCTCACGGCGGAGCGCACCGCGCTGAATTTCGTCTGCCACCTGTCGGGCATCGCGTCGATGACGGCGAAGCTCGTGGCGCTCACGAAGCACACGAAGGCGAAGGTGATCTGCACCCGCAAGACCACGCCGAACCTGCGCGCGCTGGAGAAGTACGCCATCCGCTGCGGCGGCGGCATGAACCACCGCTTCGGCCTGGACGACGCCTTCCTCATCAAGGACAACCACATCGCGGTCTGCGGCGGAATCAAGCCGGCCCTGCGCGCCGCGAAGGCGCAGGCCGGTCACCTCGTGAAGATCGAGATCGAAGTGGACGGGCTCGATCAGCTTCGGGAAGTGATCGAGGAAGGCGCCGACGTGGTGCTGTTCGACAACATGAGCCCCGAGGAGATGCGCAAGGGCGTCGAGATGATCGCCGGCCGCATGAAGACGGAAGCCTCGGGGGGCATTTCGGCCGAGACCGCCAAGGCTGTGGCGGAAAGCGGCGTGGACATGCTGTCCTCGGGCGCGCTCACGCACTCCGCGCCGATCCTCGACGTGGGACTGGACATCGAGATCGGTTAAGGCTTGCACGGCGCTTGTGTCCCACAGGACAAAGCGCCGTCATGGTCACGACGGCGACCATCCACGGCAGGCCTCACGCTCAATGGCCCGCCGTGGGTCCTCGCCTTCGCGAGGAGGACGCTCGGAGACAGCGGCGCTTCACCCTGCGCAGAGCAGAGCGCCGTCATGGCGGTCCCGTGGGCGCGGGCTTACTTCGGGTCCGGGACCCACTGGGACATTTTCGGCTCGACGCCGTTCTTCTTCATCTCCTCCAGCCAAATGGCGTGGATGCGCGGATCCTGGTCCTCGTACTCGTACTGGTCGCCGCCCTGCTTGATGGAGGTCGAGACGGCGCCCTTTTCGCCGGGCTTGAGGCCCAGCAGCGAGCGGCGGTTCGCGGTCGTCAACGGGTAGCGCAGGCCGCCGGTGCCGGTGGCGAGGTAGCGGGCCGGGTTCTGGCTGGTGTTGAAGTGCTGGTGGAACTGCTTGTCGGCGGGCGGGAACACGACGCCGTGCTTCCAGTCGATGCGCATGAAATCCTGGTCCTTGTCGAACCAGAGCAGCGAGTAGCCATGGCCGGTCACGCACATGACGTGGAAGCCAGCGCCGTGGCGGTGGCCCTTCTTGTAGGTGCCGACCGGCATTTCGGAGATGTGCGCATGCATGGTGCCGTCGGCCAGCACGAACATGATGTTGGTGCCGCCCGCGCCGCGGTCGCCCCACGCTTTCAACTCGATGGCCGCAAGATCGGGGACGAAATTCGTCTCCCACATGTGGTTGCCGGGACGCACCGTGATGAGGTCGCCCTCGCCCGAGTACCACGACTGCTTGCCGGCGCGCTCATTGAAGTCGAAGGCGTTCTCGAAGACGAACTGTTCGTTGTGGAACGTGTTCAGCACCAGCGGCAGGTCCGTGGTGGTGACCAGCAGCGCGCGCTCACGGCCCGAGCCGTTGAAATGGCGGTGCTTGGCGTTCAGCGGAATGGCGAACAGGCTCTTGGGGCCCCATTCGAAGCTGCGCTTGGTGCCGTCCTCGAACTCGACCTGCGTGGAGCCGGAGCCTTCGAGCACGTAGTAGACGTCCTCGTACAGATGGCGCTGCTGGGTGGTGGAGCCGCCCGGCGGAATGTCGAGCACGAACATGTTGGTGAATTCGCCGCGCCCGATAAGGTGCACCGCGGCGCCCTTGACGCCGTAGCGCGGCCACATGGCGGTTTCGACCTTGAACAGGTCGATGCCGTAATCCTCGGTGACCTTGAGGCCTTCCTTGGCGACCCAGTCGAGATAGGGATCGAGACCGTAACGGCGATCGAGTTGTTCGGACATTGGCGTTCCTCCTCGTTTTGTTGTCAGGCGCGTCTCAGGAAAACAGCAGCGACTTGATGACGACGGGCACGACGCCCGGCGGGTTGATGAGTTCGCCGACGTCGACGAAATCGAGTTCCTGCAATTGCACGCCGTCGATGGAGACGAGCGGGCCGGGCATGTCGAGTTCCTCGCGCAGCAGGCGCCCCATGGTCTTGCCGATGTCGCCGTCGATCATCAGCACCAGCAGGTCGCTGCGCGGCGCCAGCGCGGCGCGGATGGCGCGGCCGGCGCTCGCGAGGCGCGAATATTCCGGATCGCCATCCCACGTGAAGGCGAGCGCAAGCTTCTGCGAGGGCTCCATGTCCATGTTGGACACCGCGTCGAGAATGGCGGCGGTCATCGCCGCCTCGTCGATGTCGCCGGAGAGATCGAGCTTGGGGCGCACCACCGGAATGTTGTGCACAGGCAGGGCGTCAAGATCCGGCAGGTAGATCGTCTTGCCGCTGACCTGCACGGTGAATTGCGAGGCGCCGATCACCGTGGCGCGGATGCGCTGGCCCGGATCGATCAACTGCGCGTCGCCGCGCGCCGACAATTGCGCGGTCAGTTCGCGCGCGAGGTGCTTGGCGATGTCGCCGTATTCGCGCTCCTCGTAGGTGAAGATGTATTCCGCCACGCCGCCCGAGAAGGTGAAGGCGGTGGGCTTGGGGTGGTCGGGCAGCGGCTCGGTGAGGCCCAGCGCTTCGCCCAGCGAGTCCTTCGGGGCGCCGAGCACGTAGTCCGCCGCCACCTGCGCGAGGCGCTTTGCGTACTTCTTGCGCAACTCTTCGTCCGCAAGCGACTCGGGATCGGCCGCAAATCCCTGCTCCCTTGCGATGAGCTGCACGGAATCGTCGAAGCGCGTCCACGCGCCGCTCGCGTCCTGCGCGATCAGGCGGCCGCCGACCGCGAAGGCCTGCAACGCCACGATCACGCCCTTGTCGATGAGCGCCAGCTTCGTGGTGCCCCCGCCAATGTCCACGTGCAGGATGCAGCTCTGGCGCTCCTTCGACAAGGCGACCGCGCCCGAGCCGTGCGCAGCCAGCAGGCATTCCAGCTTGTGGCCTGCGGTGGCGCACACGAACTTGCCGGCTTCCGCGGCGAAGATCTCGTCGATGGCGCGCGCGTTGGTCTTCTTGATCGCCTCGCCGGTGAGGATGACCGCGCCGCTGTCCACCTCCTCGCGGCGCACGCCCGCCTTCTGGTAGGCGCCGCCGATGAATTCGCCCAGCGCCGCAGCGTCGATCGTGCCGTCCGGCAGAAACGGCGTGAGCATGATGGGCGAACGCCACACCACTCGGCGGTCGATGACCACGAAGCGGCTGGAGAGCCCTTGCGACTGGCGCTGCAGGATGACGCGCGCGAACAGGAGGTGGGACGTGGAGGAGCCGATGTCGATGCCGACCGTGGTCAGCTCGACGTTCTCCTGGTTCCAGATCGACTGCGCGATGGCGAGCCTCGCCTCCTCGGACAGCTCCAGATGTTCGTGATCGAATTCCACGTCGTGCACCTTGTCGTTCCCTCCTGCTTTTTATCGCCAGACTTGAGCTATTCCGCAACTTCCCTGTGGGGCGCAGGCTCGTCGGGCTCCTTGAAGTCCGCATCCTTTTTCGCGCGCGGCTTGCGCGGACCGGCGAGCGCGGCGGCCTCCGCCTCGTCGCTGGCGATGTTCTCGATCATGGCCAGCAACGTGCGGCGCGTCGTCGCCACGTCCGCTGGGTCCACGCCCCGCACGGCGATCTCGTTCACTTCCTCGGCGATGGGCACGAGCTTCTTCTTCAGCGCGCGGCCTGCGGGGGTGAGGAAGACGTACATGTTCTTGCGGCTGTGGGGGAGCTTGCGGCGCTCGATGTAACCGAGCTTCTCCATCGCGGTGAGCGCCGAGAACGTCGTGGGCTCCATCAGCCCCGCGTCCTCGCTCAACTCCCGCTGGGTCACCCCGTCCTTCACCCAGAGGATGCGCAGGAACACCCAATGGCCGAACGCCACGTTGTGCCTGGCGAGCCGCCCCTGCAGGGAGCGATGCAGGCCGCGCGTGGCGTCCTTCACCAGATGGGCGAGCCGGTCGTTGGGCACGGCTTCGCGCCAGTGCCGCAGCATCAGGTCCGCCTGCGTCAGGCCGTTCGCGGGGCGTCGCGCCATGGCTTCATCCTCCCCTTATTTCCCGGCTCTTGCGAGGGCCGGCACGGGGACCTGATGGGAGAGAAGCACCTCCCTGCCCTCCCTGGCCGATTGCAGGATGGCGAAGCATGCTTCCATCGTCGCCAGGCCCCAGCGGCCATCGTGCACCGGCGGCGCGCCGTCCACAACAGCCCCATAGAGTTCGTCCACCACCTCGCAGCGGGGAACGGCGGGCACCGGCACCGCGTCGAGCCGACGCTCGCGGTCGTCATAGATCATCACGCCGCGCGAGGTGGGGCGAAGGTCGGCGCGCTCGCAGGAGGCGACGAGCAGGCCGAAGTTCTGGTGCAGCCGCCCGGCCGGGGCCTTGGCCCTCGCGGGATCGAACCCGCCATAGCGGTCCCCGCCGTAGTTGACCTGCGACTTCAGCGCGAGTTCGGCTTCGCCCGACACCCCCGCCAGCGCGCGGCGCGCGGCCCCGTAGGCGTCCGGGTTCTTGGGCATGCCGCTTTCGGCGACCCACTCGACGAGTTCGTCGGAATCAAAATGCGCGTAGCCCGAGTAGGTGAGGCTCGCCGAGGCGCCGTTCTCGAACGTCAGGAACGCCGTATAGGCGCCCTCCGTGCGCCGCTCGCTGTCCCACGCGCCGGTTGCGGCGCGCACGGACTTCAGCATGCCGCCGCCGATGAAGCGCACGTTGTCCACCTGGTGCGGCGCCTGGTTGAAGATCACCCCGCCGCCGCGGGAGGTGTCCAGCTCCTCGGGCCTGCGCGGGCGATAGAGGAAGTCGGTGTAATCCATGGCGCTCATCATGCGCACGTCGCCATAGACGCCGCTCTCGACGATTTCGCGCGCGCGGCGGATCGGGGCGTCGAACGAATGGCTGTGGCCCACCACAAGATGGACGCCCGCGGCCTCCGCCGCGTCGATCATCTTGCGGCACTCGTCCACGTTCAGCGCCATGGGCTTTTCGCACAGGATATGGCGCCCCGCGGCGGCGGCGGCCGCGACGTTCTCCACATGGTGTTGATGGGGGGTCGAGACGTAGACGACCTCCACCCGGGGATCGGCGCACATCTCCTCGACGCTCGCGTAGGCGCGCCCGGCGAAATCCTGTTCGAAGCGCGCGCGCGCCTCCGGGCGCGGATCGGCGCCCGCCACGATCTCGATGCGCTCGTCCAGCACCAGGGTTGGCAGCATGAGGCTGAAGGCCCGGCCGAGCCCGGCGACGCCCATCCTGAGCTTGCGCTGGCTCATACGTCGATCACCACTTCCCCGCCACGGCCGCGCGAGACGCAGACCATGATGTTGGTCGAATGCTCGCCGGGGGTGAGCACGAAGTCGCGATGGTCCACGTCGCCGGAGACCAGCGTGGTCCGGCACGATCCGCAGGAACCACTTTCGCACGACGACGGCACGGGATGGCCGTGGGTGCGCAGGGCTTCGAGAATCGACACGCCCACCGGCACGTCCAGCGCCTCGCCCGTGGATTGCAGCCGCACGGTGAACGGCAGGTCCTCCGGGCGCGGCGTCGATCCGTCCGCGAAAGCCTCGAAATGCACCGCCGAGGTGGACCAATGCCCGGTCATGTCGCGCACGGCGTCCATGAGCCCGCGCGGGCCGCAGCAATAGACGTGGCCCTTGGGCTTCTCCAGCGCGGGCCAGAGATCGTACGCGTCGTCGACGACGCCCTGATCGTGATGGATGATCACCTTGCCGGCGAACTCGGGCTGCTTCAGCTCGTTGAGGAACGCGGTGCTGGACGGATTGCGCGTCAGGTAGAAAAGCTTGAAGCTCGGTCCCCCGGACGAGATGAGATAGCGCGCCATGGACAGGAGCGGCGTGACGCCGATGCCCCCCGCGATGAACGTGTAGCCGGCCGGCGAAGGCGCGAGCTCGAAATCGTTCTTCGGGTCCGAAACCTTGATCGTGTCGCCCTCTTTCAGGCGCTCGCACATGCTGAGCGAACCGCCGCGCCCGTTGGCCTCGCGCTTGACGGCGATGACGTAGACGTCGCGCTCCAGCGGATCGTTGCACAGGGAATACTTGCGTTCGTCCCCCGACGGAGCGACCAGCGTCACGTGGGCGCCGCTGGTGAACGCCGGCAGGTCCGCGCCCGCAAGATCGCGCAGTTCGAACAGATGGATGTCGTCAGCGATCTTTTCGGCTCGTGCGACGCGCAACTCCCGCATGGCTCTACTGCCTTCCCCTTGCGTTCCCGGTCGGGCTCTCCAGCGGCCCTTCAGAGCAGATTGTTTAGACGCCTAATGATCTGCCGGCAAGCCGAAACGGCCCGGCCTCACCGGGGATTTCGGCGCGGCCGGGCCTCGACAGCCGACCCGTTTTGCGCTAAATGCTTAGAGGTCTAATTATTGCGGCGCAAAAACGCCGCGCGATACGCAGCGGAGGGGACGCCGGCTGCGGGAACGGAGGACGCCATGCTCACGAGGGAAGAAAACGATCTGCTCTGCCGCGTCGAAGGCGACGCTCCCATGGGCGCCATCATGAAGAGCCATTGGCTCCCGGCCTGCCTGATCGAGGAAGTGGCCGAGCCCGATTGCGACCCGCTGAAGGTGCGGCTCGTCGGCATCGACCTCGTGGCCTTCCGCGACACCAACGGCAAGATCGGCGTCCTGGATGAATTGTGCCCGCATCGCCGCGCGTCGCTGGCCTACGGCCGCAACGAGGAATGCGGCCTGCGCTGCCTCTATCACGGCTGGAAGTTCGACACCGACGGCA
Source organism: Hyphomicrobiales bacterium (assembly GCA_028290405.1). Taxonomy (GTDB): domain Bacteria; phylum Pseudomonadota; class Alphaproteobacteria; order Rhizobiales; family Beijerinckiaceae; genus Terripilifer. The sequence goes on from JAQGJX010000012.1 coordinate 21,571, forward strand.
ACGCCATGGAGCTGGCGTCCGAGCCCGCCGAAACCGGGCTCGTGAAGAAGCTGAAGACCAGGGCCTATCCGGTGCGCGAGGCGGCCGGGTTCGTGTGGGTCTACCTCGGCGACGAAGCGACCATGCCGGAGTTCGAGCCGCCGGTGTTCCAGCCGCAGCGCGACACGAAGATCGCCATCGCGAAGTTCAAGGTGCCGGTGAACTGGGCGCAGGTGCTGGAGGGCGGCATCGATTCGGCGCACTCCTCCACCTTGCATTCGTCCGACATGGTGCCCGCCCGGGTGGCGAGCGCGCAGGCGAACGAGAACACGTGGCTGCGCCCCTCCACCGACAAGTCGCCGCGCCTTCAGGCCCAGCGCACGCCCTTCGGCTTCCGCTACGCGGCGCTGCGCCGCCCGATCCAGAACGCGCAGACGCACGACTACATCCGCACCACGCTCTTCGTGGCCCCCTACACGGTCTACATTCCGCCCAACAACAACTACAAGGTCGCGATCCTGCACGTGCCGGTGGACGACACCAACACGGACTTCTACTTCCTGGCGTTCGGCGACGCGGCGACCACGCCCGACACCGAGACGTGGCGCAAGTTCCTGGGCGCCACGCGGGGGATCGACCTGAACGAAGACTGGTCGAACAAGCGCACCCACGAGAACAAATTCCTGCAGGACCGGCAGGCCATGAAGGCCGGAAACTTCACCGGCATCCGCGGCATCCCGAACCAGGATTACGTGATGTGGCTGACCATGGGCCCCATCGCGGACCGCACGAAGGACACGCTGGGCGCGAGCGACCTCGCCATCGTGGAATTCCGCAAGCAGATGGTGGAAGCCGCCCTGCAATATCAGAAGGACGGCACGGTGATCGGCCGCACCGAGCCGCACATTCCGGCCAACAAGCTGCGCTCCTTCGAGGGCGTGGCGCCCAAGACGACGGACTGGCGCGTGGTGGGGCTTACGGAGGAAGAGCTCTCGCTGCGCGGCCTCGCGCCGCCGACCAGCAACGCCGCCGAATAAGGGGTTCGGCTCCACCGGTTGCAAAGGGCGCGGCTCAGGGTCGCGCCCTTTTTTGCTTTCAGGCAAATCCCCGCCGTTGATCGCCGTCCGGTTCGCTTGTGGGCCCCCTCCCTGCAACCTATGCTGCGTGCGTGCGCGGCTTCTGCGCAGAGTGGGAGGTCATCATGCTCGATCTCGTCAGCGGCCAGAGCGGGCCCGGCGACCAGCCTGAAGAGGAAATCTTCGACCTCTATTCCGACATCGACGCGGATCCCTTCCCGCGGTACGCGCGGCTGCGCGAGGAAGCGCCCTGCTACTGGACGCGCGGCGGCCAGGCGTGGGTTCTGACGCGCTATGACGACGTGCTGCGCGCCGCCCAGGACTGGGAGACGTTCTCCTCGCGCGAGGGCAACCTGATCGACGAGATTCCCGGGCGCGCCGGCGGCACGCTTGGGACGACCGATCCGCCGCGCCACGACCGTCTGCGCGCGCTGGCGCAGGCCGCGTTCATGAAAAAGAACATCGAGCATCTGGTGGAGCCCACGCGGCGCATCGCCAACACGGCGCTGGACCGCATCCTTGATATGCGCCAATTCGACTACGTGTCGGATTATTCGAGCCTCATCACCGTCGGCATCCTGTTCCAGCTTCTTGGCTTGCCGGAGCAGAACCCGGCGGAGATCCGCGACAAGGTGGTGCTGTCGGTCTCCACCGACCGGCAGGCGCGCGGGCGCAATCCGCAACTCGACGCCGCTTTCCAGTCCATCGTGGACTTCATCGGCGCGGAAGTGACCGCCCGGCGCAAGTCGCCGCAGGACGACCTGGTCACGCGGCTCGCGGAAGCGGAGATCGACGGCGATCGCCTCACGGAGCGCGAAGTGGTGCTGACCACGGGCACGTTCGTGATGGCGGGCGTGGAATCGCTCTCCAGCTTCATGAGCGTGTTCGCCCTGAACCTGCACGACTATCCGGACGCGCGGGCGCGCTGCGCGGCCGATTTCGCCGTCATGCCGAAGGCTATCGAGGAATCCCTGCGCTTCAACACGTCCGCCCAGCGCTTCAAGCGCGTGGTGGCGAAGGAGACGCATCTGCACGGGCAGGTTCTCACGCCCGGCCAGAAGGTGATCCTCGCCTACGGGGCGGCGAACCGCGACTGGCGCAAGTTCCCGAATCCCGACGTGTACGACATGGACCGCAATCCGCAGGGGCATCTGGGCTTTGGCTCAGGCAAGCACTTCTGCCTCGGGAGCCAGATGGCGCGCCTCATCACCCAGGTGGCGACCGAGACGTTCCTGGCGCGCGTTCCCAATTACCGGCTGACGAGGCCGGACGTGAAGTGGGTGGCCTCCTCGAATTTCCGCAGCCCGAAGGCGCTGCCGTTCGAGGTGGTCTAGCGCTTGCCGCGTCGCCGCATCTGGCGGCGCCGCTCAGGCGGAGGAGATCAGCGAGTCCCGTCCGTTCGTGGCGCGCGGCGCCCGCTCGCCGGACTCGACCGCCACCAGCGCGGGACGCTTGGGCGCCTCGGCGTTGAGGGCGGCGCGTTCCTGCAAGGCCAGTTCCAGCGAGCGGCGGCGGCGGCGGTCGCCCCGGAAGGGCGCGAGGGCGGTGAGCCGCAGGATGCGCAGATCGACGCGCAGCGAGGCGTTGCGCACGTACCATTCGTCCAGCGCGCTTTTCTCCTCGGCGGTGACCAGCTTGCCGCCGTTGACCTGCGCCCATCCCGTGAGGCCGGGCGGCACGAGGTGGCGGCGCGTCTCGCCCCTGGGCAGATCGACCGGCAGCAGCGGCCGCGGGCCTATGATGGTCATCTCGCCGAACAGGATGTCGTACAATTGAGGCAGTTCGTCGAGCCGCGAGGCGCGCAGGAACCGGCCGACCCCCGACAGGCGCTCCCTGTCCGGCAGGACGCGGCCTGCGCGGCCCACTGGATTGCGCAGGGTGCGGAACTTGTGGACGTTGATGCGGCGGCCAAGATAGCCAACGCGCTCCTGCCAGAAAACCACGGGCGCGCCCACGTCCACGAACACCACGAGAGCGATGAGGCAGAAGGCGGGCGCGAAGAGCAACATGGCTAGCCCGGCGCCCACGACGTCCACGGCGCGCCGCGCGCGCCAATACGCGCTGCGCCGGCTCCAGGCGACCGGACCGTGATCCGTCGTCACGCGCTCGCTTGTGAGCGCCCCGCCCGGACCCGGCCCGCGCGCGAGGGACTCCTGCGGCGCGCCCTCCGGCGACGACCCGCCGGCAGGCCTTCCCGAAAGGCCAAGGCGCGAGATCAGGTATTCGATCACCACGCCCTGGGACTCGCAGAACCCCCGCAACGCACCCATGGCGCGGCGGCGGGACAACTCGTCCACGTAGGCGATGACGATCCGGTTCACCACCACGCCATGGGTGGCGTATTCGGCCACCATGGCCTGCGTGGCCTCAAGCCCCCCGGCGACGATGCGCCCGCAGACCGAGCGTCCGTGCAGGGTGTGGTCGTCGTCCAGCAGCGCGAGCACGCGCGGGCGCGGGCTAGGCACGCAGTCCATCATGCGGATGTAGAGAGCGGCCAGATCGTTGGCGCCGACGATGACGACGTTCTCGCTCGGGCCGTCAACAGGGCCGGCGTCCCGCGAACGCACGCGCGCCTGCCCCAGCGCGCGGCTTCCCAGCAGCAGGGCGCCAAGCACAAGAAAGTGCAGCGCAGGCAGCGAGCGGGGCGCGGCGTCCAGGCGAGCGACCGAGAAGACGACCGCCGCCGTGAGCACGCTCGCGGCCGCCGCCGCCTTCAGCGTCTGCAACACGTCGTAGCGGGACAGAAACCGGGTCGCCACCTGGCCGATTCGAAAATAGGCGGCGGCGGCCACCGTCGACGCCGTCGCCACCGCCACGTACAGCGCGATGTCCACGGGGTCCGTGCGCGTCAGGTAATAAACATCGCGCAGCGCCGCTGCGAGGAGAGGCGCCGCAAAGCCCAGAACGATGTCCAACAGGCTGACCTGCCGGCCATAATGGGCCAGCGAAGCCGGAGTGCGCGAAAAGCGCATGAGGCGACCCTCGATACGGAAAAAACAAAATGAACTGTCGGCGGAATTATTTCAAATCAGCCGCTTAGACGAAGCGACGCTTATGTAACTTTATGCGCCCCGCCGGTCCTTCGCAAGCGCGCGATTGCAAATCCGCGTGATCGCGCCCGCCTACCCTTTGGCGAAGCTCCGGATTTCGCTTGCCGCACGCCCCGCGCCGGCCAGCGCCGGATGGCTCGTGAGCGGCTCGTCGAATACGACGCCGACGTGATTGTCTCCAACACGCACGATTTGCAGCCCGATGGAGCCGCCGTGCCGCCACTTCAGGGCGCCGCGCATCCCCGCGGAGGCTTCGGCGACCATGCCGATGCGCGCGCCGGTCCGGCTCACGTCGAGCACTTTGACGACGCGCTCCACGCCCGCGACGCTGAGCGTCGCGCTTTCATCGACCCGGAACCGCATCGCGCCGCGCCGTTCCGTGACGTCGGCGTTGACGGAGTGAAGGAAGTCGTCCACCGCGCCGGACAGCTCGTTGGCCACGCGGGTCAGGCTGTCGGAGACGGTGATGACGTTGCTGGCTTCGCGCGACGTGTCGCCAATGGAGGTCGCGACGGTGTCGACGTTGCGCGACAGGCGGCGCGAGCCCTCGGAGGCGAGCGCGATGGACCGGGAGATCTCCTGCGTGGCGGCCTCCTGCTCCTCCACGGCGACCGCGATGGCGGAGGTGAACATCTCGATTTCCGCGATCGTCGCCGTGATGCTGCGGATGGAGGCGACGGCCTGGGCGGTTGAGCCCTGCACGTGGGCGATCTGCGTCGCGATCTGCGCGGTCGCCTTCGCGGTCTGGTTGGCGAGGGACTTCACCTCGCCGGCCACGACCGCGAACCCCTTGCCCATTTCCCCCGCCCGCGCCGCCTCGATGGTGGCGTTGAGGGCGAGGAGATTGGTTTGCGCGGCGATGGAGTGGATCATGTCCACCACGGCGCCGATCTGGTCGGCGGCGGCGGCGAGGCCGGAGACGCCCACGTCCGTCTCGTTCGCAAGGCGCGTGGCGTGCGTCACCACGCAGGACGTCTTGTGCGCCTGCGAGGCGATTTCGCGAATGGAGGCCGTGAGCTGCCCGGCCGCGACCGCAACCGCCTGCACGTTCGACGAGGCGCCCGCGAACGCCGTGCGGGCGGAGGCCGCCTCCTGGCTCGCAGAGCCGGCCGCGGAGGTGAGGTTCGCCGCGCTGGATTGCATGGCGCGGGTCTCCGAGCCGACAGCGTCGATGACCTGCGCGATCACGTTGCGAAACCGCGCGATGAGCGCCTCCACGTTCGCCTGCCGGTGCCGCTCGCGGTCGCGCTCTCCCTGCGCCTGCCGCTCCAGCCGCATGCGCGCGACGGCGTTTTCCTGAAACACCTGCACGGCGCAACTCATGTCGCCGATTTCGTCCCGCCTGTCCTTCAGGTCCAGCGTCACCTCGCGCCCGCTCGCCAATCCGTTCATGGCCTCGACCACCTGGCTGAGGGGGACGGTGAGGGTGCGGGCGACGAAATAACCGCCGGTGGCGGCGGCGGCGAAGATCAGGAGGCCCACTGTCATCATCGCCCGGCGCATGTCCCGGACGGGCGCGAGGACTTCCTCGGCGCCTTGCGCGGCCACGATGGCCCACCGCACGCCGTTGAACTCCAGCGGCGTTCCGACCTGAATCAATTCGAGGCCACGATGCTCGTCCGACGTCGCGACGCGGTGGCCCTTCAGCGCCGCGCGGCTCGCCTCGATATCGACCCTTGTGACCAGAACGTCGTTTTCCTTGGTGAAGCGGCTGTCGTTGCGCAACAGGCCGTCTTCGCCCACCAGCATGGTCTCGCCGGTTTCCCCCAGCCCCTGCCCGCCGTTCAGAATCCTGTTGATGCGGTCGACCGGCATCTGGAAGGCCAGCACGCCGATGGTCTCGCCGTTCTTCACGACAGGAGTGGAGATGAAGCTCGCAGGCTCGTCCGAGCTTGGCGCATAGCGCTCGAAGTCGAAGAAGCCGATCTCGCCCTGCGCGGCGTCCCGCGCCGCCCTGTAGGCCTTGCCGAGTCCCGTCTGGGCCCAGGGGCCGCCGGCGGGCTTGAAATTGGTCGCGAAGTCCAGCTCCTTGAAGACCGTGTAGACGAGGTTTCCGCTCCGGTCGAAGAGGAACAGGTCGTAATAGCCGCGCTCCTCGAGGAATTGGCGGAACCAGGGGTGGAAGCGCCCATGCGCGAGGTCATAAGGCCCCGTCTGGGCGGATTGAACGAGCTTCAGCTTCTCGCCCAGCGGATAGGGATTGTCGTGGATGTACGCCTTCTGCAAAGTCGCGGTCGCGGCGGGCCCCAGATTGCGGAAGCGGTCCCCAAGCGCCTCCAGCGCGTCCATCGTGTTGGGATTGCTTGAGATGAACTTCAGGTCCTGCTCGATGGACGAGAGATAGGCGCTCAATTGCGCCTTGCGGTCGTCAGCGGCGGCGGCGAGCCGCGCCTCGGCCTGCTGCACGATCTGCGCCGCCGCCGTCATGTAGCTGGCGATCCCCACCCCCAAGCCCATCAGGAGCGAAAAGCCCACGATGGCGAGGGGAATCTTGCGCGTGATCTTGAGTCGGCTCCACATGGATGCGGTCTTGCCCGGGCGTCGGAGTGGGAGGGAACGCGTTGTCCTCCACTCATACCGCCTTAAGGTTAAGCCGCAGCTAAGCGCCCGCTTCCAAGGCCCGCAGACGTTCGGCGACGGTCTCGACGCCGGCCACCGGCCGCAGCGCGTCGATGGAGACCTGATGGAGCTGCGGCGAAAACGCCGCGCAGCCGTCCGACAGAACCGTGACGTCGAAATCGCGCACGTGGGCGTCGCGAACGGTGGACGCCACGCCGCCGTTGGTGACGATGCCGCCGACCACGAGGCTGCTGATCTCCAGCTTGCGCAACAGCCATTCCAGCCGCGTCATGTAAAACGCCGAATAGGCGAGCTTCTCGACCGTGGCGTCCACAGGCTGCAACTCGTCCACGACAGCCTGCCCCCAGGAGCCGGGCGCGAAGTCGCCCCGGCGCAGGAAGGGCCTCATTTTCATCAGATGCGGCGACACGATGGGCTCGCCGCCCCGTCCCGGCACGAGCGTGAACAGCGTTGCGATCACCAACCCGCCCTGCCGGCGAAACGCCTGCGCAAGAGGCGCAAGACGCGCGGGCAGCGCGGCGATGTCGGCGCAGCCCTGGCCGCCGCGCGCGTAGGCGCCGCCGGGATGGATGAAATCGTTCTGCAGGTCCACCAGCAGCAGCGCCGAGGACGCCAGCGGCAGGCTCATCGCCCGCCCCCCTCGTAGCGTTTGCCGCGCGCGAGAATATCGCTGGTGCCAAGCAGGGCGTTGAGCCCGTCGAAATCGAACATGCGGTTGGCGAAACCGTTGGATTGCCCGTCCCGCGCCAGCGTTCCGTAGAAGTCCTGCGCGGCGCGGGCCAGCGCGCGCACGATTCCGCCGGGGAAGATGACCAGCGAGAAACCCATGTCCTGCAACGCGCTGGCGGACAGCACGGGCGTTCGCCCGCCCTCCACCATGTTGGCCATGAGCGGCGTGCGCCCGCCCTGAAGTGCTCCGACGCGGGCGAGTTGCGCGCTATCCTGCGGCGCCTCGACGAACAGCACGTCGGCGCCCGCCTCGACATAGAGAGCGGCGCGGTCAGCCGCCGCCTCGAAGCCTTCCACCGCCACCGCGTCCGTGCGGGCGATCACGAGCGTGCGTTCGCTGGCGCGCGCGTCGAGCGCGGCCTTGATCTTGCCGACCATCTCCTGCGCGGAGACGAGCGTCTTGTCCGCAAGATGGCCGCAGCGCTTGGGGAGGGACTGGTCCTCGAGCTGGATGGCGCTGGCGCCCGCGCGTTCGAACACCCGCATGGTGCGCTCCACGTTGAGCGCGTTGCCGTAGCCGGTGTCCGCGTCGACGATGAGCGGCGTCTCCACCCGCTCGCGGATGTGGGCGAGCGTGTCCGCCACCTCGCTCATGGTCACGAGGCCGATGTCCGGGCGCCCGAGCTTCGTGTACGCGATGGCCGCTCCCGACAGGTACAGCGCTTCGAAGCCTGCGTCCGCGGCGATGGACGCGGTGAGCGGATCGAACACCCCCGGCGCCAGCACGATCTCCTTGCGGGACAGGCGCGCGCGCAGGTCTTCGGTCCGGGGCGAATGGGTCACGTGGCTGTCTCCCGGACTGTCTCGAATGATTGCGCGACCGGCTCCCAGCGGCGGCCGTTGCGTTCGCCCGCGCGAACCAGCTCCATGCGGAACGCGTAGAGGTCCGGCCTGTAGAGCGCGCGCAGATGCTCGATGCCTGCGCCGCGCGGATCGTAGATGGTGCGCGTGAGCGAAATGAGCGGCGTGCCGACGTCCACACCCAGCGCCTGCGCGGACTCGGGCGCGGCCAGATCCGCCCCCAGGTCCTGCGTGGCCCGGTCCACCTCGCAACCCGCGCGCTCCAGCAAGGCGAGCAATGGGCGCGTGGCGAGGTCCTCCTGCGTGTAGGTGCGGCCGATGGACTGCGGCACGTAGGCGACGAGGTAGGAGAACGCCTGGCCGTTGATGAGCCGGCAGCGGACGGAGCGCTGCACCTGCGCGCCCGGCGCAAGGCCCAGCACGTCCGCGATTCCGGCCGGCGCGTCCTCGTACGCGAAGGACAGCAGCCGCACTTCCGTCGCGGCGCCCATGGCGGCCAGCTGCGACAGGGCGTCGGACAGGTTGACTACGATAGGCGCGGGTTTTCCGGCCTCGCTCAGGAACGTGCCCGCGCCCCGGCGGCGGTTGATGAACCCGTCCTCCTCGAGCGTGGCCAGCGCGCGGCGCAGCGTGACGCGGGAAACCCCGAACTCGCCCGCGAGCGTCTGCTCGCCCGGCAATCCGCCGTCCTGGTCGTAATGCCCACGGGCGATGCGCTCGCGCAGGGCGATGTACACCTGGCGGCTCTTCGAAAGCGGAGGCCGCCGGGAAAGTTGTGTGCCTGCCATTGCCAAAGCCGGGAGATCGGGTTTTGACTTGTATACATTATAGGACGACTCGAAACCAGCCTCGCCAAACGGAGCATGAGCGTGCCGCCGCGCACCATCATCGACAAAATCTGGGACGCGCACACCATCGCGGTCCGCGAGGACGGGGACTGCCTGCTCTGGGTGGACCGGCACCTCGTGCACGAGGGCTCCCACCACGGCTTTGCGCAAATGAAGCAGCGCGGCGCCACGGCGGCGCGGCCGGATCTCACGTTCGGAACGGCGGACCATTACGTGCCCACGCGGCCGACGGCGCCCGTGGACCCTGACGCGGCGCGGATGATCCGGCAGCTGACGGAGAATTGCGCGCTCAACGGCGTCGCGTGCTTCGGCCACGGCGACTCCCGGCAGGGCATCGCGCACGTGGTGGCGCCGGAGCTGGGCCTGACGCTGCCGGGCCTGCTGGTGGTGTGCGGCGACAGCCACACCTCCACCCACGGCGCGCTGGGCGCCTACGCGTTCGGCGTCGGGGCGTCGGAGGTCGCTCATGTGCTGATGACGCAAACCATCTGGCAATCCCGGCCAAAGCGCATCCGCATCTCCATAGAGGGCCAACTGGGGCCGGGGCTGAGCGCCAAGGACATGGCGCTGGCGATCATCGCGCGGCTGGGCGCCGGGTATGCGGCGGGCTGCGCCATCGAATACGCGGGCGAAGCCGTGCGGGCGCTGTCGATCGAGGGACGGCTGACGTTGTGCAACCTGTCGATCGAGTCGGGCTCGCGGCTGGGCCTGGTGGCGCCCGACGAAACGACGTTCGCCTATGTGCGCGGGCGCCCGTATGCGCCGCAGGGCGACGATTTCGAGCGCGCCGTCGCGGACTGGCGCGGGCTCGCCAGCGACCCGGGCGCGGTGTTCGACCGCGAGGTCGTGCTCGACGCGCGCGAGATCGCCCCCACGGTGACGTGGGGCGTGAGCCCCGAGCAGGCCGCTCCCATCGGCGGGCGCGTGCCCGACCCGGCGAGCCTCAGCGACCCCACCAAGGCCGACGCATGGCGCGACGCGCTGGCCTATATGGGCCTGACGGCCGGCATGAGGATCGACGACATCCGGGTGGACCGGGTGTTCATCGGCTCCTGCACCAACAGCCGCATCGAGGACCTGCGGGCCGCCGCCGCCGTGCTGGCGGGGCGCACCGCGCGCGTGCCGGGACTTGTGTCGCCGGGCTCGGCCAGCGTGAAGCGGCAGGCGGAACAGGAGGGATTAGACGCGATCTTCCTCGCCGCAGGCCTGGAATGGGGCGGCCCGGGCTGCTCCATGTGCGTGGGCATGAACGGCGACCTTGTGGGCCCGGGCGAGCGCTGCGCGTCGACCACGAACCGCAATTTCAAAGGGCGGCAGGGCAAGGGCGCGCGCACGCACCTCATGTCGCCCGCCATGGCGGCGGCGGCGGCGGTCGCCGGGCGCCTGTGCGACGTGCGCGACCTGATGGCCGGGAGGCTGGCGTGATCGCGTTTGAAACCATCGAGGCTCCCGCCTGCCCGCTCGGGCTGGAGAACGTCGACACCGACCAGCTCATTCCCGCGCGGTTCATGCAGACCCCGCGCGCGCAGGGCTATGGCGGCTTCCTGCTCCACGACCTGCGCCGGGACGAAGGCGGCGCCATGCGCGGCGACCTGGCGGTGAACGACGCCCGCTATGGGGCCGCGCAAATCATGATCGCGCGCGCCAATTTCGGGTGCGGCTCGTCGCGCGAGGCGGCTGTCTACGTGCTGGCGGACGCGGGCTACCGCTGCGTGCTGGCGCCCAGTTTCGGCGACATCTTCGCCTCCAACGCCGTCAAGAACGGCGTGTTGCCCGCGCGCGTGAGCGCCTCCGGCATCGAGACGCTGCTGGGCGACCCGGGCGTGCTGGCGGGCGCGCCGATCCGGGTCGACCTCGCGGCCCAGACGGTGAGCGTCGGCAACAAGTCGATCGCCTTCGAGGTGCGCCCCGACTGGAAGAAGCAATTGCTGAACGGCTGGGACGACGTGGACCTGACGCGCTCCTACGCGCAGGAGATTGCGCAGTTCGTGGAGCGCGACACGGCGCAGCGGCCATGGGCCGTTCCGCGCTGACCTTTCTCGCAGGAGTCGGGGCAGCGTTGGCCCTCGTTTAGAAGTCACTTCGCGCGAGCGTTTCAGCGGGACACAGCTCGATCCTGCAAGCACTGCGTTCCCTCCCCTCAGGGGAGGGAGTTGGAGCGCGGGTTTCACGCCAGCGTCGGCAGGCCCATGCGCTCGCGCCACCAATCGCCCTTCACCCAGGCGAGAAGATCGTCCGCGTCCGGCTTTTTCCCGGCGGCCAGCGCGAGGCTGAGCCAGACGATGCAGAACATGCAGGAGAGCACCGGGGCCCTGCCCTTGAACGGCGTGCGGGCGATGGGCGCCAGGGTTGGCATGCCGGTGCCCAGCATCACGATGGCGTCGAGCCCGTCGTCCGCGATCTCGTCCAGCGCGCGCTGCGCGGAACCCGAGGGCAGCGAGTAGATGGGATGGAAATCCAGCGTCGCCCCGAAGGCGTTCGTCTTGGCGGCGATGTCGAAGCCCCGCGATTCCCAGTACGGCGTGCAGGCGGCGTCCAGCGCGCCCTCGTAGGGCGACACGAGGCCGATGCGCTTGGCCCCCAGCGCGTTCAGCGCATAGACCACCGCCGTGGCGGCGCTCATCGCCGGGAGACCGCCCGATTCGGCGGTGACCTGCGCGAGGACGCTGTCCTCCATCTCCTTGCCGACAAGATAGGACGTGCCCGTGCAGGCGAAAGCCAGCGAGCCCACGGGAGCGTTGGCGAACTGGCGGGCGAACTCGGGCGCCCGCGCCCAGTAATCCACCAGCCGCTCCTCGATCGTCGTGTGCCGGCTGAGCATGCGGGCGTTGATCCAGGCCGTGTCGCGCGGCATGAGGATGGCGTATTCGGGCTCAACCGTGGTGTTGGCCTGCGGCGTCAGCACGCCCACCAGTCCCTTGGACGCATATTCGACGGTCATTTCGCCTCCAGCCCGCATGTTGCCGCGCGCCCGTTGACAGGCTTCCTGTATTAATTAGCATACAGGTTGAATGATCGGTCAAGCGCGCCCGATCAAGCGGAGCGTCCGGCCCTGACCATGCAGACTGAGCACGTGAGCGCGCCCGCCATCGGGCTCAGCAAGATCGAGAAGTGGTTCGGCACGCGCGCCCAGCCCGTCCATGCGCTGGCGCCCACCGACCTTGACGTGCCGGCCGGCGAATTGCTCGTTCTGCTGGGGCCGTCGGGCTGCGGCAAGACCACGATGCTGCGCATGATGGGCGGACTGCTGGAGCCCACCGGGGGCGACCTCACCATCGAGAACCGCCCCCTGTGGAAGGACGGCGCTCGGCAGGGCGAGACCCTGTCGGAGCTCGGCATGGTGTTTCAGGACGCCAACCTGTTTCCCTGGCTCACCATCGAGGACAACATAGCGCTGCCGCTGGAGCTGAAGGGCGTCGGCAAGGCGGAGCGCATGGCGCGCGCCCATGAACTCACCAGGCTCGTGGGCATCAGCGGCTTCGAGAAGCGCTGGCCCAAGGAGCTTTCCGGCGGCATGCGCCAGCGCGCCGCCATCGCGCGCGCCCTGTCGTACGATCCCAAGATCCTGCTGATGGACGAGCCGTTCGGGGCGCTGGACGCCATGACGCGCGACCAGATGAACCTGGAATTGCAGCGCATCTGGATGGAGACGCGCAAGACCATCGTCCTGGTGACGCACTCCATCTCGGAAGCGACGTTCCTGGCGGACCGCATCGTGCTGCTGTCGCCGCGCCCCGGCCGCATCGACACCATCGTGAACGTGCCTATGGCGCGCCCGCGCTCGCTCGACGTGCAGACGACCCCTGAGTTCCAGGATATCGCCCGCACCCTGCGCCATCGCCTCAATGAAATATCGTGAGAGCGCCATGACAGACCAGACGCTCGCCGCCCCCGCGACCGCTACGCCCCCCGCGGCCTTCGGCGCCCGCAAAGGGATGAGCCGCGAGACCGCGCTGCCGTGGATCACCACCCCGCTGCTGCTCCTGGTCCTGCTGGCCACATGGCATTTCTACGTGCGCGGCACGGGCATCTCGTCGTTCATCCTGCCCGCGCCCTCGGCGGTGTGGGATTCCTGGATGGACATGCTGTCGTCGTCGCGCGCGTGGGGCCACACGTGGACCACCGTGTACGTGACCCTGATGGGGTTCGCGTGGGCGCTGGTGATCGGCGTCGGCCTCGGGGTGCTGCTGGGCCGCACGCGCTGGCTGGAGCTGACGCTGAACCCGTTCATCGTCGCCACGCAGGTGATTCCGAAAGTGGCCCTGCTGCCGCTGTTCGTCGTGTGGTTCGGCTTTGGCAGCACGTCCAAGGTGATCGTCGCGGCCGTGCTGGCCTTCTTTCCGATCCTCACCAACACGGTGCTGGGCGTGAAGTCCGTGGACGCGGGACATCGCGACGTGATGACGAGCCTCAACGCCTCGCGGTGGCAGATTTTCCGCCGTCTCGAACTGCCCTCCTCCCTGCCCTACATCCTCACCGGCATGGAGATCGGCATCGTGCTCGCCATCATCGGGGCCATCGTGGGCGAATATCTGGGCGGCAACGCCGGCCTCGGCTTCATGCTGGTGTCGAAGATGAACGGCTACGAGACGGACGGCCTGTTCGCCGTCATCATCCAGATGACGCTGCTGGGCTTCTTCTTCTACTTCGCCACCGGGGCGCTGCGCCGCTTCACCATCCCCTGGCACCAGTCCGTGGAGATCAAGTGATCGACTCGGCCTGCCGCAGGCCCTCGATCATGGACGAGCGCAGAAGATAGGCGTGCAGGCGCGTGCGGTCGTTGACGATCGATTGCAGGTCAGCCAGCAGTTCGCGGCGCTTTTCAGGGTCTTTCTCGCGCATGCGGGCGCGGTTGCGGTCCGCTTGGGCGATGATCTGGTCGCGCGCGATGGGACGGCGCTTGCGGTCGTAGAGATCAAGCCGCGACAGCGGGGCGCCGTGGCGCAGGATGTCGGTCAGCGCGCGGCTGAGTTCAAAGGCGTCGTGGACGCCGCCGTTCAGCCCCATGCCGCCCGAGGGGCTGTTGAGATGCGCGGCGTCGCCCGCCAGCGCGAGGCGGCCCTTGTTGTATCTGGCGACGATGCGCTGGTGGACGCGGTAGGCGCGCTTCTCGTTGACCACGTAAGGCTCGCTGCGCGGCACGATCTCCTGCAGGCTCGCCTCGATCATCTCCTCCGACAATTGCTCCTCGATGGAGAGGTCCTCGCGGGGATAGATGGACACGCGCCAGCGGCCAGGCACTTTCAGCAGGCTGAAATTGCCGTCGCGCTTCCAGCAGTAAGTGACGTTGGACAGGCCTTCCAGATGCTCCTCGAAGGGGAACAGGGTCGTCACCAGCAGCGTGGTCTCGGGGTACGTCTCGCCGTCGAACGCGAGGTCCATGGCCTTGCGGACGAAGCTGCGCGCGCCGTCCGCCCCGATGACGAACTTCGCCCGGTAGGTCTCGCAACTCACGTCGTTCTCGATGGTGACCGAGGCGCCGTCCTCGTCCTGGCTCACGCCGCTCACGGCGGCGCCGAAGACGACCGTCGCGTTCCCTTCCTGGCGCAACTGCGCCAGAAGGCTTTCGGACAGTTTCCACTGTTCGCATTGCAGGCGGTAGGGGTGGCGCGTCTCGCGCTCCAGCACGGACAGATCGAACACGGCGCGGTCGCCGTCCGGGTGCAGGCGGATCTGCCAGTGGGGGCACACGAGGCCGCGCGACACGAGGTCGGCCGTGACCCCGTAGGGCTCCAGCATGTCGAGCGTCGGGGGATGGAAGGTCGAGGCGCGCAGGTCGAGCGAGATGGCCGGTTCGGCCTCGAACACCCGGACGCTGATCCCGGCGCGGCTCAGCAGCAGCGCGAGGCACAGGCCCACCGGTCCGCCCCCGGCGACGATGACCTCGCAATCGCTGCGCGCGTTCGACATGCTCAAGCCCCGGTTGGCGATTGACGTTGTCCTATTCTTAAGACAACCTCTCCTCTCAGGTCAAAGATTATGCGCGCGGCGCGACGTCTTCCAGCGAGGGGCTTTCGCATGAAACATACAGATTTGCAGAGCCGTCGCGCCTTCCTGCAGGCCGCGTCCGCAGGCGCCGCGCTCGTCGCGTGCCCGGCGGTGCTGCGTGCTCAGGCGCGCGAGCCGTTCGTGATGATGACGCCCTTCGGCTTCATCGCCGACTTCATCGAAATGATGAACGCCATCTCGGGCGGCCACATGGCCGCGCAGGGGCTCGACGCCAAGCTGCTCGGCGGCCAGGGCACCGCGCAGCCGATCCAGCAGCTCATCACCGGCCAGGCGCAGATGATCCGGGCGTCCGGCATCGACGTGATGCGCGCGATCTCGACCACGAAGGTTCCGCTGATCTCCGTGGGCACGATGTATCAGGCCTCGACGTTCCACATGGTGAGCCTGAAGAGAAAGCCCATCGCCAACGCCGAAGACCTGAAGGGCAAGATCGTCGGCATCGTCTCCGTGGGCGGCACCACCGAAGTGTATCTCGACCTCGTGCTCGCGAAGGCTGGCCTGCCGAAGGATTCGGTAAAGCGCGAAGTGACGGGCAATTCGCCCGGCGCGCTGCAGATGGTGAAGCAGGGCCGCGTGGATTGCTTCATCGCCTCCATCCAGGTCGTCGTCGCGCTCCAGCGCATGAAGGAGGACGTGGAAATCTGGTCCACGGACCGCTACGCCCCCATGCCGGGCCAGTGCTACGTGTCCAGCCGCGAGGCGATCAAGGCGAAGCCGGAGGTGTTCACCAAGGCGATGCGCGCCATGCGGGCGTCCGCCGAGGAAATCATGACCAAGCCGCTGGCGCCCATTTTCGAGCGCGCCGCCAAGGATTACGAGATCCCCAACATCCGCAACATCAACGATCTCGTGGAGGTCGAGAAGGCCACGGCGGAACGCCTGTGGCTGTCGGAAGGACGCGAGAACCTGCTGCGCAACGTGCCCAAGCTCTGGAAGTCCGGCGTCGACGCCCTTCGGGAGAACAAGATCGCAGATCCCGGCGACGCGGAGTCCCTGTACACGAACGAGTTCGTGGACGCGGCGATGAAATAGCCGGGCGGCCTCTTCAGGCCGCCTTCCCGGGCTCTCGCAGCATCGCGGGCGGGAGCGCCGGAGCCGCCGGAACCGGCCGGCCCGCCATGGCGGCGTCCAGCACGGCGGTCCATCGGCGCAGCGCGTGGGCCCTTGTCAGCCCCGCCTCCAGCATCGCGCGGGCCCGGGCGCCCATGGCGGCGCACAGCGCGCCATCGTCCGCGAGGCGTGCGATGGCGGCCGCCAGCGTGGCGCTGTCGCCCGGCGCCGCCACGAACCCGCACCCATTGGCGCGAACCGCGCGCGCCACCTCGCCGTCGAGCGCCGTGACCGCGACGGTCGCCCGGGCGGCGGCGGCGACGCCATAAAACTTGCTCGGTACGATAAGGCCCTCGAGGCCCTCCCGCAGCGAGAGCCAGTGCGCGTTGGCGGCGCCCAGCGAGTCCCCCAGCCGGTCTCGGTCCTGATACGGCTGGAAGCAGAACGCGCGCTCAAGTCCGCGCGCCTCCGCCCGCCTGCGCATCTCCTCGACGTGGGCCCCACCGCCGACGAACAGGAAGGCGAGATCGCGCCGGTCGCGCAGCAGGTCGGCGGCGCCCAGCAGCGTGTCGTATTCATGGGCGCGGCCCAGATTGCCCGAATAGGCGAGGACGAACTTCCCCTCCAGCCCCCACTCGCGCCGCAGCGGATTGGCGCCAACGGGGGCAGGCGCGATGTCGTCGTCGTTCGCCCAGTTCTGCACCACCGCCACACGGGACCGGTCCAGGCCGCGCGCCGCGAGGCGTTCGCCCATCCGCTCGCCGATGACCACGTTGAGCTGCGCGCTGCGCAGGGAGGCGTCGCGCACCCGGGCCAGCGCTGCGCCCGCAGCGCCGCCCAGCAGCGGCACGCCCAGCGCGCCAGCGACTTCCGGATAAAGATCCTGCAGCCAGTTCACGAGGCGCGCGCCGCGCAGCTTCGCCACCAGCGCCAGCGGAATGGAGAGCAGCGGCGGATCCGTCTTGGCCACAAGCACGTCGCCCGCACGCGCCAGCGCGAAGGCGGCGCGGCCCATGGCGGCGTAGAGCACCGCGTAATCGGCGGCGCGCGCCAGCAGGCCGGAGCGGCCGAACCCGCCCGACGGGACACGGTGGACGTGAACGCCGTTCAGGGTCTCCCGCGCGGGCAGAGCGCGCCCGCCCCCGTACAATTCGTTGGAGGCGACGACGTGCACCTCGCGGCCCTCAGCCGCCAGATAAAACGCGAGGTCCGACAAGAGCTGGCTCGTGGCGGAATGATCCGGCGCGAAATAGCGGTTCACGAAAACGATGCGCGCCATGCGGCTCACAGCACGCCCTCGCGCTGGGCCCGGTACGTGTCGCCGAGCGCGAGCAAGCGCTCGAAATAGGCGATGGTGACGCGCAGGCCGTCGCGCAATTGGGTCTTGGGCTCCCAGCCCAGCACGTCCCGCGCCTTGCCGATGTCCGGCTTGCGCTGCCTGGGATCGTCCGAGGGAAGGCGCGCGCTGACGATGCGCGAGCGCGAGCCGGTGAGTTCGATGACGAGGTCGGCAAGCTCCCGGATGCTGAATTCGGTGGGATTGCCGACGTTGATGGGGCCCGTCACCTCCGGGCCCGTGGCCATCATGCGCAGCATCGCCTCGACCAGATCGTCCGCGTAGCAGAACGAGCGCGTCTGCGAGCCGTCGCCATAGAGCGTGATGTCTTCGCCCTTCAGCGCCTGCACGATGAAGTTCGACACCACGCGCCCGTCGTGGGGGTGCATACGCGGGCCGTAGGTATTGAAGATGCGCACCACCTTGACGGGCATGCCGTGCTGGCGGCGATAATCGAAGAACAGCGTCTCGGCGCAGCGCTTGCCCTCGTCGTAGCAGGAGCGGAAGCCGATGGGGTTCACGTTGCCCCAGTAGGCTTCCGGCTGGGGATGGACGTCCGGGTCGCCATAAACCTCCGAGGTCGAGGCCTGGAGGATTTTCGCCTTCACGCGCTTGGCCAGCCCCAGCATGTTGATGGCGCCGATGACGCTGGTCTTGGTCGTCTGCACTGGGTCGAACTGGTAGTGGACCGGGGACGCCGGACAGGCGAGATTGAAGATCTCGTCCACCTCCACGTAGAGCGGAAAGGTGACGTCGTGGCGCATCAGCTCGAAGCGCGGATCGCCGATGAGATGCTCGACGTTGCGGCGCGTGCTGGAGAAGAAATTGTCGACGCACAACACGTCGCAGCCGCTCGCCAGAAGCCGCTCGCACAGGTGAGAGCCAAGGAAACCGGCCCCGCCCGTCACAAGGACGCGCTTTCCAATCGTCATTCGAAACTCTCAATGCGTTTTGTCGAAAAGCAGCTTCAAGGCGCCCTTGAAATGGATGGGCGGCCCGACCGGACTCACGAGAACGAGAATAAGCCTACGCGCCCGCTATCTTGAGCGCAAGCTTGGGAAAAAAGCTGACGCGGCGCAGGGCGGCGCAACGCAAAAAGCCCCGGCGGCGCGTTGCGCGGCCGGGGCTGGATCGTCGGAGAGCCCGCCTTGGCGCTTAGCCGCAGACCTGCATGCGGCGGTAGCCGATGACGCGGCCCCAGCGGTCGACCATGGGCTGGCGCTCCATCCAGCAGCGCTGGGCGTAGACCGGCGCGGGCTCCACGTAAACGCGGCGCGGCGCGGGCTCGTAATAGCCGCCCGGCGGCGGGGGCGTGGTGGACGCGCCGATGACGGCGCCGCTGGTGGCGCCGATCGCGCCGCCCACGAGCGCGCCGGAGGCCCGGCCGCCCGT
>JAQGJX010000055.1 GCA_028290405.1 Hyphomicrobiales bacterium
AGCGCCGCCTGCTGGGCGCCCGTGAGCTTGAAGGGCAGGGCGGCCTCGATGCGCGACGCGATGGCGCCGTCGCCGAGCGTGGCTCGCCCGCCCACCTCCTTCATGCGCGCGCGCACCATGATGAGCGCGAGCTGGCTGGCGAGGAGTTCGTCATACGCCAGCCGCTGCAGGGCGGGCTTTGTGGGCTCTATGTCCTGCGGCGTTTGCGGGCGGTGCAATTGCGCCAGCGCCTCGTTGAACGTCGGCCATTGCCGCGCCTGCGCGAACGCGGGGTCCAGCCAGTCGGCCAGATGGGGCGTGCGCTCGAGGGCGGCTTCCGCCGCGCGCTGCACGTTGCGCTGGTAAAGCCCTTCGGTAAGACCGTAGACGGGCTCGACGGGGGGCAGCTTGCGCAAGCCTTCCTCGTCCATCACCCGGTCCGGATGAGTCATCTGGAGGTGGCCGTCCCACAGTTCCAGCCGGCCCGACACCCAGCGCCGTGCGCCCAGGGGCAGCATCTTCTCGATCCAGCCATGGTTGGCGCGAAAGAAGACGAGCTGCACGTCGCCGGTCTCGTCCTCCACCAGCACCTTGTAGGGCGCCGCCGAATTGCGCGGCGGCGGGGGCCGGTGCTCGGAGACCGTCACCTCCAGCGTCACGATGGCGTCGCGTTCCGCGTCCACGATCTTGGGGCGCGCCCGCCGGTCTATGGTCGCATGAGGGACATGAAACAGGACGTCGAGGACCCGCGCTTCTTCGCTCCCCTGCGCCAGCAGGCGGTCGAACAACTGGCCGGTCTTGGGCCCCACGCCGGGCAAGGCGCGCAGCGGCGCAAACAGGGAATTCAGCAAAGCGGGACGCATGGCTACGTGTAGCCCGCCCAGTCCGGCCCGCCAAGGTGGGTCGACATGCGTGCGGATGACGGTTTTCGGACACAGTATTTATACCTTCGGAAGATCCGTTTTCGACGCTTCGTCTGTTCCATGCTTGGTGGCGCCGGTATCTTTTTTGTAAAACGAGCCAGTGCTAGGCAACAAGCGCGAAACGTCACCCATGTTTACGCGCGGCCACGGCCACTAACCAAAGACGGACTTCTTCTGATGTTGCATATGCCTCAATTGTCGATCGGCCAGCTCGGGCGCGTCGCCGTTTGCATGGATCTTGTTTTCCAGCACGTCTCCCGCAACCACGTGGGCATCGGGTCGTCGTTCGACCTCGACGGCCGGGTGCGCATTCGCGACGGCGCGACGGGGCGCGTGGTTGCGCAAGCCGCCGGCCGCGGCCGGGTCGTGGCGCTGATGCGCAGCCTGCATGAAAATCTGGACCTCCGGGACATCCAGCTTGGGGAAATCCTCTGGTCGGCCGCCGGGTTCAGCGTCGACTGGTCCTGCGTCGCGCGAAATTGGGGCACAGGCCCGACGGTCCGCCTCACGGGCTCGTGCCGCGCCGACTTCGACGGAGCGTTGATCGGCGCCCTCGATCTGTCGTGCGACGGCGCCGCCTATCGGGCCCTGATGTCGCTCGAGCCCTAATCGAGATAGAGCTGGATCCGCCGCCGCCATGTGGGGGCGGCGGTCAGCGCCTCCAGCCTCTTCGGGGACGCCAGTTCCGGCAGAGGCTCCCCGTCCCGCAGCGCGCGAAGCGTTTTCTCGATCGCCGCGACCGCCGCCGCGTAAGGCTGGTGCCCCTGAAGCGCGACGCGCACGCCGTGCTGGGCGAGGAACGTCCTGTCCAGCAGGTCCTGCGCGGCGCCGCCCAGCAGCAGCGGCACGCGCGCGACCCGCGCCAGCGCCTCGATCTGGTCCCTGGTCTTCACGCCCGAGAAGAAGACCCCGTCCACCCCTGCGTCCTGGTACGCCCGCAGCCGCTCCAGCGCATCGTCCATGTCCGTCGCCGACAGCGCCCCCGTGCGCCCGAAGACGCACAGGCCCGGGTCGCAGCGCGCCGCCAGGGCCGCCTTCAGCTTGCCGACGGCCTCCTCGCGCGACACAAGCGCCGTCGCCGCCGCGCCGAAGGGGCGGGGCAGGGCCGTATCCTCGATGGTCATGCCGGCGATTCCCGCCGCCTCGAGTTCTTCGATGGTGCGCATCACGTTAAGCGCGTTCCCATAGCCATGGTCCGCGTCGGCGATGACCGGCAGGTCCGAGGCGCGGCCGATGCGGCGCGCCGTCTCGGCGAATTCGCTGAGCGTCAGCAGGATCAGGTCCGGTGCGCCGAGCACGCTCATGGAGGCGACCGAACCCGCCAGCATTCCAAGCTCGAAGCCGATCTCGGCGGCGATGCGCGCCGACATGGGATCATGGGTGGAGGCGGGGAACACGCACGCCTCGCCCTCGAGAATGGCGCGCAGGCTGGCGCGACGGTTTTGTGCGGTCATGGAAAGCGGTCTCCGGTGCTGCGTTCGCGGCGAATGTGGCTGAGAGCCCGCGTGCGGCCAAGCAAATTCGCCCGTCTGCGCGGCGGATCCGTTAACGCCTTGGTAACCGCTTTCGCGCAACGCTCGGCCATGGTCATTCGCCGCCGCCTCCGGTCAGTCCTGTTTCCCCTCGCGCTCTACGCCGTCTCGGCGTCGGTCTCGTCGTATTTCATCTGGCATGGGGTGAACGGCAATCGCGGCCTGAAGGCGAAGGAAGAGTACCGGCAGGTGGTGCGCTCCCTGAAGGAGCAGCACGCCGAGTTGAAGGCGGAGCGCACCGCGTTCGAGCGGCGCATCGCGATGCTGCGCGCCGAATCGGTCGAGCGCGACATTCTCGAGGAAGAGGCCCGGGTGCAGCTCGGCCGCATCCACCGCAACGACGTGGTGGTGTTTCTGGACCCCAAGGGCGCCAACTGAAAACGGCCATCCGCCGCGTAACCAAAAAGCGGTTTCTTCAAATCGAGTAACCGACTTCTGGTTATCTGGGCCTGTTCTGTTTGCAATCAAAGGCTTGCAGGCGTTAATCGCATCTTCGGGCGATGGCTCGATTTCCCAGATCAGCTACGCTATGTTCGATAGCAATATTCGACCTTCGTAGGACGAGCGCTCGCTCTCAGGGGAAACTTTCATGGCCGCCACACGTACGTCCGCCCGCACGGCAGGCGCAGGTAAAACCGCCTCGGCGCCCTCAGGCTCCAACATCGTCGAGTTCAACCGCGAGCAGGAACTCGAAGCCTACCGCACCATGCTTCTCATCCGCCGCTTCGAGGAGAAGTCCGGCCAGATGTACGGCATGGGGCTCATCGGCGGTTTCTGCCATCTCTACATCGGCCAGGAGGCGGTCGTCGTCGGCATGCAGATGTCGGCCAAGGAAGGCGACAGCGTCATCACCGGCTATCGCGACCATGGCCACATGCTCGCCTGCGGCATGGACCCCAAGGGCGTGATGGCCGAACTGACCGGGCGCCGCGGCGGCCTTTCCAAGGGGAAGGGCGGCTCGATGCACATGTTCTCCAAGGACAAGAAGTTCTACGGCGGCCACGGCATCGTGGGCGCGCAGGTGTCGCTGGGCACCGGTCTGGCGTTCGCCAACCAGTACCGCGGGAACGACAACGTCAGCATGACGTATTTCGGCGACGGCGCGGCCAACCAGGGCCAGGTCTACGAGAGCTTCAACATGGCGCAGCTCTGGAAGCTGCCGGTGATCTACGTCATCGAGAACAACCGCTACGCCATGGGCACGGCGGTCACCCGCGCCTCCGCGCAGGCCGACTTCTCCAAGCGCGGCCTGTCGTTCAACATCCCCGGCGAGCAGGTGGACGGCATGGACGTGCGCGCCGTGAAGGCCGCCGCCGAGAACGCCATCAAGTGGTGCCGCGAGGGCAACGGCCCCTACATCCTTGAGATGCAGACCTACCGCTATCGTGGGCACTCCATGTCCGATCCGGCGAAGTACCGCACGAAGGAGGAAGTGCAGCGCATGCGCGACGAGCACGATCCCATCGAGCAGGTCCGCGCCCGCATCCTGAAGGCGAACTTCGCGACCGAGGACGATCTCAAGCAGATCGACGCGGGCGTGCGCGCCATCGTGGCGGAAGCGGCCGAGTTCGCCACCAACGATCCCGAGCCCGACGCTTCGGAGCTGTGGACCGACATTCTCGTCTGAGCCGCGCCGCCTTCTTCGCGCGCAGGATCCCGGGGCGGCCAGCCCGGTCCCGGATCCCCCTTCCGAGCACATGAATTCAGGCTCTTCCGAGCAGGTCGAGGAACACAATGCCCACCAACATCCTGATGCCCGCCCTTTCGCCCACCATGGAGCAGGGCAAGCTGGCCAAATGGCTGAAGAAGGAAGGCGACGTCATCAAGTCCGGCGACGTGCTGGCCGAGATCGAAACCGACAAGGCCACCATGGAAGTGGAGGCCGTCGACGAAGGCGTGCTGGCGAAAATCCTGATCCCCGACGGGACGGACAACGTCGCCGTCAACACGCCGATCGCGGTGATCGCCGGCGAGGGCGAAGACGCCTCCACGGCGACGGCCGCTCCCGCGGCTCCCATGAACGGCGCGCCCGCAAAAATCGACGACGCTGGCGGCGAAAAGCCGGCCTCCGTCGCCAAGACCGCCTCCGACGCGCCGATCCCGGCGTCGGCGGTTCCGGCCTCTCCGGAGATCCCGGAAGGGACCGCCATGGTCACCATGACGGTGCGCGAAGCGCTGCGCGACGCCATGGCGGAGGAAATGCGCCGCGACGGCGACGTGTTCGTGATGGGCGAGGAAGTCGCCGAATACCAGGGCGCCTACAAGGTCACGCAGGGCCTGCTTCAGGAGTTCGGCCCCAAGCGCGTGGTGGACACCCCGATCACCGAGCACGGCTTCACGGGCCTGGGCGTCGGCGCCGCCTTCGCGGGCCTCAAGCCCATCGTGGAGTTCATGACGTTCAACTTCTCGATGCAGGCCATCGACCAGATCGTCAATTCCGCCGCCAAGACGCTCTACATGTCCGGCGGACAGATGGGCTGCCCCATCGTGTTCCGCGGCCCCAACGGCGCCGCGGCGCGCGTGGGCGCGCAGCACAGCCAGGATTTCGCCGCGTGGTACTCGGCCATTCCGGGCCTCAAGGTCGTATCGCCCTATTCGGCCGCCGACGCCAAGGGCCTGCTCAAGGCGGCCATCCGCGACCCAAACCCGATCATCTTCCTTGAGAACGAAATTCTCTACGGGCAGAGCTTCGAAGTGCCGGTGATGGACGATTTCGTCGTGCCGATCGGCAAGGCGCGCATTCATCGCCCCGGCAAGGACGTGACCATCGTGTCGTGGTCCATCGGCATGACCTACGCCATCAAGGCGGCGGCCGAACTCGAGAAGGACGGCATCGACGCGGAGATCATCGACCTGCGCACGATCCGTCCCATGGATACGGAGACGATCCTGCGCTCGGTCATGAAGACCGGCCGCTGCGTCACCGTCGAGGAAGGCTACCCGCAATCGGGCGTCGGCGCCGAGATCGCCGCGCGCGTGATGGAAGGCGCGTTCGATTACCTCGATGCGCCGGTGCTGCGCGTCACCGGCAAGGACGTGCCGATGCCGTACGCCGCCAACCTCGAGAAGCTGGCCTTGCCGAACGTCGGCGAAGTCGTCGCGGCGGTGAAGGCTGTCCTGTATCGTTGAGCCCTGACCCGCAGGAGATGCGCCATGGCCGATGAAGCCGTAAACGAACTTCCCGTCCCTCCTGACGCGCAGGAGGCGGGCGGCCACGAGGTGCTTCGCGCCTTCGTGGTCGACGGCGGCCTGTCGGTCAGCCTCCAGCGCGCGTTCGACGAACCGCAGACGTGGGGCGTCCTGCTCGTGGACCTCGCCCGGCACGTCGCGCGCATCTACGCCGAGGAGGCGGAGATGACGCAGGAGCAGGCGCTGTCCGAGATCCGACGCATGTTCGACGCCGAATGGGACCGCTCGACGGACCCCGGCGCCACCGATGCGATCAACTGAGGCGGCGATGGCGGATCCGGCGCACAGGCAAGCGACTTATGCGGACCTGAAAGCGGTTCCGCCGCATCTGGTGGCGGAGATTTTCCATGGCTCGCTGGTGACGCATCCGCGGCCTGCGCCTCAGCATGCCGTGGCCGCCAATGCGCTTGGGGCCGAAATCACGAACCCATTCCAGAAGGGCCAGGGCGGTCCCGGCGGATGGATATTCATGACGGAGCCGGAGCTGCATCTTGGCCAGAACGTGCTGGTTCCCGATATCGCGGGCTGGCGCCGCGAGCGCCTGCCGTCGCTTCCCAGGACCGCGTGGATCGAAACGCCGCCCGACTCGGTGTGCGAGGTCATCTCGCCCTCCACCGAATACTACGACCGGGGCGTCAAGCGCGACATCTACGCCGCCGCTGGCGTGCCCCATCTCTGGCTGGTGAACCCGGTCCTGCGACTGCTTGAGGCGTTCCAGCTCACCGCTGGCAAATGGCTTCTTGCGGCCGTCGTGGGCGACAGCGACGAGGTTCGCCTGCCGCCGTTCGACGCCGCTCCCTTTTCCCTTGGTCTGCTCTGGCCGTTCGATCAATCGAACGACGCTGGGGCCGACCCGCAAACCTGATCGTCATCGAGGACGCACCTTATGCCCATCAACATCCTCATGCCTGCGCTGTCTCCCACGATGGAGAAGGGCAACCTGGCCCGCTGGCTCAAGAAAGAGGGCGACTCGATCAAGTCCGGCGACGTGCTCGCCGAGATCGAGACCGACAAGGCCACCATGGAAGTCGAGGCCGTGGACGAGGGCGTGCTCGCCAAGATCCTCGTGCCGGACGGCGCGCAGGACGTGAAGGTCAATGAACTGATCGCGATCATCGCCGCCGAGGGCGAGGACGTGAAGGCCGTCGCGGCCGGCGGCGGCTCAGCCCCGGCGCCCGCCGCCG
>JAQGJX010000104.1 GCA_028290405.1 Hyphomicrobiales bacterium
CCAAGTGGGGCTCGTTCCTGAGCGGGGGGCTCGACAGCAGCTTCGTCGTCTGGGCTCTGCAGCAATACGCGAAGTGCGACACGTTCTACGCGACCTTCGGGCGTCTCGACAGCTACATGGCCATACCGGACGAGCAAAGCGTCGCGGCGGAGGTGGCGGCCGCGTTCCACACGGAGCACAAAGTGCTCAGCATCGGAAGCGAGGCGATCCAGCGCGTCAAGGGAATCGTCGAAGCCATCGAAGAGCCGTTCTGCGACGGCGGGCCCATCGTCATCGACGCGGTGCTGGCGGCGGCGGCCGCGCGCGGGGACGCGATGATGACCGGCAACGGCGGCGACTTCCTGTTCGGCGGCGAACGGCGGCACCTGCTGGTCTCGCTGATGGGCAACCGCAAGATGGCGCCTGTGT
The DNA here is from genome assembly GCA_028290405.1 of Hyphomicrobiales bacterium. GTDB lineage: Bacteria > Pseudomonadota > Alphaproteobacteria > Rhizobiales > Beijerinckiaceae > Terripilifer. The sequence goes on from JAQGJX010000104.1 coordinate 409, forward strand.
GGATGCTGGCCCAGATCGCCAGCGCGCTCGCGCCGGCCAAGTTGCCATCGGAACGCCTGGCCCGCTTGCGCTTCGACCTCCAGCGCTGCCTCGCGTTGCGCAACCTCACGGTGGCGGACTTCTACAGCCAGCGGTTCAGCGGCGAGCAGGAGATCCTCGGGCTGTTCCACAAGGACATTGATCCGCGCGGCTTCCGCTCCCCGGCGGCCTGCATTGAATCCGAGCTCGGCCACGTCGGCGATCTCGACGACCTGACGAAGGTGCTTTACCTCGACCTGAAGGTGCTCACCCCGAACCTGCTCATCCGCGACGTGCGGTCCGTCGCACGCGGCTATGGCGTCAACACCTACCATCCGTATCTGGACAGCAAGTTCGTTGAGTTCGGAATGGGCATTCCCTCGCGGCTGAAGGTGCGGGGCCTCACGCTGAAGCACATCATGCGCAAGGCGATGGAGCCGCATCTGCCCGAGAGCGTGCTGACGAAGAAGAAAGGCGGACTGGGCGCGCCGATCCTGTACTGGGTCACCGACCGCAAGGGCCTTGTGGCCGACGTTCTGTCGGAGGAAACCATCCGCAGACGCGGCCTGTTCTCGTATGGCGCCATCGAGAAGATGCGCAACGCCACCGTGTCGCGCAGCAAGGACTACTCTATGCTGCTGTGGACCATCTTCACCACGGAATTGTGGATGCAGCAGTTCGTGGACCAGCAGGCCGACAGCGCCGCGCCGGCGCTCAGGCGGGCCTGAAGCTCCAAGCCGGGACCGGTCGGGCGCGCGCGCCGCTTGACGAGAGCGCCCTGTTGCGGCGCAATGCCTCCGCCGACGGCCTGTGCCGCCGGCGCAGGAGCCCGCCATGTCCCTTCGCATCGTCCTTGCCGCGCTCGCCGTCGCCGCAGGTCTCGCCGGCCCCTCGCGGGCGCAGGACTGGCCGCGTCAGCCGATCAAAATCGTCGTTTCCGCCGCAGCCGGCGGGCCCATCGACGTGTTCGGCCGCGTCATGGCGGAGCGCATGGGGCAAGCGCTGGGACAAAACGTCGTCGTTGAAAACGTGCCGGGCGCGGGCGGCATGGTGGGCGGGCAGCGCGTGGCCCGCGCGGACCCCGACGGTTACACCGTGCTGCTGGGCACCATCGCGACCCACACCCATTCGCAGAACCTCTACAAGCAGCCGCTCTACAATTCCGTCACGGACTTCATGCCGGTCGCGCTGATCGCGGAAATTCCGCTGGTGCTCATCGCGCGGCCCGACCTCCCGGCGGACAATCTCGAGCAGTTCGTCGCCTACGCGAAAGCCAACGCGGACAAGATGAACTACGGTTCCGCAGGCGTGGGCTCAGCCACGCACCTGGGGTGCGCGCTGCTCACGAGCGCCATCGGGGTGAAGATCCAGCACGTGCCCTATCGGGGCACCGGCCCCGCCATGCAGGACCTGCAGAACGGCCGCATCGACTTCCTCTGCGAGATCGTGCTCACCGCGGCGCCGCAGGTGGAGGCGAAAACCGTGAAGGCGCTCGCAACTCTGTCCTCCACCCGCTCGGCGGTGCTGCCCGACGTTCCCACCGCGCTGGAGCGCGGGTTCGCCAAGATGGAGGCGGACACCTGGACGGCGTTCTTCCTGCCCAAGGGCACGCCCCAGGCGGCCGCCGACAGGCTCCACGCGGCGACCCTCGAGACCATCGCGACGCCCGCCGTCCGGGCGCAACTGGAAAAGCTGGGAGCCACCATCGTCGCCCCCGAGCGCCGCTCGCCCGCCTATCTTGCGGACTTCGTGAAGGCGGACGTGGCGAAATGGGCGCAAGCCGTCAAGGCGAGCGGCATCGAACCGCAATAAGCGCCGCCCGATATCTCATGCAGGCGCCGCGGCGACGGCGCTCCAGTCTTCAGGAGTTTTTCATGCGTTCACTTGCGGCGATCCTGTGGGCCGGCGCGCTCGCGTCCGCCCCGCTGGGCGTAAGCCTTGTCGCCACGTCCGCCGCCGCGCAGGACTTTTACGCCGGCAAGACGATCACGTTCGTGATCGGGTTCGGGGTGAACAACGGCTACGACCTTTACAGCCGCATGCTCGGGCGGCACATGGGCAAGCATCTCGCCGGGCGCCCCAACATCGTGCCGCAGAACATGCCGGGCGCGGGGAGCCTTGCGGCCATCAACTACATCTACAACGTGGCGCCCAAGGACGGCACGGTGCTGGGCATGATCGACCAGGCGGCGCCGCTGACGCAGAGCTTCGGCAGCGCCAGCCTCAAGGCGGACGTGGGCAAGTTCAACTGGATCGGCCGCATCTCCGACAACGCCGCCGTCCTTTACGGCTGGCATGACGCGCCGGTGCAAAAGATCTCCGACGCTTACGAGAAGGAACTGATCATCGCTGCGCCGGGGCAAAGCTCGCGCACGCTGTCGAGTTTCCTGCGCAACGCGCTGGGCCTCAGGTTCCGCATCCTCACCGGTTATCGCGGACCGGCGGAAAGCCAGCTCGCCATGGAGCGCGGCGAGGTGCATGCGCTGACGCAGCCCTTCTCGGTGCTGCGGGCGGAAAAGCCCGAATGGCTGCGCGACGACAAGGTGCGGCTGCTGCTGCAGGTGGGGGTGGACGGCCATCCCGACCTGAAGGACGTGCCGCTCGTGGCTTCGCTGGCGCGCACCGACGAAGAGCGGCTGATGATCGAGCTGGTGGCGGGCAATTCGCGGGTGGGGCGCGCCGTCATGTCGCCGCCCGGCCAGCCGCCCGCGCGGGTGCAGGAGCTGCGCGCCGCGTTCACGAAGACGATGAGCGACCCTGAGTACCTTTCGGAGATCCGCCGCGCGAACATCGACCATAATCCCATGGCGGGAGAAGACCTGCAGAAGGTGGTGGAGGCCGCGCTCAAGGTTTCGCCCGAGCTGGTGGCCCGGGCGAGAAAGCTGTCCGAATACGAGGATTGATCAGGGCGCGCTTTCGGGGCTGTCCATGGCGGCGCGGGCCTTGGCGACAAGCTCCGGGGGCGTGGAGATCGTCTCGGCCACGAGCTTCTGCAACTCGTCGCCCGAAAGCGCGGTCACGTCCAGCCCAATGCGGGTGGCCTCCTGCACGAACAGCGGGTCCGCCATGGTGTCGTTGAAGGCGCGCCGCAGCGCCGCGAGCCGCTCAGCAGGGATGCCGGGGGGTGCGAGATAGGGCCGGCCCACCTTCACCGGGGAGGAGATGAACGCCAGGATGCGCTTTTCTTCGTCCGTGCGCCCGAGGTCCGACATCAGCGGCACGCCCGGCAGGTTGGCGTCGCGGTCGATGCCGATCTGGACAAGGAACCTGATGCGGTTCTCGCGCAGCCAGTCCGGGTGCTCCTGAACGAAGGACGTGTAGCTGCCGCCGCCCCGGCCCATCACCTCGCCGCGCAGGATCGCAAGGTCGACCTCCGTGGTGCTCTGGTATCCGGTGACGATCTTGAACCGGGCGCCCAGCACCCGATTGATGACCTGCGGGTAGATATAGCTTCCCGATCCCACGCCGGTGGCGCCGAGCGTCACCTCGCGGGTCATCGCGTCCGCCATGGTTTCGGCGCCGGCCTTGGTGGAGACCGCGATGGTGAGGTTGCTGAGCCCCAGGGAGCCAAGCCAGCCGAACTTGGCGGCGTCGTACATCACGCCCTTGCCGTCGGTGACCTGATGCATCGGGATGATGTTGGCCACCGTGGCGATGGTGAGCCCGTCCTTGGGCGCCTGGGTGAACATGAAGTTCGTGGCGCGCATGTGCCCGCCGCCAGGCATGTTGCGCACCACCATGGTGGGCGCCCCGGGAATGTGGCGCGGCATGTGCTGCACGAGGCTGCGCGCAGCCAGATCGTACAAGCCGCCCGCGCCAGTGCTGGTGATGACGCTGATGGTCTTGCCTTTGTAGAATTCAGGTCCGGATTGCGAAAGCGCGCCGCCCGCCGAAAGTCCCAGCGCCAGGGCGCCCGCGCCCCATGCGGACAATCCCGCTCTCAGGTTCAATGTTTCGCTCCCGGTTCCGCAGGATGTTCGTGCGCCCCGCGTGGGCGGGAAGCTAGCCCAGCGCCCTTACGGGGTCCAGAGCGAGCGCCAAAAAAGGGCTTGAGGCGCGCCGGTCTGTGGGCTTACGACGCATGCAGGCGCGGCGCACGGACGCGCGTGCGGGGGTGGACGTCCATGAGCCAGACACACAGCGGCGGCGCGCAGCCTGTCATCGACATTCACCACCATTTCCTTCCGCCCGAGCACATGGCGGAGGACAACGTGCGGCTGGGCCGCGCCCATGCCCTGCCCAACGAGCAATTGCTGTCCTGGTCCGGCCAGCGCGCCATCGACATCATGGACCGCAACGGCGTCTCGTTCGCCCTGGGGTCGATCTCCTCACCGGGCGTCTGGCATGGCGACGTGGCGGCCGCCCGGCGCCGGTCGCGTGCGTGGAACACGTTCGCCAGCGAGCAGGCGCAGACATGGCCCGACCGGCTCGGGTATTTCGCCGTGATCGCGCCGCCGGACGTGGACGGCGCGCTGGCGGAGATCGACCATGCGTTCGGGCCCCTCAAGGCGGCAGGCGCGGCGCTTGTGTCCAACTACGACGGCAAGTATCTCGGCGACCCGCTTTTCACGCCCGTGCTGGAAGAGCTGAACCGCCGCAAGGCCATCGTCTTCGTGCATCCGGTCGTCTCCCCCGCGTGCGCGGGCATCATGCCGGGGCTGCTGCCGCAGGTGCTGGAGTTTCCCTTCGACTCCACCCGCTGCATCGTGAGCCTGCTGACGACCGGCGCAGGCGCGCGTTTTCCGCACATCAAGTGGATCTTCACCCATGCGGGCGGCGCCCTGCCCATGCTGGCGGGGCGGCTGGAGCACACGATCGGTTCGCGCGCGCCTTTCGCGGAGTTCTTTCCCAACGGCGTGGCGGCGGAACTGGGCCGCTTCTACTTCGACGTGGCGGGCACGACCTCGCCGGGCGCCATCGCGGCGCTGCGGCACATGATTCCCGCGGACCACATTCTGTACGGCTCGGACTCGCCCTTCGTGAAGGCCGAGGGCGGCCTGGCCAGCCTGCGGCAGCGCGGCTTCAGCGACGACGAGATGCGCGGCCTGCTGCACGACAACGCCGCAGGGCTGCTGGGGCGCTGAGCGCGGCGTGAAGCCACGTGCGGCGCCCCGCGCTACTTCGGCGTGGCCAACTCCTCGTGCAGCGCCCGCGCCGCCGCGATGTCCGCTTCCGGCGTCTTCATGATGCGGTCGATCTCGGCCGCCAGTTGCGCGCCCTCCATGGGGGTCACGAGCACGTTCGCCTTGGCGGTCTCGGCCAGGAAAGCGGGATCGGCGATCGTCTTCCGGAAGGCTTCGCGCATCGCCTCCAGGCGGTCGGGGGCGACGCCCGGCGGAAAAGCGAGCGCGCGGCCGATGGTGCCTGCTGACGCATAGATCTCCAGCAGCGCCTTTTCGGTTCCGCCGCCGAACTCCGTCATGGCGGGCGTGCCCGGGTAATCGGGCAGGCGCTTGGCCGAAATGGCGAAGACGGGCGCAAGCTCCCCGCTTTTCAGCTTGTCGGCGTGCAGCGAGACGGCGTTGGCGAGCGTCATGCCGGACGCGTCCACCTCTCCGCGCTCCATGGCGATGTAGATGTCGGAAGCGCCCTTGTAGCCGCCGATGATCCTGAACTTCGTCCCCGCCATCCGGTTGAGCATGATGGGCGCCAGCGCATAGATGTTGGCGCCGCCCGTGGCGCCCATGGTGACCTCGCGCGCCTTTGCGTCCTCCAGCGAGCGCACGCCTGACCGCCGCGTGGCGAGGGCGATGGAATCGGCGTCCGCGAAGCGTCCGATCCATCCATAGCGCTGCGCGTTGAACTTCACGTCTTTCGTCAGCAGCGTTTCGTACAGAACCTCGGCGTGCATGAGATGCATCAGCGTTCCGTCACGGGGCGCGACCGCGTAGGAATAATTCAGCGCCACGAGCCCGCCGGCGCCCGGCATGCTTTGCATCACCAGGCTGGGTTTGCCGGGTATGTGCTGGCGCATGTGGCGCACGGCCAGTTGCGCATACAGGCTGTAGGTGCCCCCGACCCCCGCGCCGAAGAGAATGCGCACGTCCTTGCCGGCGTAGAACGCTTCAGGCGTCTGGGCGCGGGCGCCGGACGCCAGCGCCCCGCACAGCGCGCCAGCAATCAAGGTCAAGGCCCATCGGGCGCCGCGTTTCGTCATGTCCCCTCCCGGCCGGCTGGCTTTGCGCAGGCTCGAACGGCAGTCTAGCGGGGCGCTACGGCAACGCCATCCCAAAAGCGGCGGGGCTCAGACGGGGGCGAGCATCCGTCCGATCTGCTGCTGAACGTCCATGGCGGCCGTGCGGGCGTGCTCGAAGATCGAGGGCAGGTTGGCGCCCGAGGCGCACGCCTCCACCAGCAGGCCGCAGCGGCGCGACAGGTCCTGAAACCCCAGCAGCCCGGCGTGCGACACGAGCGCGTGCGCCAGGCGGCCAAGGTCCTGCGGGTCGCGCAGAGCCCGGGCGGGATCGCTGAACGCGTCGTCGATGTGCGTGGACAGGCTCGCCATCCCCTTGGCGACCCATTCCGCGCCCATCAGCGCGCGCAACTCCCCGAGCAGCGAAGGGTCCGGGAGCGCTGCGGCCGACACGACCTGGGGAGGGTTGGGGCGCTGCAGCCACGTGCCGAGCTTGCTCAACAGCTCCACCCGCTTGAACGGCTTGCCCACATGGTCGTTCATTCCAGCTTCCCCGAAGGCCTTCACCTGCTGCGGCAGGACGTTCGCCGTCATGGCGATGATGCAGACGTCGCGGCTGGGATGGTTCAAGCCGCGGATCAGCCTTGTGGCCGTGACCCCGTCCATCACGGGCATCTGCACGTCCATCAGCACGAGGTCGTAGGCTTTGGCCTGCACCGCCGCCAAGGCCTCGACGCCGTTCAGCGCCGTATCGACCTCGTGACCCGCGTTGGTGAGAATGGTGCGGGCGAGATCGCGATTATGCTCCAGATCCTCGACCAGAAGAATGCGGCCTCGCGCATCGGGCTTCTGGAGCGGCCAGACGATATGTTCGGCCACCGCCGCCTCCTCCGCGCCCTCAAGGGGAACCTTGAACCAGAAGGTGGATCCCCTGCCCTCTTCGCTTTCGACGCCGATCTCGCCGCCCATGAGGCCGACGAGCCGCTTTGAAATCGCCAGCCCGAGCCCCGTTCCCCCAACTTCCCGGGTGCTGGACGTATTCACCTGGTAGAAACGATGAAACAGCTTCTTTCGTTCGCTCTGCGCGATGCCGATGCCGGTGTCGGTGACGGAGAAGCAGACCTGCTGGCGCAGCCCGCACTCGCCCTCCAGCGACACGTTGAGCGTGATGGAGCCGCGCTGGGTGAACCGCAGGGCGTTGTTCAAGAGGTTCAGCAGCACCTGCCGAAGCCGCGCCTCGTCGCCCACCAGCACGGCGGGCAACGCGGGGTCGAGGACGACGTTCAGCTGAAGACTCTTGCGCTCCGCGGCGGCCGAGATGATCGAGACGGTGTTGCCGATGAGGGCCGACAGCGAGAACGGCGCCGGCTCAAGGGAGACGTGCCCGGCTTCGATCTTCGAGAAGTCCAGAATGTCGTTCACGACCGTGAGCAGCGCCGCGCTGGCGAACTGGATGCGCTCCAGATTGCGCCGGTGCTCGGGCTTGATGTCCTGGTCGAGCAGCAGGTCCGTGTAGCCGATGATGCCGTTCAGGGGCGTGCGGATTTCATGGCTCATGGAGGCGAGGAACTCGGTTTTCGCCCGGCTGGCTTCCTCGGCCTTCTCCCTCGCGACGCTCAGCTCCTCCTCGGCTCGATTGCGGCCAAGGACGTAAAGAACGCCAATGACGCACGTGCCGATCAGCAGGAACACCAGTCCGACGGCCAGCCAGTGCGTGATCCTCTCAAACGTCGCCGTCCGATCGAGCACCAATGCGGTGTCGCGCATGATCTCGCCGTTTTCGACCTGCGACATGTGGTTGGTGAGCGTGCGGATCCGGTCCATCTGCCGCTTGCCGACGTCGATGTTGCTCAGGTCCTGCGCGACGCCGGGGCCAAGCCGACGGCGGTTCTCGATGGACTCCTGGAGATGCCTGAGTTGCAGTTCGCCCAGCGTCTGGAGGCGGCGTACGTTCTCCTGCCCGTCCGTGCCTTCGGCCAGCGTCATCAATTGCGACATCAGATCGGGGAGCGTGCGCACCGCTTCTTCATAGGGCTCCAGCAACGCAGTGTTGTTGGTCAGCAGGAAGCCGCGCTCGCCGATCTCGGCATCCTGAAGTGACGAGAAAATGCGGCCCAGCAGAGATCTTGTTTCAAGCGAGGAGTCGCGCCGCTCGCGGAACTGCCGGGTGTTGGCTGCTTCGGAGGCCAGTTGCGTGAACAGCACGCCAAGGATCACGAACGCAAAGGTCAGAACAAGCGCGATCAGCGCGATGGACCACGCCGCGCGCCTTCTTGCCAGCCGTGAAGCACTCATACGCCAACGCCTTCACACACGCGCCATACGAGGAAGCGTCAGCTAAACGCTTACTGCCTGCATGTCCCGTCGCGACCAAGATGAACGCTCCTGCATTTGAAGACCAGACCTTATTATTGTGCGCACCCCTCCTAATTATATTAGCATAAGTATAGCCGTACTAATCATTAACTATATCGGATGAAGCGTCGCGGGAAACCGCCGCGCGCCTCCGCGGGCTGAGCGCTGCACCTTTTCATCGCCCTCGCTTGCTTGGCCTTTCTGGCGCTGCGGCCAATTACACTGCTCCGCCGCATCGGCTTAGGCCATCCGGCCGAATGGGCCTGCGGCTCAGGCTGTGGGATAAAGCGTCAGTTGAGCATGCGGCGCCCTCTGCAAGGCCCGGCGTCCCGCGCTCGTTCCGTGGAAGCTCTCATGACCGTGCCCGAACTGGCCGCCTATGCGGCTCCTGTTTCGTTCGTGTTCTTCACCGCAAAGGCTGCGGTGTCGGACGTCGCCAGCATGAAAATAGGCAACCGGCTGATCCTGGGTTTCGTCGCCGCGTATGTCGTTCTCGCGGCGCTCTCGGGCCTTGCGTTCAACCAGCTGGCGCTCAGCGCGGGCGTGGCGGCTGCGGTTCTGGCCGTGGGTTTCCTGATCTTCGCCTGCGGGTGGATGGGCGGCGGAGACGTCAAGCTCGCCGCCGCCACGGCATTGTGGCTGGGTCCCGAGGCGACCCCCGCCTACCTCGTCTACACGGCGCTGGCGGGCGGCGTTCTGACTCTCATGATGCTGCAATTGCGCAAGCTGCCGTTGCCGTCGGGCGTGCGCGAAGCCCCATGGGCGCAGCGCCTTCATGCGCCGGACATGGGCGTGCCGTATGGCGTCGCGCTCGCGATCGCGGCCGTGCTGGCCTTCCCGAAGTCGCACTGGTTCAGTGGGTTTGCGTAACCGGACCCCGCAGGAGACGCTCATGTTCCGCATCATCATCCTTGTCGTGGCGCTGGCCGCCGGAGGCTCCGCGGCATGGCTCATGGTGGCGACCCGCCGCGAGCCGCCGGCGCCGGCCCCCATTGCGCGCGCGCCTGAACCGGCGCTCGCCACGGTCGAAGTGCTGGTCGCCGCGGGGCCTGTGGAGCCGGGACAAACGCTCACGCGCGACAATTTGCGTTGGCAGAAATGGCCCGAAAGCGGCGTCAGCCCGTCCTTCATTCTTCGCGACGCCCAGCAGGACATGATTGAAAAGCTGTCGGGCTCCATTGTCCGCATGCGCCTGCTCGATCGCGAACCCGTGCAGGCGGACAAGCTTGGCGCGCTGAACGCCGGCATGCTGTCCGCCCTGCTGCCTTCGGGCAAGCGCGCCGTGGCGGTCCGCATCACGGCGGAGAACACCGCCGGGGGCTTCATCCTGCCCAACGACCGCGTCGACGTGCTGCACACGATTTCCGAGGACGGCGTCAAAGGCGGAGCAAAACGCCACGCCAGCCGCACCATCCTGCAGAACGTGGTCGTGCTCGCCATCGACCAGGCGCTCGATCCTGTCAGCGACGAGCAGAGAAAGCCGCGTCCCGCGGCCATCGGCAAGACCGCGACCCTGCAACTCACGCCCGCCCAGAGCGAGATCGTCACGGAGGCAGAAGCCTCCGGCACCCTGTCCCTCGCGCTGCGTCCCGCCAAGGACAACGCCGAGGCGCCTATTCCCCAAGCGGCCGCCTATTCGACCATTCGCGTCGTGCGCGGGGGGCGCACCGAAATGATCCGCGTGCCCACGCCCCGCTCAGGGGAAGGGCTTGCGTCGGCTTCGCAGGATTGGCCGCAACGTACAGGATTGTGAACGTCATGGATGATCTTCGCTCCATTGCGGCGATGACGGGCTCCGGCGCGTATGCGGCCATCGCCGACAGCGTGCGCATTCCCCAAATCGCCATTCACCTGTTCGCCGTTCGCGAGCCGCTGCTGTCCAGCGCCGAGGAGGCGTTCATGGATCGCCGAATGGCGCGCGCGCAAACCCTGGTCCGCCCTGGCGGCGTGGCGGCGGCCATCGACGCCTATCGCAGCGCCCAGTCGCCCCATGTCCTCATCGTGGAGAGCGACGGCGACAGGGCCGAGTTGCTGGATCAGCTCGGCGCGCTCGCGGACGTCTGCGCCGCAAAGACGAAAGTGGTCATCGTCGGCCATGTCAACGATGTCGCGCTCTACCGCGAGTTGATGGACTGCGGCGTCAGCGAATACGTCATCGCGCCGCTTGAGCCGATGGCGATCATCGGGCTCACGGCGCGCCTGTTCAAGAACGCCGCGTCGCAGAAATTCGGCCGCACGGTCGCCTTCGTGGGCGCCACGGGGGGCGCGGGCTCCTCCACGATGGCGCACAACGTTTCGGCCGCTCTGGCGCGCAAACAGCAAGCGCACGTCATACTCGCCGACATGGATCTGCCGTTCGGCAGCGTGGGGCTTGGGTTCAATCTGGGGGAGGTTCCGGGCGTCCGGCAGGCGCTTGAAGGCGCAGGGCGGCTGGACGACGTGCTGCTGGAACGCCTGCTGCTGAAATGCGGGCCTCATCTCAGCTTGCTGCCCTCCCCGGCGTCGATGAACGACGAGTGCGATCTGGGCGAAGACGCGTTCGGCCACCTGATCGACGTGGCGCAATCCATGGCTCCCTTCGTGGCGCTGGACGTTCCGCATGTATGGTCCGCATGGTCGCGCAAGACCCTGCTGTCGGCGGACGACATCGTCATCACCGCGCCGCCGACCCTGACGGGCCTGCGCAACGCCGCGAACCTTGCGGCCGTGGTGAAAGCGGCGCGGCCCAACGACGCGCCGCCCAACGTCGTCCTCAACCAGGTCGGCATGCGCCACCGCGCGGAGATCGCGCCGGAGAAATTCGCCTCTGCGTTGAAGCTGAAGCTCGCGGCCTGCATCAAGTTCGATCCTGCGCCGTTCAGCGCTGCGGCCAACGCGGGCCGCATGATCGTCGACATGGCGCCGCGCAGCGCAGCCGCTATGGCGTTCGAGGAGATCGCGGACGCGATATGCGGCCAGCCGCGATCCGCGCGCCCGAGCTCGAAATGGCTGGCGTTCCGGCGGCTGCGCATGGGGCAGAAACGATGAAACCCTCCAGGTCGCTGCTGCGCGACGACTCAGGCCTGTCGGCGGTGGAGTTCGCCCTGCTGGCGCCCGTGCTCGCCTTCGCGCTCGTCGCTTCCGTCGATCTCGGCCGGGCCCAATATGAACGCATGACCATCGACCATGCCGTGCGGGCTGGCGCGCAGCGCGCCACCGCCGATCCCGGCCAGACCGCCATCCTGGCGACCACGAGCGCGACAGCCTCGAAGAACTTCACCGTGTCGGCGTCCTCGACCGTGAGCGCGACAGCGCTGACGCTGGACGTCCAGCGCTTCTGCACGTGCCCTGAAAGCACCGGCGTCTCGGTGGCCTGCACGGCGACCTGCGCGGCGGCCGCGCCGACGTTCATCTTCTACCGCATCAGCGGGGCCAAGAAGTACAGCGGCATGATCCTGCCGCCCATATCGATCGGCGCGGCGGCCCAGGTCCAGGTGCGTTGAGGGCCATGAAGCGTTCCGTGCGCGGCCTGCTTGGCGACCAATCGGGCTCGACGGCGATTGAATTCTCCATCGTCAGCCTCGTGTTCATCCTCACTGCGCTCGGCATCTTCGAATTTGGACGCGCGTTGAACACGCGCAACCAATTGTCCCAGGCGGCCGACTACGGCGCCCGGAAATTGCTCACCATCAGCGGGATCTCCAATTCCGCCGTCGAAACGGAGATCAGGTCCGCCTTCAAGGCCGGGCCGGTCGCGAACCTGACGATCACCTTCGCATCCGAAAGCGTCAACGGCGCTCCATTCCGGGTCATCACTATGAGCTACCCGTTCACGCTGCTCATCCCCGGGCTGGTGCGCAACTCGCTGTCCCTGACGGTGACGCGGCGCACCCCGCTGCTCTGACGCGCCAGAAGCGGCGGGCGTCCCTGCCGGGTTAGGCCATTCGGCCTACCGGGGCGCGGCCAGACTAGGCGATCAAGCTGAATGGCGCAAAAGGACGAGATGGCGCATTTGTCATGCAGGCGATCGCAGCGCGCCACTCCCCGAGACACCGCTGCAGCCCAACGAAATATCTTTCAGGAGCAGGCAACATGACCAAGCTTTTCCAGCGCTTCGCGAACGACGAGTCCGGCGCCACGGCCATCGAATACGGCCTCATCGCCGGCCTCATTTCGGTGGTGATCATCGGCGCCGTGACGCTGATCGGCACCAACCTGACGACGAAGTTCACCGCCATCAGCACCGCGCTCAACTAAGCTGACTCAGACTAAATAAGAGTCAGCTCGAAGATCTGGAGGCCGCAGGCATGCGGCCTCCCCTTGCATCGAACGCGGACGAGCGCGCGCCAGCGCCGCTCAAAGGGAAGAAACGCCACATGTTCGGCAGGCGGCAGGACTACGAAGAGGACCGGCGCGACACGCGTCCCGTCCCCGCCATCGGTCCCGCCCCCACGCAGGCGGACAGCGTCCCGCCGCCCCCGCCCCCAAGACCCACGGCCTCCAGCGACGTCCGGAAAGCGGACGCCTACTATGACCTGAAGCGCGAAGTGTTCAGCGCGCTGGTCGACATCATCGACGTCTCCCAACTCTCGCGAATGCCCGCCGACCAGGCCCGCGCGGAAATCCGCGACGTGCTCGCCGAGGTGGTGGCGGCCAAGAAAGTGGCGATCTCCACCGCCGAACAGCACGTGCTGCTGGAAGACGTGTGCGACGACGTCCTCGGCTATGGCCCGCTCGAGCCCCTGCTGGCGCGCGACGACATCGCCGATATCATGGTCAACGGCAGCAACAAGATCTACATCGAGGTCGGCGGCAAGATCCAGGAAACGGATATCCGCTTCCGCGACAACGCGCATCTGCTCAGCGTCTGCCAGCGAATCGTCAGCCAGGTGGGCCGGCGCGTCGACGAATCCTCCCCGGTCTGCGACGCACGCTTGCCGGACGGCTCGCGCGTCAACGTCATCGCCCCGCCGCTGGCCATCGACGGCGCGACGCTCACGATCCGCAAGTTCAAGAAGGACAAGCTGACGCTTGATCAGCTGACGCGCTTCGGCGCGATATCGCCCGAAGGCGCCGAAATCCTGAAGATCATCGGCAGGGTTCGCTGCAACGTCGTCATCTCCGGCGGCACCGGCTCCGGCAAGACGACGCTGCTCAACTGCCTGACTAATTACATCGACGCCGACGAACGCATCATCACCTGCGAGGACGCGGCCGAGCTGCAATTGCAGCAGCCCCATGTGGTGCGCCTGGAGACCCGGCCCGCCAACCTTGAGGGCGAAGGGCAAGTGACGATGCGCGAACTGGTGCGCAACTGCCTGCGCATGCGTCCCGAGCGGATCATCGTCGGCGAAGTCCGCGGACCGGAAGCGTTCGACTTGCTGCAGGCCATGAACACCGGCCACGACGGCTCCATGGGAACGCTGCATGCGAACTCGCCGCGAGAGGCGATCTCGCGCATGGAATCCATGATCACCATGGGCGGCTTCTCGCTGCCTTCGAAGACGATCCGCGAAATGATCGCCTCTTCGGTGGACGTCATCGTGCAGGCGCGGCGCCTGCGCGACGGCTCGCGCCGGATCACGCACATCACCGAACTCCTGGGCATGGAAGGCGACGTGCCGATCACGCAGGATCTTTTCGTCTACGAGGTCGTGGGCGAGGAGCCGGACGGGACGATCATCGGGCATCATCGCTCCACGGGCATCGGCCGTCCGCGCTTCTGGGAGCGCGCCCGCTACTATGGCGAAGAGAAGCGCCTCGCGGCCGCGCTTGACGCCGCAGAACGCCCGCCACGCGCTTTCGGAAGCGCCTGAGATTGGGGCCCGGCGGCATGTCCACTGACCCGACCATTCTTGTCCTCATCGCTGTCCTGTCGGCTCTGAGCGCCGGCGGGCTGCTGATAGCGGCCTTCTATCCGCACATGCGCCGCGCCGCGCAGCTCGACCGGCGGATCGAGAGGCTGACCCATCCGGTCCTCGCCGCGAGCCAGCGGGGGGACCGCAACGACGACAGCCGCAAGCGCAGCGTCGAAGCCACCCTGACGGAGGCCGAAGCGCGCGAGAAGGACAGCAAGGCCAAGCGCAACAAGGCTTCCCTGCTGGTGCGCCTTCGCCAGGCCGATCTGCCCTGGTCGCCGCGGCGCTACTACGTGACGTGCCTGGCGACCGGGCTCGCGGCGCTGCCTCTCATGAACCTGGCGCTGGGGCTGAGCATTTTCCCCTCCCTGGGATTCAGCGTTGCGCTGGGCCTGTGGGGACCGCACTTTTATGTGGAGCGCAGGCGCCAGCAGCGCTTCAAGATGTTCGGCGCCGAGTTTCCCAACGCGGTCGACGTGATCGTGCGCGGCATCAAGACCGGCTTGCCGGTGGTGGACTGCCTGAAGATCGTCGCGACGGAAGCGCAGGAGCCGGTGCGCTCCGAGTTCAAGATCGTCGTCGAGGACCAGACGCTGGGGATGCCGCTCGCCGAGGCCGTCCAGCGATTGCCGGACAGAATGCCTGTCTCGGAAGCGCAATTCTTCTCCATCGTGATCGCCATCCAGAGCCGCACGGGCGGCAGCCTGTCGGAGGCGCTCGGCAATCTCTCGAAAGTGCTGCGCGAGCGCATGAAGATGCGTTCAAAGATCAAGGCCATGAGCGCCGAGGCGAAGGCCTCGGGGGGCATCATCGCCGCCTTGCCGTTCTGCGTCTCTGGCGTCGTCTATCTCACCAGCCCAAAGTACATCTCGCTGCTCTTCACCGAAACGTCCGGAAACATCGTCCTCGTCGGCTGCGCGATCTGGATGCTCATGGGCGTCATGGTGATGCGCAAGATGATCAACTTCGATTTCTGAGGAAAGCGCGTGAACGCCTTCAACCTCGACATGGACACGATCGTCGCTTCCATGGCCGCCGTGTCGGTCTTCTGCGCGGTGCTGCTCGTGTCCTGGCCCTACCTCGCCAAGGACACGCTGGGGGCGCGGATGGCGCTGATGTCGCAGGAACGCGATTCGATCCGCGTGCGCGAACGCGCGAGCCTGCAGGCAGGCGGCTTCTCCCTTCGCAGCGAACCCAAGAAATTTTTCAAGCAGATCTTCGAACGGCTAAACCTCGCCAGCGAAGCGGAAGACGGCGAGATGGTCCAGAAGCTGCGCATGGCGGGCTATCGCGGACGCGGTCCCGTCGTCACCTTTCTGGCCGTGCGCGTTCTGGCGCCGTTCATCGCGCTCGCGCTGGCGGCCCTGTACGTCTTCGTCATCGTGCGCTTCGACTCGCCGTTTGTAGTGAAGCTCATGATGGTGCTGATCGCCACGGCGCTCGGCTATTACGGACCGCGCATCTACATCAAGAACAAGATCGCCAAGCGGCAGCAGTCGATCAGGCGGGCGTGGCCGGACGCGCTGGATCTCCTGCTGATCTGCGTCGAATCCGGCATGGGCATCGAGAGCGCGTTCGGGAAGGTGTCGGAAGAGATCGGCGCGCAATCGGTCGAACTGGCGGAAGAACTCAGCCTTACGACGGCGGAGCTTTCCTATTTTCCCGAACGCCGCCTCGCCTATCAGAACCTGGCGGAGCGCACGGGCCTCGACGCGGTGAGGTCGGTCGCCACAAGCCTCATCCAGTCGGAACGATACGGCACGCCGGTTGGACAATCGCTGCGCGTCCTGTCGCAGGAAAGCCGCGACCAGCGCATGAGCGAAGCCGAAAAGAAGGCCGCCAGCCTGCCGCCTAAACTCACAGTGCCGATGATCATCTTCTTTCTGCCGGTTCTCTTCGCGGTGATCATCACGCCCGCCATCATTCAATTGTCCAGGACTCCTTGAGAGGAACGCGCCATGCTTCGGCCACGGGGTAAAGCCATGTTCGCCCGCGCGCGTCAGCGGCTCCTGCAATCGCGCCTGTTGGCGCTCAAGCGCGACGAGGCGGGCTCCATCGCCATCCTGGCGGCGCTCGTCATGCCGATGGTGATCGGCGGACTGGGGTTGGGGGCCGAGACCGGCTACTGGTATCTCACCCAGCGCAAGCTCCAGCATGCTGTCGACGTTTCCGCCCATGCGGCGGCCATCCGCAAGCGCGCCGGGGACACGAAGGCCAAGATGGACGCGGCTGCGTTGAACATCGCGACCCGCTCCGGCTATTCGCCCTCGGTCGGGACCATCGTGGTGAACGCGCCCCCGCTCGCGGGCGCAAAGGCTGGAAGCGCCGACAGCGTGGAAGTGGTGCTGACCCACGTCCAGTCGCGGCTGCTGTCCGCCATCTTCTCGAGCACGTCGGTGACCATCAGGACGCGGGCGGTCGCCAGCGTCATCCCCAGCGCTTCCAAGGCCTGCGTCCTTGCGCTCGCCCCCACGGCGTCGGGCGCGGTGACCGTGACGGGCTCCACGGTCGTGAAGCTGAACGGATGCGACATCGCGTCCAACTCGAACGCCGCCAACTCGTTGCTGATGTCCGGCAGCGGCGCCGCGCTGACCACCGGCTGCGCCTACGCCGTAGGGCAGGCGGTCACCACCGCGCAACTGACCCTGACGCAATGCGCGGCCGTGAAGGAGTTCGCCCCCGTGGTCCGCGACCCCTATGCGTCCGTCGCCGAGCCCGCCCTCGTCGGCGCATGCAACAACGCCAATGTGGGAACGCCGAACGGCAATCCCATCACGCTCACGCCAACCAACAACCATCCGAGCGGCGTCAAGTCCATGCGCTTCTGCAACGGGCTCGACCTGAAGGGCGTGGTGAACTTCAGCCCAGGCCTCTACATCATTGAAGGCGGCGACTTGCGCATCAACGGCGGCGACGCAAACGCCAGTTCGCTTGTGCAATTGGCCGGCGCGGGCGTGACCTTCTACTTCGCAAGCGGCACGTCCATGAAGCTGAACAGCAAGGCGACCCTGAACCTGACGGCGCCCACCAGCGGCCCATACTCCGGCATTCTGTTCTTCGCGAGCCGCTCCAGCACCGGCGTCACCCAGCAGGTCAACGGCAGCTCTTCCTCGGTGCTGCAGGGGGCTGTTTACATGCCCGCCTCGCCGATTCTTCTGAACGGCAATTCGGCCGCCACCGGGGGATGCACCCAGGCCATCGGCTATACGGTGACGTTCTCGGGCAACTCGACGTTTGGCTCCACATGCGCGGGGTCCGGCACCACGGCGATTGAATCGAATTCGACGGTGGCCATCGTAGAGTAGGCGCGACGCCCATACAAACCAAGACGGCGCCACACGTCGCGAGGCGCGCGCTAGTATAATACATGATAATTTATTATAGGAAGTAATCATACCATCAGCTATATCGCTGGCTGCGCAATCATCTCTGGAACGCCCGTTTCCTTCGTGCTCTTATTAAATTGCTGACGACGCCGTCGGCTGCAAAGCGTTTGCATATTGATATCTGGAGTCCTTGGGATGAGCGCCAGGAATGGCATCGCACTTATCGCCGATGACGACGAGTTCTTCCGGGTCGCTTTGCGCAGCCTTCTTCTCCGGGACTTTTGCTTCCGGGAAGTCGTCGAAGTGGGGTCGCTGGACGACGCCATAGAGCGGCTTGGCGGTGGCGAATTCGACCTGGCGCTGTTCGATCTCCAGATGCCCGGCATGGAAGGCCCCGCGAACCTGCGCGCGGTGCGCGAATGTTTCCCCGCCCTGGTGGTGGGAGTCGTCTCGGCGTCATCGAACAGGCGCGACATCCTTCTGGCGCTGGAAGCGGGCGTGCACGGCTACATCCCCAAAGGGGTTGGGGTGCGCGGCCTGACGGCGGCGTTGCGAACCATCCTGGACGGCGAGGTCTTCGTGCCGCCGTCGGTCGCCTCCATCGATGCCCTTGAGGAGACCATCACGGCGCAACCCATCGCGAGGATGGAGGCCGCAAGCCAACAGGCGCTCACGTTGCGCCAGAGCGAGGTTCTCCAACTGGTGGTGGAGGGCAAATCCAACAAGGAAATCGCCCGCAAGCTGCAATTGGCCGAAGGCACCATCAAGGTCCACATGGCGGCGCTGTTTCGCGGCCTGGGAGTCACCAGCCGTTCGGCGGCGGCGGTGGCGGGCGCAAAGATACTCGCACGCCGATAGCTCGGTGCGCGATGCTTGCTATCGCGCCACGGGCTCAGGCAAGGGCGGCAGGGGAAGCAGCGGCATGGGCGCGCACCCGTTCGCGCACAGGAAGGAGCGGTCCTGTTCCGGGCCCGGTCCCCCAAATCCCCGCACCCGCACCTGCCGGCGCAACGGCGCGACCGGGCCGGCGCGCAGGTCCGCCCCGGCCACCACCTGAACCGGGGTGTTGGAAATCTCCGCGCCCTGGTCGTCGAGCAGGATCAGGTTGGCGGCGCCCAGCGACTTCCCCGTCACCGCCACCACGTTCGTCGTGAGAAGGGTGGCGTCCGCGATGCGTGAATCGCTCATCAGCACGGTCTGGACGGATCGCCCCGGCTGCACGATGCGGGTGAGGCCAGGCTTGAGCTCGATCGCCGCACGCACCACATACGCCGGCTCAAGCTCCAGAGCTGGCCGCTCCCGCGGCGGCAGGTTGGCGTCAAGATCGGCGGATCGCGCGACGCCAGCGGCGAACAGGATCGCGAACGCAGACAAGGCCGCACGGGCGCGCATGGGAGTTCCCTCAGGGATCGGCTGGCGCGGAGGGTTCGTCCCCGGCCTGCGGCGTTGACGGGCGGCTGACCTCAGGGGCGGCGCTGGCCTCGGCGCGCAGCGCCGACACGTTGTCGACGGACGGGCGCACGGCCCAGGGGCCCGCGCATTCGAAGGCCGAGCAACGAAACTCCTGCACCACCCCCGTCGTGCCCTTGTACACGCGCTGGCGAAGGGCCTGCACGGGCGAACCGATGCGCACGTCGGCGCTCAGCACCTGCATGGCGGCGGCGTCGAACACGATCAGCGTGGTGCGCCCCGGCTTCTTGCCGGCGACAACGAGCGTCGTTTCGTCGATCGTGGTCACCTCGGCGACGCTGGGATCGCCCAACAGGATCGTGCTCGCCTTGCCGGTGGTCCTCACCACCTCGGCGACGCCCACTTCGAGCATGAGGGTCTCGGCGTGCGCGGCGAACCCGGTCAGCGCAAACACGCCAGCGGCGAGGAGGAAGGCGGCGCGGCTCAATAGGCCCTCGCTTTCGCGTTCCTGGCGGGGCCGGGAGCGGCCTGCAGGACATGGCCGAACGCCGGACCGGGCGCGACAGCCTCAAGCGGCAGCGCCGGGGCGCCGGCCTGAACGGGCTTCTCCACTTCCAGCTTGCCGGCCAGGAACAGGTCGGCGTCGTTGGCGGGCTGCGTGCCGTCGAGCGGCGTGTCGATCCTATCGCCGGGGCGCGCGGGCCGCACGAGGTGGGGCGTCACGATGACCACGAGCTCGGTCTCGCGCGACCGGAATCCCGTGCTCCTGAAAAGCGCGCCCAGAACCGGGATCGATCCGATCCACGGCAATTGATCGATGTTGCGCTCCGTGGAGTTCTCCAGCAGGCCCGCCAGCGCGAAGCTCTGGCCGTCGCGCAGCTCCACGGTGGTCGTCGCGCGGCGGGTGCTGAAGACGGGATTGCCCGTGCCGGCGGTCGACGCCACGTCGCTGACTTCGGGCGTCACGCGGATGTTGATGACCCCGGTGCTGAGCACCGTTGGGGTGAATTCGAGGCTCACGCCGAACTTCTTGTACGTGGTGGTGGCGGGCGACGTGCCGGACGCAGGCGTCGTCACCGGATATTCGCCGCCCGCCAGAAACTCCGCGCGTTCGCCCGAGAGGCTGATGAGGTTGGGTTCCGCCAGCTTGCGCACGAGGCCCTTGGACTCCAGCGCGTCGATGAACAGATCGAGGCCCTTGAACGAGGGGCCGAAGCCTGCGAGCACGCGCGCGAAGGGCACGAGCGCCTCGATGCCCGGACGCTCGCGGTAGGTGAGCTCTCCGGTGTCCTTGTCGCGGCTGACGTAATCGACCCCGCCGCGGCCCAGGCGCGACCCGTCGATGGTCGAGCCGCCCTTGCCGAACTTCTGCCAGGTCAGTCCGAGGTCCCGGCCGGCGCTGCGGTTCACCTCGACGACGCGGACTTTCAGCATCACCTGCTGGGGGGAGAGGATTCTCGTCGTGTTGATCACGCCGCCGGGCGCCAGCGCCGCCGCCACCTGCATGGCGCGATCGACCGTCGGCGCGTCGGCCGCCGAGCCGCTGAGGATGATCTTGTCGCCCTGGCTGCGCACGCGGATGCCGCTCGCGCCGGCCGTCGCGGCGACCTTCTCGGCGACGCTGCCCACGTCGAGGCCGACTTCCACGTCGATGACGGCCACCAGACGCTTGTCGGCGTCCAGCACGGAAATATTCGTTGCGCCGATCTCCTTCCCGAGGACGTAGAGAGAGCGCTCGTCCAGCGGGATGACGTCCAGCACCTTGGTGGACCCCACCAGCACGTCACTGAAGGCGTAACCCAGCTTCACCGACTGCGACTTGTTCACGGAGATCCGAAGCTTGGTGAGCGACGCCCCGCCCTGCTTGTAGGAATAGGGCCTATGCAGGTCTCCCAGAGCGCCAAACGGCCTGTCGGCGGCGAGCGCGCCCGTCCAGGAGCCCAGCAGACACCACGAAGCCCAAGCGAGAACCGCCCACGGCGCATGACGCCGCGAATCAAAACAGGGGTGACTCTCTTTAGTTGGGCCCTTCATGGCGGAAGCTTCTTATGTCAGGAGCAAGTTTGAAACCATCTATTTTTATGAGAATGGCCAAGGCTAGACAGTAAGATGCAAGCTTCTCTCCCGCAGCGGCCGACGGTGTGCGCTTTTTATTGTATCGCTTTACAGAACTCGTAGTTTGGCGCAATTTCGAATGGCCGATTCCTGTGCGAATCCGTGTCGCAAGTTTGTATGAAAGCCAGCGTGCAAGTGTGCCTTTGAACGTCGATGGACCTGCTCCGGTGAATGTGAACGCCCGCGACAGGACAGTGCGCGCAGCGCTTGGCGACAGGCGCTGGCGAACTGTTGTTCTCCCCGGCCTCGCCTGTCTGGCCATCGCAGGTTGCTCCTCCTATGTGCAACGCTCCGACACGATTGCTTTGAGCGCCGGGAACGCCGTCAGCGTCAACAGCGCGACGCACGTGATCGACCCATGGCCCCGGCACGCCCGCGACCGGAACATTCCCTACCGGGGCGACCGGCTTCAGCCCGCGATCGTGCGCTACAGAAGTTCCGGGGCGGTCGGCGCGCCGGAGCCGCGCGCCAGCTCAGGCGCCAGCACGCCGACGACCGGCGCCTCGAACGCCGCCGCCGCTGGAGAGCGGCCTTGAAACCAGCATGGCGATGCGCCCGTTGGCCTGCGATGATACTGGCTGCGCTCGCCTGCTCCGGCTGCATGCCCGACATCGGCCTGGGGCTTTCGCCCGGCGCTCCGACCGCCGTCGTGCAGGCCCCGCAGGACGAGGGAACGGCCGCCGAAAAGGGGCGCGCACAATTCGCGCACGCCAATTTCGGGCTTGCGGAGCGCTATTTTCGCGAAGCGGTGGAGCGCGAGGCCGGCGACGTCGATTCATGGATCGGCCTCGGCGCCAGCTACGACCAGCTGAAGCGCTTTGATCTTGCCGACCGCGCCTATGAGAACGCGATCCGCATCGGTGGACGCCTGCCGGGAATCCTGAACAACCAGGGCTACTCGTATTTCCTGAGGGGCGACCACCGCCGCGCGCGCGCCCTGCTGAAGGAAGCTCTCAGGGGCGACCCGACCAGCCAGGCGATCCAGAGCAACCTGAGCCGACTGGGCGCGCTTTAAGCGGTGCTCGCGGCATGTGGCGGCGGGACATGCGCAGTCCCGCGCGTCCGCATCCAGCCCCCCGACCCCGCCATGCCTCACGCAAGAAGGTTCGTCTCGGCCGCGCGCGCTCTCGGCGGAGAGCCCGCGCTACAAACTAGGCGTTGATCGACCGAGCAAAACAATGCAGACCCGCTTGAGCTTCGGCCGCACGGCGAAACGTCAACGCAGAGGGCTCCATGTCGAAAGTCGTATCGAATCCCAAAGCCGTGGAGGCTCTTTTCGATCATTACACGGAGAGGATGAATGCGTTTTTCTTTCATCCCGTCACCGGATCGCCCATCGAATTGCCAGCAGGGTTCGACCGGCTGACGGTCGCGGCGAGCCTTTTGAACATTCACCTCTACGATCCTGAGATCGTCATCGTGTGGAATAACAAGTTCCACCTCCATCATCTCACGATCTGGGCGCCGTATATTCGTGAATCCAAGCACAGGATCGCGATCGTGTGCCGGTCCATGAAGGAAATGGAGGTCGTCGAGAAGCTCCTGCCCAACACGCCCGTCTGGGCGCTGGACAAGAACATCTTCGCTTTTCAGCAACTCCCCCTGGCGCCGTCCCTGAAAGTCTTTTTATATCCTGACAATGACCGCATGAACGAACATACGATCCATAACTATCCCCGGCACACGCATGTGCACATAGGTCACGGCGACTCCGACAAGTCGACCAGCGCCAACCGTTTCGGGGCGATTTACGATTATATTTTCGTGGCGGACCAGAGAGCCATACAGCGCTTCCGCAGCGCCGGGATCGAAATTCCCGACCATCAATTCATCCCCATCGGGGCGCCGACGATCCCCGGGTTGAAAGTCAGCGCCAATCTGGCCGCGCCTGCCCGCGTGCTTTATGCGCCGACCTGGGAAGGCACCAGCGCAACCAAGAATTTCTCCTCCATCGAGCACATGTTGCCGCATGTGCAACGCTACGACGCCACGCATCCTGGCGGCATTCGCGTCCGGCCCCATCCTTTTCTTGGCGGCCGCGACGCTGTTTATGGCAAGTTGGTTCGGAATTTTTCCAAATGGTTCGTCGCCGCAGACGAAAAGGCGGCGCAGTTCGCCGCGTCCGACATCTTGCTGAGCGACGTCTCCGGCGTCTTGAGCGAATATCTGTTCACCGGCCAGCCTGTCGCGATACCAGTCTCGAGCGAGGACGAGTGGCTCAACGCCTACCTTCAGAACACCGATCTGCTCGAATACGTTTACAGATGGAATTTCGACAAGCTCGGTCTGGAGGCCTTCCTCGAGCAGATTTCGGCCGACCCTTTGCGGCCCGCCCGCTTGAAGCGCCGCGACAGCCTCTACGCACACGCCCAGAACTTCGCGGACTCGCTCCAGATGTTCGACCGCGCGCTCGATACCGTCATGCTGAACCACTTCTGGCGCGCGAGGCGCGCGGGCGCTCCCCCGTCGCAATCGACGCGCTCCGACGCCTCGGGCCCCTGGTCCGAGTTGGTGCGTCAAATCCGGGCCGGGCAGAAGACGCTCGGGGCCTGACTGGGGCGACCGGCTGCGTGCTTCATTTGTTTCCAGCTGTCGGCGTCTCATTCGGCGCGTCGGTACAGGCCGCTGAAGCCGCCATGCGCGCGCAGCCCCTCGCACAGTCCGAGCGGGCTTTCGGCGGCTCCGAGGAACAGATAGCCCCCCGGCGCGAGATGGTCACGCAGGGATCGGAGAACCTGCCGCTGCGTGACGCGATCGAAGTAGATCAGCACGTTCCTGCAGAAGATGACGTCAAACACGCCGAGGGCGGGCGGGACGCTGATCAGGTTGACGCATTCGAACCGGATGTTCTCCTGCAGGCTTGGGGCGATGCGCCACTCGTCGCCCTCCCGGCTGAAAAACCGCTGCGCGTGCATGCCGGGCAAGCCACGCTCCATTTCAAAGTGGCTGTAGCGTCCGCGCCGCGCCTGCGCGAGGGACTCGCTGCAAATGTCGGACGCGAGCATCTGGACTCGCCAGTGAGGCTCGATGAAACCCTCCTGGGCCAGCAGGAGGGCGAGGCAGTAAATCTCCTGCCCGCTGGAACAGGCTGCGGACCAGATCGACAGCTGCCGGCCACTGCGGCCCCGCAGGCTTGGGAGAACCTCGTCGCGCAGCCGCTCGAACGGCCGTTGATCGCGAAACCATGATGTTTCATGCGTGGCCAACGCCGAGATCGCCGCCGCCGCAATTGGGCCGCGCGGTTCGCGCGTGAGTTGGGCCGCTAGCCGCACCCAGTCGCCTTCCGCGTGCTGGCGCACGAGGCCGGCCAGCCGGGATTCGATCAGGTAATTCTTCTCCGCGCCCAGGCAAATGCCGGTTTGCGTGTGCAGGAAGCGCCGCACGTCGTCGAAGGCCTGCATCATGCCGGCGATCCAAGCTTGCGAAGCACCGCGCTCGCCAGGCTCGGCAGGGGCGCGACCGCGTCGCATAATCCCGCGCCCGCCACGGCGCCCGGCATTCCCCAGACCACGCTGGTCTCCTGGTCCTGCGCCAGAATGCAGCCTCCCTGGTCCTTGATCCGTCTCGAACCCGCCATCCCGTCCTGCCCCATGCCCGTCAGGATGACCACAAGCGTCCGCAAGGCCGGCATGTCCGCCAGCGAGCCGAGCATCACGTCCACCGACGGCTTGCAAAAGCACTGGGGCGGGCCATCGTCGAGCCGTGCGACAAGCGCCCCGCGTTCTGCGCGGATCGTGAAATGTCGTCCCCCGGGCCCCAGGTAGACTTCGCCCGGCTGCAGGATGGCCCCGTCCTGCGCTTCATGCGCGGCGATGTTGCACTGCTGCGTGAGCGACTGCGCCAGCGATGCGGCGAAGCCCAGCCCGATATGCTGCGTAATCACGATCGGAACCGTCAGCTTGCCCGCCAGCGGCGCCAGGAGCACGGGCAGCGCGGCCGGCCCGCCGGTGGACGCGCCGACCGCCAGCACATCGAACCGCATGCTCCCGGGCGCGATTGCGAAGGGCGCTAGGCTGGTGGGCGCGGCTTGCGCGGGCCGGTCCGGCGTGTCGGTCAGGGGAGCGCCCCCGAGGGCCCGCCCGACAGCCTGGCAAAAACCATCCTGGCCGGACTGTCGATCCAGATCGCCGGCGTGCGGGATGAGGTGGAGGCCCGCTGGGGGCGCAGGGCCGGAGCCAGCCTCGCCCAGCAGCAGGCAGCCGGTGAGGTGGTCGCGCCAGTCGGGCCATGCGTGCAGCGCGTCCGGATCCTGGACCAGCAGCCATCCGGCGCCGGTCTCCGCGACAAGGGCCGCCATATGCCCGACGCTGAAGGCCTGGCCGACGATTTCAACGAACGGGAGCAGACCCAGCAACCGGCGCGCCTGCAGGCGGACGGCTGTCGGCATGGGAACAAGCACCATCCGGACGGCGTCCCCGCCGCGCGCCGTTAGCATCAATTCTCGCTGGGAAAAATGAGCCTGACCTGCCGCGACAT
>JAQGJX010000148.1 GCA_028290405.1 Hyphomicrobiales bacterium
TTCGGCGCGGGCGGCTATGCGCGCAAGCTGCTGGACGTGCCGGGCGCGCGCGTCGTGGCGCTGGATCGCGATCCGGACGCCATCTCGCGCGGAGCGGAGCTCGTCGCGCAATCGCAGGGGCGGCTCACGCTCGTGCCGAGCCGCTTTGGCGAGCTCGACGCGGCCGCGCGCGGGGCGGGGTTTCCCGCGCTCGACGGCGTGGTTCTCGACATCGGCGTCTCCTCCATGCAGATCGACGAGGCCGGCCGGGGGTTCTCCTTCCGGTTCGACGGCCCGCTCGACATGCGCATGGAGCAGAAGGGCCGCAGCGCCGCCGACATCCTCAACACGGCGGACGAGGCCGAGATCGCCGATATCCTGCACTTCTTCGGCGAGGAGCGGCTGGCGCGACGCATCACGCGCGCCATCGTGGAGGACCGCCAGAAGGCGCCCTTCACCACCACGCGGCAACTCGCCTCCCTGCTTGAGCGCATCATCTTCACCAAGCCGAACCAGATCCACCCCGCCACCCGCACCTTCCAGGCGTTGCGCATCGCGGTGAACGACGAACTGGGCGAACTCGCCCGCGCGCTCGCGGCCGCCGAGCGCGTCCTCAAGCCCGGCGGCGTGCTGGCCATCGTGAGCTTTCATTCGCTTGAAGACCGCATTGTGAAGCAGTTTTTCGCCGAGCGTTCGGGCCGGGGCCGGGCGCGCTCGCGCCTGCTGCCGGGCGAGCCCATTCCGCCGCAGCCGACGTTCGACGTGGCGAGCGGCCAGCCGGTCACGCCCACGGAGGCCGAGTGCGACGCCAATCCGCGCGCCCGCTCCGCGCGGCTGCGGTTCGGGCGCCGCACCAGCGCGCCCGCGCTGGGCCTCGCGGGCGCATGGGCCGAGCTTGCGCTGCTTCCCGCCAGACAGAAGAAAGGGCGCTGACATGCTGCGCTATCTCAACGTGCTGGCGGTGTGCGCGCTGCTCGGCTCCGCCATCTACGCCTACACGATCAAGTACGAGACGATCCTCTACGCCGAGCAGATCGTGAAAATGAAGAACCTCAACCAGCGCGAGCGCGAATCCATCGCGGTGCTGCGGGCCGAATGGGCCCATCTCACCCGTCCCACGCGCATTCAGGCGCTGGCGGACCAGCACCTTGACCTGAAGCAATTGACCGTCGACCAGATCGTTCAGGTCACGGATTTGCCCGATCGCGCCCCCAAGGTGGATTCGATCGGCCGGAAGCTTGAGCTTCTTGGCCTCTTGGAGCCAACCAATACGCCCCGCGACGACCAGACGGCGCCCAAGCGCGCCACCACCCCCCATGCGACCATTCCGAAGCCCGGCCAGGATCGCTGACATGAACGCTGACATGAACGCGCCGCGCGGCCAGACGCACGAGCCCGATTTTGACGACGCGCCCGCCCCGCCGCGGAGCCCTGGGGCGCGCGCCTGGTCGGTCGTGCGCTCCATGTTCGGCACGCGCATCGGCAAGAGCGCGGGGCGCATCCGCCTGGTGGCGGTGGGCTTCACGTGCCTGTACCTCGTCATCGGCGGCAAGCTCATCTGGTTCGGCTTCAAGCCTGAGCCCCAGGGGCTTCGCCGCGCCGTCACCGAGGCCTCCTCGCGCGCCCGGCCCGAAATCGTGGACCGCAACGGCGAAATCCTCGCGTCCGACGTGCGCATCGATTCGGTTTTCGCCGAGCCGCGCAACATCGTCGACAAGGACGAGGCGGTGGAGCTGCTGACGGCGGTGCTGCCGGACGTGGACGCCAAGGAGTTGCGCGCGCGCCTGGGGTCCCGCAAGGGCTTCATCTGGGTGAAGCGCGGCGTGTCGCCAAAGGAGCGCGAAGAGGTGTTCCGGCTCGGCCTGCCGGGCGTCGGCTTCCAGCCCGAGCACAAGCGCGTGTATCCCAACGGGCCCATCGCGGCGCACGTGCTGGGCTTCACCAACACCGACAACATCGGCATCGCGGGCATCGAGAAATACATCGACACGCTGGGCATCGCGGACCTCAGCAGCGCGGGCTTTCGCGTCGCCTCCGAGGACCTGAAGCCGATCACGCTGTCCATCGACGTGAAGGCCACCCATGCGGTCCGCGACGAGATCGTCAAGGGCATGGAGCGCTACAAGGCCAAGGCCGGCGCGGCGGCCATCATGGACGTGCAGACCGGCGAGATCATCGCCATCGCGTCGCTGCCCGACTACGACCCCAACAACCCGGTGGACGCGCTGGACCCCACGCGCATCAACCGCATGACGGTGGGCGTGTTCGAGATGGGCTCGACCTTCAAGGCGCTCACGCTCGCGATGGCGCTGGAGGCCCGCAAGGTCAATCTCAATACGCGCGTGGACGCGCGCGGCGCCCTGCGCTACGGCCGCTTCAACATCCGCGACTACCATGCGCAGAACCGCGCCCTCACGGTGTCGGAGGTCTTCACCTATTCGTCCAACGTCGGCACCGCGCGCGCGGCGCTGATGGTGGGCGTGGACGGGCACAAGGCCTTCTTGCGCAAGATGGGCCAGCTCGACCGCATGCGCACCGAAATGCCCGAGAGCGCCGAGCCGATCGTGCCGCGCCACTGGGGCGAACTGAACACCATGACCATCGCGTTCGGCCACGGCCTCGCGGTGGCGCCCTTGCAGGCCATGATGGCAGTGAGCGCGCTGGTCAACGGCGGAAAGCTGGTGAAGCCGACGTTCCGGCAGCGCAGCATCGAGGACGCGATGGCGGAAGCCCCGCAGGTCATCCGCGCCGACGTGAGCGAGCAGATGCGCTACCTCATGCGGCTCAACGCGGAAGTCGGCTCGGCGCGCACCATCGACGTGAAGGGCTATTTCCCCGGCGGCAAGACCGGCACGGCCAACAAGGTCGTGAACGGCCGCTATTCCAACGACCGCGTGTTCACCACGTTCACCGCCGTGGCGCCCTCCGACAAGCCGAAGTACCTGTTCCTCACAGTCTACGACGAGCCGCAGGGCGTGCCGGAAACGCAAGGCCAACGCACGGCCGCATGGAACGCAGGCGCCACCACGGGCCGCATCATCGAGCGCGTGACCCCGCTGCTTGGCCTGCCGCCGCGGCCCGTCATTCCGACCGGCTCGTTCCCCAGCGTCGCAAGGCTTGGCATCGGCCTGCCGAGCGCGGGGAGCAACTGGCGTTGACCCGCCTCGCCGACATCCTGCCGCAGGCAAGCGCGTCGCCGCTGGGCGCGCGTCTCGTCGCCGGGCTGACGGCCGACAGCCGCAACGTTAAGCCCGGCTTCGTGTTCTTCGCGCTGGCGGGAGCGCGCGCCGATGGGCTGGCGTTCGCGCGCGCGGCGCTGGACGCGGGCGCCGCGGCGATCGTGAGCGAACGCGCGCCGGACGACGACACGGCGTCCAGCTTCGTTGTCGCGCCCGACGCGCGGCTCGCGCTGGCGCAAGCGGCCGCCGCCTTCTACCCCGCGCAGCCCGCCACGATCGTGGCCGTCACGGGAACCAGCGGCAAGACGTCCGTCGCCGCGTTCGTCCGTCAGATCTGGTCGCGCATGGGCGCGTCCGCCGCAGCCATCGGGACGACGGGCGTGATCACCGACGCGGGCGCCGACTACGGCTCGCTGACGACGCCCGACCCCGTGACGCTGCACGCAAACATCGAGCGCCTTGCGAAGAGCGGAATCACCCATCTGGCCATGGAGGCCTCCTCGCACGGGCTCGACCAGCGCCGGCTCGACGGGGTGCGGCTGTCGGCCGGCGCGTTCACGAACCTCTCGCGCGACCATCTCGATTATCATCGCGACCTCGACGAGTATCTCTCGGCCAAGCTGCGCCTGTTCGGCGAACTGCTCGCGCCCGGCCAGCCAGCGGTGATCGACGCCGACGGAGCGTTCTCGGACCGGGTGATCGAGGCTTGCCGCGCAAGGGGATTGCGCGTCTTCACCGTTGGGGCCGCGGGCGACGACCTGCGCATCGTTCGCGCGCAGGCGGGGCCTGATTCGACCGAGCTCGTCGTGCGCCACGGGGGCGCCGAACGCACGATCCTGTTGCCGCTCGCGGGCGCCTTCATGGCGTCGAACGCGCTTGTGGCGGCGGGGCTTTGCATCGTCGCCGGCGGCGAGCCTGAGCGTGTCCTGGACGCGCTCGCGCATCTTCGCGGCGCGCCGGGGCGGCTGGAGAAAGTCGGCGAACGCCATGGCGCGCCGGTCTTCGTCGATTACGCCCACAAGCCCGACGCGCTGGAGAAAGTGCTTGGGACGCTGAGGGTTTCGACGCCCGGGCGGCTCATGGTCGTGTTCGGCTGCGGCGGCGACCGCGACAAAGGCAAGCGCGCCATCATGGGCGAGATTGCGGCCCGGTGCGCGGATGTCGTAATCGTCACCGACGACAATCCCCGCTCGGAGGACGCGGGCGCGATCCGCGCAGCCGTGCTTGCGGCCGCGCCTGGCGCCATCGAGATCGGGGATCGCCGTGCAGCCATCGGCCACGCCGTCGCGATGCTGCGCGCCGGGGACGCGCTGGTGATCGCCGGCAAGGGCCATGAAACAGGACAGATCGTGGGCGCGACGACATTGCCATTTTCCGATCATGCAGCGGCGCGCGAAGCGCTGGCGGAGGCGCAATGACGAAGGCTTTGCTGTGGTCCGGCCTCACGCTCGTCGTGCAGCTTGAAGCGCGCGTCAGCGGCGCGATGCCCGCGGGAGTCACGGGCGTGTCCATCGACACGCGCACGCTCGAGGAGGGCGACCTGTTCTTCGCCATCAAGGGCGAGAACAGCGACGGCCACGACTACGTCGCGACCGCGTTCGCGCGCGGCGCGGCGGCGTGCGTGGTGGACGAGGCCCACGCCGACAAGCTGATCGGGACGGGCTCCCTGTTCGTGGTCCGCGACGTGCTCGCCGCCATGGAGCGGCTTGGCGTCGCGTCGCGCCTTCGCTCGGGCGCGTGGATCGCCGCCGTCACGGGTTCGGTCGGCAAGACGTCCACCAAGGAAGCGCTGCGGCTGGTGCTGTCGCGCTTTGGCGAGACGCACGCGTCGGCGGCCTCATACAACAATCACTTGGGCGTGCCGCTGACTCTTGCGCGCATGCACGAGACAGCGCAGTTCGGCGTGTTCGAAATCGGCATGAACCACGCTGGCGAAATCACCCCGCTGGCGCAGATGGTGCGCCCGCATGTGGCCATCGTCACCACGATCGCGCCCGTGCATCTGGAGCATCTGGGCTCCATCGAGGCCATCGCGGACGCAAAGGCGGAAATCTTCGCAGGGCTCGAGCCCAACGGGCTGGCCATCCTCAACCGGGACGCGCCGCAGTTCGAGCGTCTGCGCGCGGCGGCGGACGCGGCGGGCGTCGCGCAGGCGCTCAGCTTCGGCGAGCACGAGGAGGCCGACGCGCGCCTCATTTCGGTGCGCCGCCGTGATAAGGGCGCGCTGGTGGACGCCACCGTGCTGGGCGAGCCCGTGCAGTTCACGCTCGGCGCGCCCGGCCGGCACAACGCCATGAACGCCCTGGCGGTGATGCTGACCGCGCGGGCGTTCGGGCTTGATCTGGTCGTCGCGGGCGAAGCGCTCGGCGACTTCACGGCGCCCGCCGGGCGCGGCGCGCAGGCGCGGCTCGCCGCGAGCGGCGGCGACTACCTGCTGATCGACGAAGCCTACAACGCCAATCCGGTCTCCATGCGGGCCGCGCTTGAGGTGCTGTCCGCGGCGCCCCTCGGCAAGGGCGGCCGGCGCATCGCGGTGCTGGGCGACATGCTGGAGCTGGGGCCGGACGCGGCCGCGTTGCACAAGGAGCTCGCCGAGGCGGTGGTCATCAACGGCGTCGATCTCGTCTATGCGTCGGGCCCGCTGATGAAGTCCATGTTCGACGCGCTGCCCGCCAAGCGGCAGGGGCTCTGGGCGCCGACCGCCATGGCGCTCGAGGCTTATCTGCCGGAGCGGATTTGCTCCGGCGACGTGGTGATGGTGAAGGGCTCGAACGGCAGCCGCATGGCGGCCGTGGTGACCGCCCTGCGCAAACACGCCGCCGCACTTGAACAGGCTGTCGCGGTCGCGGCGGACGAGGGATCCCAATGCTGACGTTTCTGGCCGATTTCTCGCAAACGTTCGGCCCCCTGAACGTATTTCGCTACATCACCTTCCGGGCTGGCGGAGCCACCGTCACGGCGCTGCTGATCGTGTTCCTCTTCGGGCCCATGATCATCGACAAGTTGCGCCTCAAGCAGGGCAAGGGCCAGCCGATCCGTCTCGACGGTCCCGAGAGCCACCTCGTGACCAAGAAGGGCACGCCCACCATGGGCGGCCTGATGATCCTGTTCGGCACGGTCGTTTCCGTCGTGCTGTGGGCGAACCCCAAGAGCCCGTTCGTGTGGATCGTGCTGCTGGTGGCGCTGGGCTTCGGGGCCATCGGCCTCTACGACGACTACCTCAAGGTGACGAAGCAGACGCACGACGGCTTTTCGGGCCGGGCTCGCCTGGGGCTTGAGGCGGTCATCGCCGCCGCGGCCTGCGCGGCTATGATGTACTTCGGCCCCGCCAACATGACGAAACTCGCGCTGCCGCTCGTCAACGGCTTCGTGCTCGACATGGGCGTCTTCTTCCTCGTGTTCGGCGCGTTCGTGATCATCGGCGCGGGCAACGCGGTCAACCTCACGGACGGGCTCGACGGGCTCGCGATCGTGCCGGTGATGATCGCGGCCGGCACGTTCGGCGTCATCGCCTGGGTGGTGGGCAACGCGATCTTCTCGACGCATCTGGGGGTCAACTTCGTTCCCGGCACCGGCGAGCTCGCGGTGGTGTGCGGGGCGATCATCGGCGCGGGCCTCGGCTTCCTTTGGTTCAACGCGCCGCCGGCCTCCATCTTCATGGGCGACACGGGTTCGCTCGCGCTCGGGGGCCTGCTGGGCACGGTCGCGGTGGCGGTGAAGCACGAGATCGTGCTCGCCATCGTGGGCGGCCTGTTCGTTCTCGAGGCCATGTCGGTCATCCTGCAGGTCGGGTATTTCAAGATGACCGGACGGCGCATCTTCCTGATGGCGCCCTTCCACCACCACCTGGAAAAGATGGGCTGGAAGGAACCGCAGATCGTGATCCGCATGTGGATCTTCTCTTTCGTGCTCGCAATGATCGGTCTCGCGACCCTGAAGGTCCGTTGAGGAACGCGCCATGATGTCACGCGCAGAACAGACCCCGTTCTCCACCTGGTGGTGGACGGTCGACCGATGGTTGCTGGCGGGCTTTTGCGCCCTCATGGTGCTGGGCATCGTGCTCACCATGGCGGGCTCGCCCCCGGTGGCCGAGCGCCTCGGACTGTCCACGTTCCACTTCGTGAACCGCCATCTCGTGTGGCTCACCATCGCTGTCGCGGTGATGTTCGGCGCCTCGCTGCTCACGCCGCGGCTGGTGCGCCGCTCGGCGCTGCTGCTGTTCATCGTCGGCATGGCGATGGTGCTGGCCGCCATCCAGTTCGGCGTGGAGATCAAGGGCGCCCGGCGCTGGATCCTGGGCATCCAGCCCTCCGAGTTCGTCAAGCCCGCCTTCGTGATTCTCGCCGCCTGGGCGTTTTCGGAGGGCGCGCGCCGCAAGGACGTGCCCGGCACCACGCTGGCCGTGCTGCTGCTGCCCGCCACCATCATTCCGTTCATGCTGCAGCCGGACTTTGGACAGACCGTGCTGGTGTGCTCCGTGTGGGCGGGGCTGTTCTTCATGGCGGGCCTGCACTGGCTGTGGGTGGCCGGCATCGGCGGCATCGGAGCCGCCGGCGGCCTGTTCGCCTACCGCTTCCTGCCGCACGTGCGGGCGCGCATCGACAAGTTCCTGAACGCCGGCGAGGGCACGTCCACCAATCCGGGCAATTCGTTCCAGAGCGACATTGCGGCGGAGAGTTTCGTGCAGGGCGGCTGGTTCGGCAAAGGCCCCGGGGAGGGCACCCTGAAGCGCATCCTGCCGGACTCGCACACGGACTTCATTTTCGCCGTCACGGGCGAGGAGTTCGGGGTGCTGGCCTGCATCGTGCTGCTGTCGCTCTTCGCCTTCATCGTGCTGCGCGGCTTTCATAGCGCGTCGCGCAACGAGGACCCGTTCTGCCGCTTCGCGACCGCCGGGCTCATCATGCTTTTCGGCCTGCAGAGCGCCATCAACATGGCGGTGAACCTGCACCTTCTGCCCGCCAAGGGCATGACGCTGCCGTTCATCTCCTACGGCGGTTCGTCGCTCATCTCGCTGGCCATCGGCATGGGGTTCCTCATCGCCGTCACGCGGCGGCGGCCCCGTTCGGAGATCATCGAGCGCGTGGCGCGATGAGCGAGGCGCGGCCCATCCTGCTCGCCGCCGGAGGCACCGGCGGTCACCTGTTCCCCGCGCAGGCGCTCGCTGTGGAATTGGCGCGGCGCGGCTGCGTGGTGGACCTGGTGACGGATTCCCGCGCGCTGCGATACGGCGGGGATTTTCCCGCCCGCGCCGTTCACTCCGTGAGCGCCGCGACGCCCACCGGCGGCTCCATCGTGTCGAAAGCCGTGGCGGTGGCCAAGCTGGCGCGCGGCACGCTGGAGGCGGTGCAGTTGCTGCGCCGCCTGCGCCCGCTCTGCGTGGTGGGCTTCGGGGGATATCCCACGGCGCCCCCTTTGTTCGCCGCAAGCCTTCTGGGCGTTCCCGCCATCCTCCATGAGCAGAACGCCGTCATGGGCCGCGCCAACCGCTTCCTGGCGGGCCGCGTGGACCAGATCGCCACCGGGTTCGCGCACTTGAAGGACGCCGGGTCGGCCATTGCGCACAAGTGCGTCCACACGGGCAATCCGGTGCGGCCCGGGGTCATCGCGGCCGCCGCGCCGCCCTATGGGGATTTCGCCGACGGGCGCCTGCGCCTGCTGGTGACCGGCGGTTCGCAAGGCGCGCGCGTGATGTCCGACGTGGTTCCGGCGGCGATCGCGCTGCTGCCTGCGGACCTGCGCGGCAGGCTCGATCTGGTGCAGCAGGCGCGCGGCGAGGACGAGGCGCGGGTGCGGGCGGCTTACGCAGGCCTGGGTTTTTCGGCCGAGATCGCGCCCTTCTTCGCGGACCTGCCGCAGCGCATCGCGCAGGCGCACCTGGTGGTGGCGCGCGCGGGGGCGTCCACCGTGTCCGAACTGGCCGTGATCGGCCGCCCCAGCATCCTGGTGCCGTTTCCGTTCGCGCTCGACCAGGACCAGGCGGCCAACGCGATGCACTTATCCTTAAGCGGGGCCGCGACCTTGATCCCGCAGACCGATTTCACCCCGGAGCGTCTCGCAAGCGAGATCGTGGCCGCGTTCGCCGATCCTGCGGGGTTGACGCGGCGCGCCGGGGCGGCCAAGAGCGCCGGTCTTCCCGACGCCGCCGCCCGCCTCGCCGATCTGGTGATGCGCGTCGCGGGCGCGTCCCCCCCGGAGCCCGCCTGATGAAACTGCCCCGCGAACTCGGCCCCATCCACTTCGTCGGCATCGGCGGCATCGGCATGTCGGGCATCGCCGAAGTGCTGCTGAACCAAGGCTACAGCGTGCAGGGCTCGGACGCGTCCGAAAACGCCAACGTGCTTCGCCTGCGCGAGCGCGGCGCGCGAATCATGGTGGGGCACGACGCCTCCAACCTCGGCGAGGCCGAGGTGATCGTGGTCTCCACCGCCATCCGGCGCGACAATCCCGAATTGCTTGCCGCGCGCGAGAAGCGCCTGCCGGTGGTGCGGCGCGCGGAAATGCTGGCCGAGCTGATGCGCCTCAAGCGCTCCGTGGCGGTGGCGGGCACGCACGGCAAGACGACGACGACCTCCATCGTGGCGGCGCTGCTGGACGCCGGCAATTTCGACCCCACGGTCATCAACGGCGGCATCATCAACGCCTATGGGACGAACGCGCGCCTGGGGGCGGGCGAATGGATGGTGGTGGAGGCCGACGAGAGCGACGGCACGTTCCTGAAGCTGCCCGCCGACATCGCGGTTGTCACCAACATCGATCCCGAGCATCTCGACCACTTCAAGACGTTCGACGCCATCAAGGACGCCTTCCGGGCGCTGGTCGAAAACCTGCCGTTCTACGGCTTCGCGGTGATGTGCCTCGACCATCCCACCGTGCAGGAGCTTGTGGGACGCATCGAGGACCGCCGCGTCATCACCTACGGGGAGAACCCGCAGGCGGACGTGCGCCTTCTGGACGTGGACCTGACGGGCGGCGCCTCGCGCTTCAACGTTCTGATCCGCGACCGCGCAACCGCGCGCGCCACCTATCTCGAAGACCTCGTGATGCCGATGCCCGGACACCATAACGCGCTGAACGCCACGGCGGCGGTGGCGGTGGCGCACGAACTGGGCGTCAGCGTGGACCAGATCCGCAAGGCGCTGGCGTCCTTCGGCGGCGTCAAGCGGCGCTTCACGCGCGTGGGCGAATGGAACGGGGCGCTGATCTTCGACGATTACGCGCACCATCCCGTGGAAGTCTCGGCCGTGCTGCGCGCGGCCCGCGCGTCAACCAGGAGCAAGGTGATCGCCGTGGTGCAGCCGCACCGCTACACGCGCCTGCAGGCCTTGTTCAACGACTTCGCCACCTGCTTCAACGACGCGGACTCGGTGATCGTCGCCGACGTTTATCCCGCTGGCGAAAAGCCCATCGAGGGCATCGACAAGGAGCATCTGGTCTCCGCCATCAAGGCGCACGGGCATCGCAACGCCATGTCGCTCGACAGCCCTGAATCGCTGGCCGCCACCGTGGCGGGCCTGGCGGGGCCGGGCGACTACGTGGTGTGCCTTGGGGCGGGCAACATCACCCAATGGGCTGCGGCGCTGCCGGGCGAACTGGCGGAGCTGCGTTCGTGAGCTTTCCCGACCTCAGCGCGCGG
Organism: Hyphomicrobiales bacterium; assembly: GCA_028290405.1. GTDB lineage: Bacteria > Pseudomonadota > Alphaproteobacteria > Rhizobiales > Beijerinckiaceae > Terripilifer. The sequence continues at coordinate 10,795 of JAQGJX010000148.1, forward strand.
CTTGGCGAACTGGCGCCGGACGTGCGCGGGCGCCTGAGCGCGAACGCGCCGCTCGCCCCCTACACTTGGTTTCGCGTCGGCGGCCCCGCGCAGATGCTGTTCACGCCGGCGGACGAGGCCGATCTCGCCTATTTCCTCCAGCGCCTGCCGCTCGACGTGCCCGTCACGGTCATCGGCCTTGGGTCGAACATGATCGTGCGGGACGGCGGCGTGCCGGGCGTGACCATCCGGCTGGGCGGGCGGGCGTTCGGCGAGGTCGAGTTGCTGGGGGACAACCGCCTGCGGGCGGGAACTGCGACGCCGGACATGAAGGTGGCGCGCGCGGCGGCCGAGGCGGGGATCGACGGGCTGGCGTTCCTGCGCGGCATCCCGGGCTCCATCGGCGGCGCGCTGCGCATGAACGCTGGCGCGCACGGGGGCGAGACGACGGACGTTCTGGTGGAGGCGCGCGGCGTCGACCGCGCCGGAAACGTCTTCACCTTCACGCACGCCGACATGGGCTTTTCCTACCGGCGCAGCGAAGCGCCGCCGGACGTGATCTTCACCAGCGCGACCTTCCAGGGCAGGGCGGGCGAGCCTGCCGCCATCCTGGCCGAGATGGAGCGCATCACCGCCGCCCGCGAGGCGACGCAGCCGATCCGGGAGAAGACCGGCGGATCGACGTTCAAGAATCCCAAGCCGCAGAGCGCATGGAAGCTGGTCGACGCCGCCGGTTGCCGCGGGCTGACCATGGGCGACGCGCAGGTGAGCGAGATGCACTGCAACTTCCTCATCAACCGGGGCGCGGCGACCGCCGCCGACATCGAGGGGCTGGGCGAAGAGGTCCGGCGCCGCGTGAAGGCGACGAGCGGCGTCGAGCTTCAGTGGGAGATCAAGCGCATCGGCCTTCCATGAGGCCCGCGCCACAGGAGAACGCGCATGAGCAATGAAGCGGCGCCCCGCTGGAAGCACGACGGCGTGCGGGTGATCCCCGCAGGCGGGCTCGATCCCAACACCGCCCAGACCCCGGGCATGGACCGCAAGGCGGCCATCGACTTCGCACGCGCGGGCGCCTCGAAGCTTTGGGCCGGCACGGTCAGCATCCACGCCAACGCCAAGACGGGCGCGCATCACCACGGACCGCTGGAAAGCGTGATCTACGTCGTGAAGGGCCGCGCCCGCATGCGCTGGGGCGACGCCTTGGAGTTCACCGCCGAAGCCGGGCCGGGCGATTTCATCTTCGTGCCGCCCTACGTGCCGCACCAGGAGATCAACGCGAGCGTGGACGAGACGCTGGAATGCGTCCTCGTGCGCAGCGACGGCCAGGCCACGGTCGTGAACCTCGATATCGAGCCGGTGGAAAAGCCCGAGCACGTGAAGTGGATCGATCCAACCCACACGCAGTGAGCGGCGCCCTCGTCCGTCACCGCTTCGCGGCCGCGCCGTCTCCCGTGAAACGGGAGAAGGAAGCGCGCGCGCTGGTTTGGTTAACAACCCGTTAGGACCGCTGCGGTATGCTCCTGTCTGATCTCGCGGCGCCCGTCGGCTGCGCCCGGTTCGGACAGATTTGCGCCGCTTTGCGCACGTTCATGCGTGCCTGAAGTGTGTTTCCGCAGAAAGGCAAGGGCATGAGCAAACACGTCGCCGTCCTGATGGGCGGCTGGTCCTCGGAGCGGGAGGTGTCCCTGCGCTCCGGAGCGGCCTGCGCGCGGGCGCTGGAGGGGGAGGGGTATCGCGTCACGCGCGTGGACGTGGACCGGGACGTGGCGCTCACGCTGTCCAGCCTCAAGCCCGACGTGGCCTTCAACGCCCTGCACGGCCCCATGGGCGAGGACGGCGCCATCCAGGGCCTGCTGGAGCTGCTGCGCATTCCCTACACCCATTCGGGCGTGCTGGCCTCGGCGCTGGCGATGAACAAGGCCATGGCCAAGATCGTGATGGCCAACGCGGGCGTGCCGGTCCCCAAAGGCCGAATCGTCAACCGTCTGGAGGCCGCCCGGTCCCATGCGCTGGCGCCGCCGTACGTGCTCAAGCCGATCGCCGAAGGATCCTCCTACGGGGTGTTCGTCATTCCCGAGGGGCAGGCGGCTCCGCCAGCGGAACTTGCTGATTCGAAATGGAAGTTTGGCGAGCAATTGCTGGCCGAAAGCTTCGTGGCGGGACGCGAGCTGACCTGCGCGGTGATGGGCGACCGAGCCCTCGACGTGATCGATATCCGGGCCGCGGACGGCGGTTGGTACGATTATCGTGCGAAATATACGAAAGGCGGGTCCATTCACGTCCTTCCGGCAGAAATTAAAGGAAATATTTACCAACAGATTCAACAGTTGGCATTAACGGCGCACAAAGCGCTCGGGTGCCGCGGCGTCAGCCGCAGCGATTTCCGGTACGACGACCGCCCCAATGGAACAGGCGAGCTCGTGGTCCTGGAGGTGAATACCCAACCGGGTATGACCGAGACGTCTCTGGTGCCGGAACTCGCGGCCCATGCTGGTTTTTCGTTCGGTGAGTTGGTTCGATGGATGGTGGAAGACGCCTCCTGCGATCGCTGACGGGGGGGCTCCCTGCGTTTGCGTCTCCACGGCCCGCGCTCGCGGGCTTCGCGGACCCGCGCCTGGACCGTTACGAGGACGACCAGGCCTACAGCGCGGTGCGCAACCGCCGCCGCCGGGGCCGCTCGCTCACCTCGCGCCTGCTGGCGCTGGCGACGCGCCGCGGCGTCGGCCTCGCGCTGGCGCTCGGCTTTCTTGGCTCGACGTTCGTATACGGGGCGCAGCTTGGCGGCCACACGGACCGGTTCATCGAGGCCAACGGGTCGCCCAGGGACCTGCTGGCGCGGGCGGCCGGGTTCCGGGTGGACCTGATCACCATCACCGGCCAGCGCGAGCTGGGATCGGATGAAATTCTCGCGCTCTCGGGCGTCACGGACCGCAACTCCCTGCTGTTCGTGGACATCGTGGGGATGCGCGACCGTCTGATGAGCGCCCCGCTCATCAAGGACGCCAAGGTGCGCAAGCTCTATCCGGATCGCCTCGTGATCGAGGTGACGGAGCGCGAACCGTTCGCGCTCTGGCAGAAGGAAGGCCAGGTCTTCATCGTTTCCGCCGACGGCAAGCCCATCGACACCCTGCGCGACGAGCGCTTCGTCGCTCTGCCCTTCGTGGTCGGCGAGGGCGCGAACGAGCGCGTCGCCGAATTCCAGAAGATCATGGAGGCCGCAGGCGACCTCCGCTCGAAAATCCGCGCCGGCGTGCTGGTGACCAACCGCCGCTGGAACGTGAAGCTCTCCACGGGCGTGGACGTGAAGCTGCCCGAGAAGTCGCCCGAGCGCGCCATCGCGGCGCTGGCGAAGCTCTCGCGTGAACAGAAGATCCTCGACAAGGACCTGATCTCCATCGACATGCGCACGCCGGGCCGCCTCGTGGCGCGCCTTTCGGAAGAAGCCGCCGCGGTGCGCGCCGAAGCCCTTTCCAAGAAGCCTGTCCGCCGGGGGGCCGTATGACCTCTCACGACATCGCCCCGCGCATGAGGCCCCTGTCGGCCCGCAAGACCGCCATCCTGTGCGCGCTCGACATCGGCACCACCAAGGTCGCGTGCCTCATCGCGCGGCTGATGCCTGCAGACCAGTCCGACCTGCTGCGCGGCCGCACCCATCATTGCAAGGTGCTGGGCATCGGCCACCAGCGCTCGCGCGGCCTCAAGGCCGGCGCCGTCATCGACATGGAAGAGGCCGAGAAGTCCATCCGCATGGCGGTGGACGCGGCCGAGCGCATGGCGGGCGTGCAGGTCGAAAGCGTCATCGTCAACATCTCGGGCGGGCGCCTTGGCTCGTCGCTGTACGGCGCCAAGATCCGCCTCGGCGGCAACGCGGTGAGCGAAACCGACGTCCACATGGTGCTGGAGGCGGCCGCCTCGCGCACCGCCCAGCAGGGCCGGGCCGCGCTGCATTCGCTGCCGATGTCGTTCTCGCTCGACAGCGCGACCGGCATCCGCGAGCCCAAGGGCATGATCGGCAGCCATCTGGGCGCCCAGTTGAGCGTCGTGAGCTGCGACAGCGCGCCGGTGCGCAACCTCATGCTGGCCGTGGAGCGCTGCCACCTCGACATCGAGGCCGTGGTCTCCACCCCCTACGCGTCCGGCCTCGCCACCCTGGTGGACGACGAAGCCGAGATGGGCACGGCGGTGATCGACTTCGGCGGCGGCACCACGTCCATCGCGGTGTTCTCCGAGAACCGCCTCGCGCACGTGGACGCCATCGCGGTGGGCGGCGGGCACGTCACCATGGACATCGCCCGTGGCCTGACGCTGCGGCTGTCGGACGCCGAGCGGCTGAAGACCTACTACGGCGCCTGCATCGCCTCGTCCTCGGACGAGCGCGAGACCATCGCGGTCACCCAGGTGGGCGACGACGGCGATCACGTGACGCACATGCCCAAGTCCCACCTCGTGCGCATCATCAAGCCGCGCGTCGAGGAAATCCTGGAGCTCGTGCGGGACCGGCTGGCGGCGGCCGGCTACGCCCCGCAGGCCGGCCAGCGCCTCGTCCTCACGGGCGGCGCCAGCCAGCTCACCGGCCTGCCGGAGGCCGCGCGAAGAATTATTTCCGGTCAAGTGCGTATGGGCCGTCCGCTGGGTATCCAAGGCCTACCCGAATCAGCGAAGAATCCAACATTCGCTGCTGCGGTCGGCCTCCTTGTGTACCCGCAATACGCAGGCATCGAACACTTCGAACCACGGCGCCTGCCGATGCTGCAGATCGCCAACGGCGAGGGCTACGTCGGCAACATGGTGCGGTGGTTGAAGAGTAATTTTTAAAGAATCCCCCAAGGCGAACCGGCGCGGCGGCCGGCGGACCCGAAGGACAACGAACAAGAGCAGACGGGCGCAGCGCCCAGCAATCGAGAGGCCAGTCAAATGACGATCAATCTGAAGGCGCCCGAACTGAGAGAACTGAAGCCCCGCATCATGGTGTGCGGCGTGGGCGGCGCCGGCGGCAACGCCGTCAACAACATGATCACGTCTGGCCTGATCGGCGTCGACTTCATCGTCGCCAACACGGACGCGCAGGCGCTGACCTCGTCCAAGGCCGACCGCATCATCCAGATGGGCCTGCAGGTGACCGAGGGCCTGGGGGCGGGCGCCCAGCCGGAAGTCGGCCGCGCGGCCGCCGAGGAAGCCAAGGACGAAATCCGCGATCACTTCGCGGGCGTCCACATGGTGTTCGTCACCGCCGGCATGGGCGGCGGCACGGGCACGGGCGCTGCGCCCGTCATCGCCCGCATGGCCCGCGAGATGGGCATCCTGACGGTCGGCGTCGTCACCAAGCCGTTCCAGTTCGAGGGCATGCGCCGCATGCGCATCGCCGTCGGCGGCATCACCGAACTTCAGAAGGCGGTCGACACCCTCATCGTCATCCCCAACCAGAACCTGTTCCGGGTCGCCAACGAGAAGACGACGTTCGCGGACGCGTTCTCCATGGCCGACCAGGTGCTGTACTCGGGCGTCGCCTGCATCACCGACCTGATGGTGAAGGAAGGCCTCATCAACCTCGACTTCGCCGACGTTCGCGCCATCATGCGCGAAATGGGCAAGGCCATGATGGGCACCGGCGAAGCCACGGGCGAGCGCCGCGCGATCCTGGCCGCCGAAGCCGCCATCGCCAACCCGCTGCTGGACGAGACCTCCATGCGCGGCGCGCGCGGCCTGCTGATCTCGATCACGGGCGGCAACGACCTGACCCTGTACGAGGTGGACGAGGCCGCCAGCCGCATCCGCCAGGAAGTGGACGAGGAAGCCAACATCATCCTGGGCGCCACGTTCGACGAATCGCTCGACGGCATCGTGCGCGTGTCGGTTGTCGCCACCGGCATCGACCAGCCCGCCAACGCCCGCGAGCTGAACGCGGCCGAGACGCGCATCGCCGAAGTCGCCCAGAAGCTGCGCGCCCAGGCCCATGCGGCCCCGCGTCCGGTCGAGCAGTTCCAGCCGCCGGTCCAGGCCGCCGCGCCGCAGCACGCGGAGCAGGCGCCCGCCTACGCCGCGCCGGCCCAGCACGCCTACGCCGAGGCGGCCTACGCGCCCCAGCAGGCCCAGCAATATTACGCCCCCCAGCCGGCCATGGACGAGGTGCAGATCGAGCCGATCCGCAAGCCGGCGCCGACGCTGTTCAACCCGCCCGCGCCCCAGCCCGAGCCCGCCCCGCACCACGTGGGCGGCCCGTTCGTGCCGCCGGCGCCGGAGCGGGCGATCCGCCCGACCCGGATGCCCACCGTGGAAGACCTGCCGCTTCCCGGCCAGAACCAGCTTCGCGCCCAGCGCGGCGAAGGCGGACCGGCGGAGGCGGTGGAATCCAAGCGCCGCACCCTGCTGGAGCGTCTGGCGTCGTTCGGGCGCAGCAGCGAGGACGCCCCCGCGGAGGCCCCGGCCGCCGTGCAGTCGCGTCCCCGCGTCGCCG
>JAQGJX010000168.1 GCA_028290405.1 Hyphomicrobiales bacterium
GCGGGCGGAACGGCCCGAACGCGCCCCGCGCGCGCCCGCCGTCGAGACGCAGCCCGACAGCCCCCGCGCCGAGCGCCCGCGTAACGACCGCCAGCGCCCTGAGCGCTCGAACGACCGCCATGCGGACCGCACGAGCGCGGAAGCTCCGCGTCGTCGCTATCAGGAAGACGACGGCCCGCCGGTGCGCGGCATGGGCGACCATGTGCCGTCCTTCATGCTTCGCCCGGTGAAGCTGCCTGCGACCAAGGTCGCGGCTGAAGATTGAGATCGATCTGGATGAGGGGCCCCGCCCCTCGTCCAGCTTTCGCGCACGCGCGAAAGCCGGAGCTGACCGCGCTTACGAAGCGCCGTGTCCGTGTCCCTGCCCCTGGCCATCCACCTCGACAGGCGTGATCGCGACGCTCTCGCCGCAGCCGCAGGCCGACGTCTGGTTGGGGTTGTTGAAGACGAACTGCGACGACAGCTTGTCGGTGCGAAAGTCCATCTGCGTGCCGAGCAGGAACAGGATCGCCTTGGGGTCCACGACGATCTTCACGCCCTTGTCCTCGACCACTTCGTCGAAGCGGCCGATGTCCTCGGCGAAGTCCATCGTATAGGACATGCCCGCGCAGCCGCCGTTCTTCACGCCGACGCGCAGCCCCACGATGTTCTTCTCGGATGTCTCCATGATTTCCCGGACGCGCGCCGCAGCGGCGTCCGTGAGGGACATGACCTTGGGCCGCGGGCGGGCCGGCGGCCGGACTCCAGGATTTGCGGCAGGCTTCAACGGTTCCATTCGTATCCTCCAGCCGGGTTCAAGGCCCGGCGAAAGCCGATGTGCTTTATATAGTGCGAGGCTCGCGCCTCACCACATGTCGAGCGCGACCTTCGCCTCGTCGGACATGCGGCTCTGGTCCCATGGCGGATCGAACACCATCGCGACCTTGACGCCCGACACCCCGCCGACCGTCCCGACAGCGTCCTCGACCCACTTGGGCATTTCGCCCGCGACCGGGCAGCCGGGCGCGGTCAGGGTCATGTCGATGTCCACATGCCGCGCCTCATCGATGGCGACCTTGTAGATCAGGCCAAGCTCGTACACGTCGACCGGAATTTCCGGATCGAACACGGTCTTGAGCGCGGCGACGATGTTCTCCGTCAGGTCGTCAAGCTCCTGCGGCGGGATCGCGGGATCAAGCGCAAGGTCCGGCCGGTTCGGCTGGAACTCGCTCGGCTCCGCAAGGCTGGTCGTCTCAGACATATCGTTCCTCACGAGAACAACGCCTCGGCCCGCGTCAGGGCCTCGGCGAGAGCGTCCACTTCTTCCATCGTATTGTATAGGCCGAACGAGGCCCGGCACGTCGAGGTCACGCCGTAGCGCGCCATCAGCGGCATCGCGCAATGGGAGCCGGCGCGAACCGCCACGCCCGATCGGTCGATCACGGTCGCCACGTCGTGCGCATGAGCGCCCTTCATATCGAACGCCAGGATGGCGCCCTTGTCCTTCGCAGTCCCATAAATGCGCAGCGAATTGAGGCGAGACAAGCGCTCGTGAGCATAATCGCGCAACATATCTTCGTGCGCCTTGATGCGCTCGCGCCCAAGCCCGTCCATGTAATCCAGCGCCGCGCCGAGGCCGATAGCCTGCACGATCGGCGGCGTGCCAGCCTCGAAGCGGTGCGGCGGCACGTTGTAGGTGACTGCGTCCATCGAGACGGTCTCGATCATCTCGCCCCCGCCAGCGTAGGGCGGCAGGCTCTCGAGCCACTTGCGCTTGCCGTAAAGCGCGCCGACGCCGGTGGGCCCGTAGAGCTTGTGCCCGGTGACGATGTAGAAGTCGACGTCCAGCGCCTGCACGTCGACCGGCAGGTGAACCGCCCCTTGCGAGCCGTCCACGCACACCGGTATGCCGCGCGCATGGGCCATCTCGATCACCTGGGCGAGCGGCGTCACCGTGCCGAGCACGTTGGACATATGCGTGATGGCGACGATCTTCGTTCTGGGCGACAGGGCTTTTTCGAATTCGTCGAGGGAGAAATTCCCCTCGTCGTCCACCCCGACCCACTTCAGCACGGCGCCGTTGCGCTCGCGGTGGAAGTGCCACGGCACGATGTTGGAGTGATGCTCCATCACCGACAGCACGATCTCGTCGCCGGGGCCGATGTGCGCGCGCCCGTAGGACGCCGCCACGAGGTTCAGCGCCTCGGTTGCGCCGCGCGTAAAGACGATCTCGTCCGTGGAGCCCGCATTGAGAAACGCCCGCACCTTCTCGCGCGCGGATTCGTAAGCGTCCGTGGCCGCGTTGGCGAGGTAATGCAGGCCGCGATGCACGTTCGCGTATTCATGCTCGTAGGCGTGCGTGAGCCGCTCGATCACCTGCCGGGGCTTCTGGGAGGAGGCCGCGTTGTCGAGGTAGACGAGCTTCTTGCCATAGGGGCGCTCGTTGAGGATCGGGAAATCCTCGCGCACCTTCATCACGTCGTAGGGGGCGGTCTTTGCGTCCATCATGAGCTGCGTCCCGCGAGCCAGCCGCGCGCCTTGTCCATCAGGGCCTCGCGCAGCGCCTCGTCTTCAACAGAGTCCATCACCGCGCCCACGAACGCCTCCAGCAGAAGGGCTTCCGCATCCTTGCGCGGCAGGCCGCGGGCCATGATGTAGAAGAGCAGGTTATCGTCGAGGTCGCCGCACGTGGCGCCGTGGGCGCACTGCACGTCGTCGGCGAAGATCTCGAGCTCCGGCTTGTTGTTCATCGTCGCGCCTTCGCTGAGCAGAAGCGCGTTGGAGGACATGCGGCCGTCAGTCTTCTGAGCGTGGGGGGCGACGACGATGCGGCCCTGGAAAACCCCGGTGGCGTCGTCGTCCACGACCGTCTTGAAGGCCTCGCGGCTCTCGCAATTGGGCGCGACGTGCTCCACCACGATGGTCGTGTCCGCGTGCTGCTTGCCGCGAATGAGCGTGGCGCCGCGAATGGCGCCCTTGGCGTGCTCGCCCGCGAAGCGCATGAACGCCTGATGCCGCGACACCCGCGCGCCAAGGGTCAGCGAGAACGTCTCGAACGAAGCTCCCTCGGACAGCGTCGCCACGAGGGTCGACAGCGACACCGTCTGGCCGCCGGCGGCGTTGAGGCGCACATGGCGCAGGTTGGCCCCGTCCCCCAGGTGAAACTCCACCAGAGTGTTGGTGAGATGCGCCAGCCCGTCGCGGCTCTGGTGGCTCTCCACCAGCGTCAAAGTCGCCCCCGCCTCCACGCGGACGATCACCCGCGACGCCATCGAGACGGCGGCGTCCTGCCCGTCGCGAAACGCCAAATGCACCACGCCAGCGTTGCTTCCGGCGGCCACATGCACGAGCGCGCCGCCCAGCGCCATCGCGCGGTTGAGGGACACGGCGGGATCGTCCGGCGGCGCAACGTCCGGCAAAGCGTCAAAGGCGGCGCCGTCCAGCGGCTCCACCGTCACGCCCTCGAACGCGCGCGCGCCGGCCACAAGGCGGCCTGCGCTCAGCACGACGTCGCGGGCGCCCATCGTCAGCGCCGGCTCCATCTGCGCCGCAGGGGCTTGCGGGTCCGCCAGAGCAGGCGCGTCCTTCAGCAGCGTGCGCAGGTCCGTATA
>JAQGJX010000169.1 GCA_028290405.1 Hyphomicrobiales bacterium
CGTCGCGCCCGCGCTCGCAGCCACCCCGGCGAACGCGCAGGCGGCGAACGCGCCGCGGCCGATCGCCCGGGGACGCTCGCGCAGCCACGACCAGCCCAGCGCCAGCAGGGCGCCCGCGATGCCCAGCCCCGCCAGCAGGGCGGCGCCCGGGTAGGTCTCGCGGAAGAAGCCGATCTGGGCGAAGCTGAACAGGTAGAACGCCACGTCGTAAACGTGCAGGTTCATCGCCATCAGGCGAAACTTGAACGCCGAGAACCCGTAGACGCCGATGAACACAAGCGCCACGATGACGAAGGAGAAGCGCGGCCTGCGCGTCAGGGCGAACAGGGTCGCGCAGGACCCCGCGAAGAACGCCAGCACGAGGCTCGCCGCCATGCGGTCAGGCTCAACCTGAAGCACGCCGAGCAGCGTCCCCAAAACCGCCGCGGCCCAGCCGAAAGCGGCCGCGCGCGAGGGCGGGGCGGGCGTAAGCGGCTGCCTGATCAAGGGAATCGAAGGCGCGTCGGCGCCGGCCACGGAGCTTCGGCCAGCCAGAGGTCGCAGGCGAGACGTGATTCTACGCGACACTCAAATGGCTCCGGCCGGCTCCCATGACAGCTTTATGACTTTGACTATAACGCCCGCGCTCCCGCCGTAAAGCACTGTTTCCGCCTGATGTGCGCGAATGCTGAATCGGAGGCGCTTGAAAACCTCCGCCACGCGTTTAGGCTGCCGCGCAACCAACCAGGGAGGCTCGGCCCATGCCCTACAGCACGCGCAACGGCTTGCGGATTCACTACGAAACCCACGGCGCGCCCGACGCCCCCCCGATGGTGCTGATCCACGCCAACCCGTTCGACAGGCGGCTTTGGCTCTATCAGGTGGCGCGCTTCTCGCCGTTCTACCGGGTGGTGGCCGTGGACCTGCGCGGCTACGGCCATTCCGACAAGCCCGAGGGGGCGCCGTTCACGCTGCGCGACATGATGCAGGACGTGCTGGGCGTGTGCGCCGACGAGGGGATCTCGCGCGCGGTGTTCGCCGGCGTCAGCGTGGGGTCCGGCATCGCCATGCTGATCGCGCTTGATCATCCGGACATGGTGGAGGCCTGCGTGCTCGTAGGCGGCTCCAGCAACGGCCCGCGCGACGTGGAGACGATCGTGGCCCCGTTCGGCAAGCGTGACCTTGGCGGCTATCTCATGGAGCTGATGCGCGGCTACGTTGCGCCCGGCTTCGCCGACACCCGCCTGGGGAACTGGGCCCTGCGGCTGTTCGTGGAGGACGCGGGGCGGCTGTCGGCGGCCTGCATCGCCAACATCTTCCGCGCCCGCGCCTCGCTGGACATGACTGAGAGGCTGCCCGGTCTCAAGCCGCCGACGCTGGTCGTCAACGGCGCCTACGATCTCTCGCTGGAGGCGGGGCGGCTCACGGCCTCGCGCATTCCGGGCGCGCGGCACGTCGTGCTGCCGAACACGGGCCACGCCTGCTGCATCGAGGACCCGGAGGGGTTCGACGCCGCCATGATCGATTTCCTGCGCGATTGCGGGAAGCTGCCGCCCACGATGGCGTGAGCCGCGCTGTCAGGCGGCGAGGTCCGCCACCACGGCGTCGAGCACCGGAAAGCCCTCGGTGGTGACCCGCAGCTTGCCGTCCGGGGCGTGCTCCAGCATGCCGTCGGCGATGAGGGACGCGACACGCTCCCGGTCGAGCGGACGGCCCCGAATGGCCTCGTAGCGGGCGGGCAGGATGCCTTCCGAGAGGCGCAGGCCCATCAGCAGGTATTCGTCGCCCTGCTCCTCGTTGGAGAGCGTCTCCTCCTCCACGAGGCCGTGGCCGTCGGTCTCAACGACCGTGAGCCACATTTCGGGATGCTTCTCGGTGGATTGCGCGAGGCGCCCGCGCGGGGTCAGCAGGCGGCCGTGGGCGCCGGGGCCGACGCCCGCATACTCGCCGTAGCGCCAGTAGATGAGGTTGTGCAGGCTTTCCTGCCCGCGCTTGGCGTGGTTGGAGATTTCGTAGCCGAAGAGTTCGGCCTTGTTGGTGATCTCCTGGGTGACGTCCCAAAGCGCGCGGCCAAGCTCCGGTTCGGGGATGCGCAGCTTGCCGGCGTCCACCAGCCGCTCGAACATGGTGCCGGGCTCAATGGTGAGCTGGTACAGCGAGAGGTGCCCGCCCGCCCGCTTGGTGGCCTCGGTCAACTCCGCGCGCCACGCGTCCGGCGTCTGGCCGGGGCGGGCGTAGATCAGGTCGAACGAGAACCGGTCGAAGATGGCGGACGCGACGCCCACCGCCGTCATGGCTTCCGCCGCCGTGTGCATGCGCCCCAGCGCCCGCAGGTCGGCGTCGTTCATGGCCTGCACGCCGAGCGACACGCGGTTGACGCCCGCCAGCCGGTAGCCCTTGAAGCGGCCCGCCTCCACCGAAGTGGGGTTGGCCTCAAGGGTGATTTCCGCGCCCGGCGCGATGGTCCAGTTGTCCCCGATGGCCTGGATGATCGCCGCCACGGTCTCGGGCTTCATCAGGGAGGGCGTGCCGCCGCCGAAGAAGATGGAGGAGACGGTGCGGCCCGGCGCGAGCGCGGCGCGGTGCGCAAGCTCCGCCCGGAAGGCTGCGACGTAGCGCGCCTCGTCGATCCCGTTCGTGCGCACGTGACTGTTGAAGTCGCAATACGGGCATTTCGAGAGGCAGAACGGCCAGTGCACGTAGACGCCGAAGCCGGGCTCTGCGGGAAGGGATGATCGGGTCGCCATGGAATCGCTTATGGCACGACGCGCTCCCCGGGTCACGGGCGGATGCGAGAAAGCGCCCCGGCGGGCGAATTGCCGCGCCGGAGCGTTAATCCACGAGGTTAGCGGACTCGGTTACCAGATGCGCTGGACGCCGAACCCGTATTCCGCCCGGCCCTCGTCGCGATGGCGCCCGCCAAGTCCGGCGGCCGCCACGGCTGCGGCGAGGCTCACGAGCAGCGCCGCCGCGGTGAGGAACGCCGCGACCGCTCCGGACTTCCGGGCCTTGTCGGCCGCTTCGCGCGCCTGCCGCTCAGCGTTTTGCGCCGCCGCGAAGGCCTGGTCGACCCGCGCTTCAGCCTGCTGCTGCGGCATGCCCGTGCGCTCAGCCGTCACGCTGGCGAGGTACTGCTTGTCGGCCGGCGAGAGAGCGCCCGCCCGGAGCGAGGAGGCGAACACGCGGGCGGCGTCGTCGCGCGCCTCCGTGTAGGTCCGCGTCTGGCCCGCAGCGGCGGGGGTCGGCCGCGCCGCTGCGTCGGCCGGCTGGCCTGCCGCGGGAGGCGTGGCGCCCTGCGGACGGAACAGCATGTCCGCGCCGCTCTGGCCGGGCGTGACGCTCATGGCCGAGGCCGCCGCCGCGCCGGCGGCGGGCTGGCTCGACGCGCC
>JAQGJX010000176.1 GCA_028290405.1 Hyphomicrobiales bacterium
AGCGCGTCCCGACCAGCGCGGCGGCGCGCCGCGTCCGGCCGCAGGCGCCCCGGGGCGTCCGCGCAACGACCGTCCCCGGGCCCAGCCCGCTTTCTAAGTTCTCGCCGCGGGCCTCTGGCCCGACGCCCGAACCTGTCCTATCCTGACGCCGGCGCCCGCAAAGGGCGCCGGCGTTTTCGTTTCGGGAGCGCGAGAAACGACCGGGAGGGACTTCGATGAGGAGCAGGAACGCGCGCATCGCCGCTGGTCTGGCGACCCTGATGGCGGGCTTGGCCGTCACGCCGGCTACGGCCCAGAAGGCGAAGGACACGCTGCGAATCGGCGTCTACCAGCCCATCGCGACCATCGACGCGATCTTCGACCCGCAGCCGCAGACCAACCTCATGGACCGCGTGGTGTTCGACGGGCTCGTTGCCTACGACACCGAGACGCGGACCGTGGTTCCCTCGCTGGCTGAATCGTGGAAGCAGGTCGATGAGCGCACGGTGGAATTCAAGCTGCGGCAGGGCGTGAAATTCCACGACGGCAGCGAGTTCGACGCCGACGACGTGGTCTACACGATCAACTACGTGATCGACCCCGCGTCGAAGTTCCGCTTCAAGGAGACGCGCTTCGGCCAGTTCGAGAGCGTCGAGAAGATCGACAAGTTCACCGTGCGGCTGAAGACCAAGACCGCCTATGCGCCGCTGATGACGCGCCTCACCACGATCCTGCCGATTTATCCGTCGGACGTGCACGGCAAGCTGGCCGACAAGTCCACCTTTGGCCGCAACCCCATCGGCACGGGTCCCTACAAGGCCATTCAGGTGGACAACAACAAGGGCGTGGTTCTCGTCAGGAACCCTGATTTCAAGGAGGTCAGCGTCGGCCAGCCAGCCGCCAAGATCGGCCGCATCGAAATCTCCGTCGTGCCCGACGCGCAGACGCAGGTGGCGCGCATGATGGTGGGCGACCAGGACCTCATGTACGACGTGCCCACCGACGTCGCGGACCTGATGAAGCCCAATCCGGCCATCGAGATCACCACGATCCCCAGCATCTCGTTCACCTACCTCATGCTCGACGCGGCGGACCGCTCGGGGATCGGCCATTTCAAGGACAAGCGCGTCCGCGAGGCGATGTTTCGCGCCATCGACCGCAAGGCGCTGGTGAACGCCCTGCAGCCCAAGGAGATCGCCGCCATGCCGTTGCAGCCCGCCATGTGCCACCCCTGGCACATCGGCTGCGCGTCCAGCGTCGAGCCGCCTTCGTTCGACCTGGCCAAAGCCAAGGCGCTCATGGCGGAAGCCGGCAAGCCGAACGGCTTCGAGCTGACCATCACCACATGGGGCGCCGGACGCCCTGTGGCGGAGGCGGTGGCGGGCCAGTTGCGGCGCATCGGCGTCAACGCCAAGATCGAGAACCTCACGGTCGGGGGCTTCGTCACCAAGCGCGCCGCGGGGCAATTGCCGGCCTATATCGTCGTGTGGGACAACGGCGGCGGCAACCCGGACGTGGAATCCACCTCGGGCTTCTTCTACGAGCCGGGCTCGCGCAACTACAACAACGACGCGGAGCTCGCCGAACTCGACGAGGCCGCGAAGGCTGTGCTGGACGAGAAAAAGCGCGAGGACATGTACCGGCGCATCTTCGACAAGGCGACGACGGAACGCTATTCCATGCCGATCACGCCGCTGGGGTCCGTGCTGGCGCACAGCAAGGACCTGAAGATCCCCGAGAAGGGAACGAAGAAGCCGGAAGGCTTCATGTTCAACCTGCTCGCGTGGAAGTAGGGCGCGCAGAGCGCCCGGCGGAGTTCGCGCGAGGGTTTCATCTGCGACGCGCTCCATCCTGCAAGCGCTCCGTTCCCTCCCCTGCAGGGGAGGGGCAGGGTGGGGTCTGGCGCTATTTCGCCAAGCGCCGTGGATGACCCCACCCCCGCCCTCCCCTGAGGGGAGGGAGTTGGCGCGAGGGTTTCATCGGCGACGCGCTCCATCCGGCAGGCACCGCGTTCCCTCGCTGGCTGACTGAATTGTGACTTCCGCAACGCCGCCGCCCAAGTTAGCGTCCTGCCCGGATGACGGACGGCAAGCGTCCGCTCCGGAGAGGGAAACGTATCGATGTTTGATCTGAGCCGCCGCCGATTCGTCGTGTCCGCCGCCGCCGCCGGCGCCGCCTTTGGTCTTGACGGGCGCATGGAGTTCCTGCCCTCCGCGATGGCGCAGGCCGCGCGCGACACCGGGCTGAATTCCAGGAACCTTCAATTCTACAAGTTCAAGGTCGGCGACATCGAAGTCACGCAGATCTACGACGGCGAGATCGTGCGCCCGCACGATCCCAATTTCGTGCGCAACGCCAGCATCGAGGAGCGCCAGAAGGCGCTTGCGGCGGGCGGCCTCATCACCGACGGCGTGCCGACCGGCTTTACGGTCACGACGATGAAGATCGGCGACAAGCGCGTCATGTTCGACGCCGGCAACGGCGCCGCGGGCCTGCCCTCCAGCGGACGGCTGAACGAGAACATGAAGGCGGCGGGCTTCGAGCCCAAGGACATCACCCACGTGGTGGTGACCCATTGCCACCCGGACCACATCTTCGGCCTGATGGACAAGGACAACGCGCCGCTGTTCGGCCACGCGGAGATCGTCATGCCGGCGGCCGAGTACAATTTCTGGACCGACGAGAGCAAGACGTCCGCGCTGCCGGCAGGCGTGCAGGGACTGGCCAAGCGCGTCCAGGCGACGCTGGGCAAGTGGAGCAACGTGCGCCGCGTGGAGCCCGACACCGAAGTGATTCCCGGCGTGCGCTCGGTGTCGAGCTTCGGCCACACGCCCGGGCACACGAGCTTCCACGTGAACTCCGGATCGGCGCAGTTCATGGTGCTGGCGGACGTGACCAACGTGAAGGAGTTGTTCCTTCGCAACCCCGGCTGGCACGTGGTGTTCGACATGGATCCCAACGTGGCGGAAGCCTCGCGCCGGCGCATGTTCGACCGCGTGGTGGCGGACAACATTCCGGTCGCCGGATACCATTACGGCATGCCGGGCTGCGGCACGGTGGGCAAGGACGGCGCAGGGTACACTTTCACCCCGATGGCGTAGCCCGCACCCCCATGGCGTAGCGCTGGCCTCCCTCGCCCGACGCGTCGCGGCCGCGAAAGCGGCGCCTCGCGGCGGGCGCTTTCTCGCGCGCCAATGGTGCGCTTGGCGGCCCGCCGCGCTATCATGGCGCAATGCGCCGTCTCATTCTGCTTCGCCACGCCAAGGCCCTTCCGACCTCCCCGGAGGGCGACCGCGCGCGCGTCCTTGCCGAGCGGGGCCGCGCGGACGCCGAGCGCGCCGGCAAGTGGTTGCGCGCTCACGCGATTGCGCCCGACATGGCGCTGGTTTCCGACTCGGCGCGCACCCGCGAGACCGCGGAGATCGTGCTGCGCGAACTCGGCCGCGTGCCGCACGTGCGGGTTGACCCCAAACTGTACCACGCCGAACCCTGGGGGCTGCTGCGGGCCATTCGGTCAGCCCCGCAGGGCTGCCGCACGGTGCTGCTCATCGGTCATAATCCGGGCGTCGCCGAGTTGGCGGAGGCGCTGGCGGGCGGCGGGGAGCGCGACGCGCTGAGGCTGATGGAGGCCGGGTTTCCCACCGCCGCGATGGCGGTTTTCACATTTGATCACGAATGGACGGAGCTGGGGGAACAGACCGGCCGCCTTGAGCGCTTCGTTACCGCACGGTCGCTGCGCGAAGCGGCGGCCCCCGATTGAAGGACGCCTATGCTTGCGGAAGTCGCCGCCCTGGTTTTCACGCTCGGCGCGCCGGACCTGCCCCGTCTGAGCGCGCCTGCGGTCTATCGCCCCGCTGAGCGGGCGGTCAGCAATTGGCGCGCGCAGTCCATCGTCCACATGGACGCGGCGCCGGACGCAAAGGCGCGCATTCTGGGCCTGTCGGAACCGAAATTCCTGCCTCGCTGCGTGCGGCTGAACAATTACTGGTGCATTAAGAGCGCGCGCTGGAACGGCGAGATCGCCGCCGACCGGGAAGGGCACGTCGCCTTCGCGTCGGCGCACGAAGGCGCGCTCGTCGCCGCGCAGCTTCTGCGCCGCTATTACGTGGACTTCAACCGCAAGACCGCGCTCGCCATCGTGTCGCGCTGGGCCCCGGCGGAATGCGTCGCCGCGCCGGTCGTACGCGTCGCGCCGCGTGCTCGGACGGCGTCGGCGGGCG
>JAQGJX010000019.1 GCA_028290405.1 Hyphomicrobiales bacterium
AAGGCGTTCGGGACCGAAGGCCCGATGCGCAAGGGGCCCCCGCGCAGCGAGGGCGGCGGCAAGCCGGGCGGGCGCTTTGGCGACAAGCCGGGCGGCGGACGTTCGGGCGGCGGCAAGCCGGGCTACAGCAAGCCCGGCACAGGACGCACAGGCGGCGGCGGGGGCGGCAAGTTCGGCAGCGGCGGCAAGCCCGGCGGACGTCATGGCGGGCGCCCGGCCAATCGCGGCCCGCGCTGATCCATGCGGATCGTTGGCGGCGAATGGCGCGGGCGCGCGCTGACGGGTCCAAGCTCTTCGATCGTGCGCCCCACGTCCGACCGGCTGCGCGAGAGCATGTTCAACATCCTCGCGCACACTTACGGGGCGCCAGCCCCCGGTGCGCGGGTGATCGACGTGTTCGCGGGAACCGGCGCGTTGGGGCTTGAGGCGCTGTCGCGGGGCGCCGGCTTCGTGCAATTCGTGGACGACAGCGCGGAAGGGCGCGCCCTGCTGCGCGAAAACACGCAGGCGCTTGGCGCCGCCGGGCGCTCCAAGATTTTCCGCCGCGACGCCACCAGGCTGGGCGACATGCCGCCCGGCCAACCCTACGATCTTGCCTTTCTCGATCCGCCCTACGGGCGGGGGCTCGCGCCGCTCGCTCTGGCGTCCCTGGCGGAGGGCGGCTGGCTCGCGCCCCAGGCGCTGCTGGTGGTCGAGGAAGAGGCAAGGGCCGAGGTATCCGCACCTAAACCATTCGAATTGCTTGAGAAACGCCAGTATGGCGACACCCAGGCGATCTTTCTGAGATACGCGCCCTTGTAATCGGCCGACAGCGCCCCACATTGATATTCAAGTGATCGCGGCCGCAAAGTCCTTGAGACTGTGGGCTGCTCCGGCGCCCAGCCCGCGATCATCGCGCTTCACGCGCTTATTCGACCACGGATGTACTGGCGGTTGAGCAGTGAAGCAGCGTGGGAAGCCCTGGGGAAGCCTGGGGCTTTTTCCGTTTTGGGGGTCGACTCCGGCTCGTGAGGTGCAAAACCCTACGCGGCAGCCTTAGGCTTCATCATTGCGGCGCGACGGCTTCGGCATCTGAATACGCCTGAATTGCATCAGGCGCTTTTCATGATTGCGGATGACTCAATTGCAGTGGACTGGTCGCGCCTCTTGAAGGGCGATCAGTCAGGCATGCGTGATGTTGGCCTGCTGGCGCCCGAACTCGTCATGGTTTTGGACGCACAGACGAACGTGGTGCGCATCAGCGGTCTTTACGCGCGTAAAAACCTGAACAAACCAAATGTCGAATGGGCAGATTTCGCCCTGATGCCGCAGGTCCTGCAGTACGGAGGGGCCTTCGGCGACAAAGACCGGCACATGACGTTCATTTATGAGCATCAAAGCAACTTGGACGTGCCGAAGTACTGGAAACTCACAATTAAAACAGATGCGAAGCGAACCGCGTTGTTCGTAGCCACGTTTCACAGAGTGGGCATCGACGATGTCCGTAGACGTAGGAGACTTTGGCCGCTCTTGCGCGAACAGGCCAAAAGACAATGGACGGGCATGCCCGTCCATTATTGCGCGGTGGGACTCCGGTTTCCCCACATCATGCACGTTGCCGCCTTGCGGCGGCGCCGGCCACGGCACGGAGATTTACCGTGTCACGCGCCTTTCCAAAATAGTGCGAAACGCGTTCAATTGCAACACCACCCTGAGCTTGGCCGCTCACTACCCCAAATGCGCCGCGAGCATTTTCAGGCACATGCGCTCGAATTGCGCGCGTTCGCTCACCTCCAGCGGCTCCAGGAGCTTTTCCTGCACCGCCTGCACGGCGGGGGTGGCGCGGGCCAGCGCCTCGCGGCCTTGGGCGGTGACGCTGAGCAGGTTGAGTCGGCGATCTTCCGGGGAGGCTTTTCGCTCCACCCAGCCCTTCTGCTCCAGGCGGTCGATCACGCCCCCGATGGTGGCGCGGTCGTAGCCGATGAGAGCCGCCAGCGCAGCCTGCCCGGCGCCGGGGCGCTGGGCGATGGCGACCAGCGCCGCGTACTGGACCGGCGTGAGCTCGGGCCCCACAGTCTCCACGAACAACCGCACCGCCACCTGTTGCAGCCGCCGGATGTGGTGGCCCGGCATGGCGAGCAGGCGCAGATCGCTGCCGGCCGCGTCCGCATAGTCGGGCGTTTCGTGGCCGGCGCGCGCCGCGCTCACGCGAGACATTTTTCCGCCGTCCAGCCGTACAGCCATTCCACCGAATCGTAGAAGCGCTCCGGCGAGCGGTCCTTCCACATGGTGTTGCGCACCAGGCGTTCCGCGCCGTCCGCATGGAAGACGCGGCCCATTTCGCGCGCCGACAGCACCACGCGGGCGGTGCGGGGGATGCGCTTTTCCTCGTAGAGCCGGAAGGCCTTCTCGATGTCGTTGCCGGTGGCCTTCATGGCCTCGCGCAGCGTGACCGCGTCCTCCATCGCCATGCAGGCGCCTTGCGCCATGTATTGCAGCATGGGGTGGGCGGCGTCGCCGATCAACGTGTAGCGGCCCTCGCCCCATTTCAGCACGGGGTCGCGGTCCGCGATGGTCCAGCGGCGCCAGGACGTGGGCTTCGACAGCAACTGGCGCGGCTTGGCGCTGATGTGGGTGAAGTAGGACATCACCTCTTCGCGCGATCCCTCGCGCACGCCCCATTCCTCATGCTCGCGCGAGTGGAAGGTGACGACGATGTTGTATTGCTCGCCGCCGCGCAGCGGGTAATGCACGATGTGGCACTTCGGCCCCACCCAGATGGCGGCCGCGTTCCAGCGCAGATCCTCTGGCATTTCGTCACGCGGGCACACCGCGCGATAGACCACGTGGCCGGGCACGTGGGCGCCGCCGTCCCCCAGCAATTGCTTGCGCACGACCGAATGCACCCCGTCGCAGCCGATGAGCGCCGCGCCCTCGAACACGCGCCCGTCCGTCGCCGTCACGCTGGCGCCGTCCGCGCGCACGTCCACGGAAGCGATCTTGGTGGAGGTGTGCACGCGGATGTTGGGCTTGGTCTGCACCTCCTCATAGATGGAGAGGTGAATGTCGGCCCGGTGAATGACCGCGTAAGGGTTGCCGAAGCGCTGGCGGAAGGCCTCGCGCACAGGCACGGCGGCGACCACGCTCTCGTCCACGGCGTCCATCATGACGAGGTCGTCCGTGTAGACGGCGCGGGCGCGGGTGCGCGGGCCGCAGCCCAGCGAATCCAGCGCGTTAAAGGCGTTGGGGCCAAGCTGGATGCCCGCGCCGATCTCGCCGATCTCGGGAGCCTGCTCCAGCACGTCCACTTCAAACCCGGCCTCCGCCAAGGCCAGCGCGCAAGCCATGCCGCCAATGCCGCCGCCCGCGAGAAGAATGGTGTTTTTCGTGTCGCCGCTCATCGCAGAACCTCCCTGAACGCTTGGTGGCGCAGAGATATGCGCCGTGCGTGATGATACTCAGTATGCATTTCGTATGTATACTGTCAATCTGGGCGGAACGCACTTCCCCGGGGCCGCGCAGCGGAACCCGGGGCCCAGAGGCAAACACTCGCGCTTGCCGCTCTGGATCCCGGATCGCTTCGCGTCCGGGAAAGTGGGAAACGAACTCGGGCTCCTACTCCGCGTCGGGCTGCTTCTCGGGCACGGCAGCTGCGAACGCGGGGTGGGCGAGCGCGGCGGCTTCCGCTTCCAGCAGGCGCTTGAACCCGGACACGTCCGCGCCGAAGCGCCGCGCGTTCACGAGTTGCGGCACGAGGCAGATGTCCGCAAGCGTCGGCTCTGCGCCAAAGCAGAACGGCCCCGCCTCGTCCGCGATCAGCTTTTCGCAGGCGGCCAAGCCGTCGTGGTTCGTTTCAGCGGCCCACTGGTTCACGCGGGCTTCGTCGATCCCGTAGGCCTTGAGCTTGTTCAGCACGCCAAGGTTCTGCACGGGGTGAACGTCGCACGAGATGGCGAGCGCGAAGGCGCGCACGCGGGCGCGGGCGATGGGATCCTTCGGCAGCATGGGAGGCGTGGGATGGGTCTCCTCCAGCCATTCCAGGATGGCCAGGGACTGGGTGAGATGCTGCCCGTCGTCGGTCACCAGCGTGGGCACGAGGCCCTGCGGGTTGATGGCCAGATAATCGGGCGCCTTGTGCTCCCCCTTGCGCAGGTGGCGCGAGGCGTGCTCGACGCCGATCCCCTTGAGGTTGAGGCCGATGCGCACGCGATAGGACGCGCCGCTTCTGAAATACCCGATGAGTTGCATGAAGTCCTCGCGACGTTTCCCACATGGCCGCCAAGCGGCGCTGGCGGGAGCATAGTCGGGGCCCCGCGCGGGTCAACCGCGCGCGCCCCCGCAAGCTCCGGCGCACACGGGTTTTGCGCCGCATCCCCGGCGCCCGCCGGGCCGCCTTCGACGATTGACACGGGCGCCCGCTGCGATCATGACAAAATCAACGCCAGCAAAAGCGATGCGCCCGCGCTCTCCTGCGGGCGCGCACGGGGAGGACAGCCATGCTCGCCACCATGACCAGAACGGCTTTCGCGGCCTGCATGCTCGCGCTTGCCGCGACGCCCGCCCCGGCCCAGCAGAAACTCACGGACGTCAAGATCGTCTACCCCGCGCCCTCCAGCACCACGTGGCCGATCTGGGTCGCCAAGGAGGCCGGGTATTTCGAAAAGCACGGGCTGAACATGACCGTGCAGATGGGCATCCATCCCGCCGGCCCGGCCGCCGTCGTCTCCGGCGAGGCGCTCACTCATAACCTCGGCCTCGACACGTCCATGCTGGCCGCCATGCGGGGCGGGCAGATCGTTATCGTCGGAGCGCCGCTGCACATCGCCAGCTTCGTCATGATGGGCGCGAAAAACCTGACGGACATCAAGGCGGTCGCGGGCAAGCGCGTGGCGGTCGGGCGCGTCGGCGACCCGCCCTACTTCTACGCCAAGGCGCTCTTTGAAACGCTGAAGATCGACGACGGCAAGGTGCAATGGGTTGGGGCCGGTTCGCCGCCCCAGCGCGCGCTGTCGCTGCGCAACGGACTGGCGGACGCCGCCATGCTGACGCCGCCCGACTATTACCGGCTTGAGGAAGACGGCTTCAAGGTTCTCGCCCGGCTCAGCGACTATCGCGAGATCGCCATCGCGACGAGCTATATGTGGCGGCGCAAGACGGTCGCCGAGCAGCCCGAGCTTGTCGAGGCCGTGCTGAAGGCCCACGCGGAGGCGGTGAAGCGCTTCTACGAGGACAAGGCGTTCGGCATGGCGGTCATCCAGAAATACGCGAAGCTGGAGGAAAAAGACCTCTCGAGGCTCTACGACGAGACGGTCGCGGCCAAGACGTTCGAACGCATTCCCTACGTGCCCACCGCGGCCGTGAAGGACATCATCGAGCGCAACAAGGACACGACGCCCGAGCTCGCCACGTTCGACTTCCGCAAGGCGATCGACCAGACGCCCATCGACAAGCTGGTCGACTCCGGTTTCTACGAGCAGCTTTTCGGACCGGGGATCAAGGACGAGATCGCCCGCGCCCGCGCAGCCTCCTTCCGCTAGGCCCCGCATGACCACGCCGAAACTCATCGCCAAGGACGTCAGCAAGGTCTTCTGGATCGAGGGCGAGGACAAGCCCGTCCACGCGCTTGACCATGTGAGCCTGAGCGTTGGCGACGGCGAGTTCGTCTGCATCGTGGGCCCGTCGGGCTGCGGCAAGACGACGTTCCTCAACATCGCCGCCGGCCTCCTGAAGCACGACGGCGGCAGCATGGAGATCGCCGGGAACCTCTCGAACGGACCCGGACGCGACCGAGCGGTGGTGTTCCAGCAGGCGCGGCTGCTGCCGTGGCGCACCACGTTCGGCAACGTGCGCTACGGCATGGAGCTGCACCGCAGGTTCGACGAGGCGCAGATGGACGAGCGCACGCAACGCTTCATCGATCTCGTAGGCCTGAACGGCGCCGAGCGGCGCCACCCGGGCGAATTGTCCGGCGGCATGCAGCAACGCGTGAACCTGGCGCGCGCGCTGGCGGTGGATCCCGAGATCCTACTGATGGACGAGCCTTTCGCGGCTCTGGACGCGCAGACGCGCGAATTCATGCAGGCCGAGCTCCTGCGCATCTGGCGCGAAACGCGCAAGACCGTGATGTTCGTGACGCACCAGATCGACGAGGCGGTGTTCCTCGCGGATCGCGTGGTGGTGTTCGGCACCAAGCCGGGCCGCTTCAAGGCTGAATTCAAGGTGGACTTTCCCCGTCCCCGCACGCTGTCCCTGAAACGCGATCCCCGGTTCCTGGCGCTGATGGACGACATCTGGGGCCTGATCGAGGAGGAGGCGCAGCGCGCGGGCCTGCTCCACGCTTATGAAACGGAGGCTCGCCCATGACCGTCCAGAGCCTTCAGGCGGAGCCTGCGGCCGTTGCGGCGCAGCCGGTTCTGGTGCGCCCGACCAAGAGCTTCTACAAGCGCAACGACAGCTTCATGGT
The DNA here is from genome assembly GCA_028290405.1 of Hyphomicrobiales bacterium. Lineage (GTDB taxonomy): Bacteria > Pseudomonadota > Alphaproteobacteria > Rhizobiales > Beijerinckiaceae > Terripilifer. The sequence goes on from JAQGJX010000019.1 coordinate 6,443, forward strand.
GGGCGCTGCGTCGGTGATCGTGTTCACCGCCGTGTGGGAAGCCCTGTGGGCGGCCGGGTTCATCAACGAGCTGTTCTTCAGCGGTCCCTCGGCGATCTTCGCGCGGCTCTACAGCGGCCTCTTCACGCGGGGCGACATGCTGGAGCATGTGTGGTTCTCGGCGCAGAACTTCCTCTCCGGCTTCCTCATCGCCACCGCGCTGGGCATTCCGCTGGGAATCCTGCTGGGCTGGTACCGGGCGCCGCGCCTCGTCCTCGACCCGTTCATCACGGCGTTCTACTCCACGCCGCGCATCGTTTTCGTGCCGCTCATCATCATGTGGTTCGGGCTGGGGCTGGGATCGAAGGTCGTCATCGTCTTCATGTCGGCGTTCTTCCCCATCCTGCTGAACGTGATGGCGGGCGTGCGCACGACGGACGATCAGCTGCTCGGCGCGGGGCGCGCCTTCTGCGCCACGCAATGGGATCTCTTCCGCACCATCGTGCTGCCCTCCTCCGTGCCCTTCATCATCGTGGGATTGCGGCAAGGGCTGGCGCACGGGCTCATCGGCGTGGTCGTCGGCGAGTTCTTCGCCGGCAGCAGCGGCATCGGCTATCTGATCGGCGAGGCGGCAAACAGCTTCAAGACGGACCTTCTGTTCGCCTGCGTGTTCATCGTGGCTGGCGTCGGCATCGGGGTCTCGGCCCTCCTGCAGCAGATCGAGCAGCACTTCCAGCGTTGGCGCCCCGCCAACAACTAGCCGCCTCATTTCGTTCGAGTCCCACAAGGAGCGTCGCGTGCCAGCTTCCAGTCCCGCCCCCCGCGCCCCCTACCGCGCCGACCATGTCGGCAGCCTGCTGCGCCCCGCCGAACTGCGCGAGGCGCGCGAGCGCTACATCGTCGGCGAGCTTCCGGCCGACAAGCTGAAAGCCCTCGAAGACAAGCACATTCGCGACGCGGTGAAGATGCAGGAGGACATCGGCCTCCAGTCGATCACCGACGGCGAGTTCCGCCGCACCTCGTTCCACTTCGACTTCCTCGGCCAGCTCGCGGGCGTCGAGGCCAAGCTGCAAATGCCGGCGCCCGCGCAGGAAGGCGCCGCGCCCGCGCCCAAGGTGTTCCGCCCGCCCCAGCTCGCCATCACCGGCAAGCTGCGCCACGTGAAGCCCATCGAACTCGACGCCTACAGGTTCCTCAGGAGCGCGACCACGCGCACGCCCAAGATCACCATGCCCTCGCCCACCATGTGCCTGCGCGGCGGCCGCGCGGCGGTGAGCCGGGAGGCCTACCCCGATCTTGAGGCCTATTACGCCGACGTCGCCGCCGCCTATGGGGCGGAGCTGCGCGCGCTGAGCGAGGCCGGCTGCGCCTATGTGCAGTTCGACGACACCAACTTCGCCTACCTGTGCGACGTCTCCATGCGCGAGGACATGAAGGCGCGCGGCGACGATCCCGACGAGACGCTGGACCGCTACATCCGCGTGTTCAACTCGGTGCTCGCCCAAAAGCCCGCCGGCATGACGTTCGTCACCCATATCTGCCGCGGCAACCTGCACTCGCGTTGGGCCGCCCAGGGCGGCTATGAGCCGGTGGCCGAGAAGCTGTTCGGCGCGCTGAACGTGGACGGGTATTTCCTGGAATACGACAGCGAGCGCGCAGGCGGTTTCGAGCCGCTGCGCTTCGTGCCCCGGTACGGCGCCAAGCGCGTGGTGCTGGGGCTCATCTCATCCAAGCTGGCGGAGATCGAGGACCGCGACGTGATCGCCCGCCGCATCGAGGAGGCGGGCAAGTTCATGCCCGTCGACCAGATGTGCCTGTCGCCGCAATGCGGCTTCGCGTCGAGCTTCCGGGGCAACCAGCTTGGGGAAGACGTAGAGCGCCGCAAGCTCGAACAGGTTGTGGAGATCGCGATTTCGACGTGGGGTTCAGCGACGTAGCTCGCCGCCGCACGGACCCGCGCCTCGCCTCGTAAAATCCCCTCCGGATAACCGCCGCGCCGCCCCTTGCGTTCGCGCTTGGGCGGCGCCAGAGTTCGACCGGGGCCGCTCGAAGCGCGGCGGGAGAAAACGCATGTTCACGAGACGCGACCTCATGGCGGGCGCCGCCGCCGCCAGCCTTCTGCCGCTCGCCGGCGCCAACGCCCAGACCGCTGCGCCAGTAGATCTTCTCAAGATTTTCGTGCCCGCCGCGCCCGGCGGCGGCTGGGACCAGACGGCCCGCGCCGTCGAGAACGTGCTGCGCGCCACAAAGCTCGTCAACGGCGCGCAGATCACCAATGTGCCGGGCGCCGGCGGCGCCGTGGGCCTGCCGCAGTTCATCAACCAGTGGAAGGGCCAGGGCAACGCCCTGATGGTCGCCGGCATGGTGATGGTGGGCTCGCTCATCGCCAACAAGAGCGCGCTCAGCCTCACGCAGGTCACCCCCATCGCGCGCCTGACGGGCGAGTTCCAGGCGCTTGTCGTCCCGGCCTCCTCGCCGTTCAAGACCACGAAGGATTTCGTCGACGCCCTGAAGGCCGATCCCACGAAAGTGCCTGTGGCGGGCGGCTCGGCGGGCGGCTCGGACCATATCCTGCTCGGCATGATCGCCAAGGCGGTGGGCGTGCCGGCCCCCAAGGTCAGCTACGTGGCGTTCGCCGGCGGCGGGCCCGCCGTGGCCGCCCTGCTGGGCAGCCAGGTGGCGGCGGGCATCTCAGGCTACGGTGAATTCGGCGAGCAGATCAAGGCGGGCAAGCTGCGCCTGCTGGCCATCTCGGCCGACAAGCGCCAGGAGGGCATCGACGCCCCGACCCTGAAGGAAGGCGGCGTCGACGTCGAACTGTTCAACTGGCGCGGCGTGTTCGCGCCTCCCGGAGTCAGCGACGCGCAGCGCGCCGCGATGGTGAAGCTGATCGAGTCCATGACGGCTTCGCCGCAATGGGCCGACATCTGCAAGAAGCAGGACTGGACGCCCATCACGCTCACGGGCGCCGAATACGGCAAGTACATCGAGAGCGAGACCGCGCGCATCCGCGACATCCTCAAGGACCTCGGGCTCGCCTGATGAGCCCCTCGTCCGGGGGGGCGCGCGTGGCGCGCGGCGAACTGGCGGTCGCGCTTGGCGCGCTCGCCCTCGCATGCGTCGTGCTGTGGCAGACGCTCGAAATCCCCGTCTCGCCCATCTACGCGCGCGTGGGGCCCACGATCATTCCCATGATCACCGCTGTCGGGCTCGGGGTTCTCTCGCTGCTGCTGATCGCCGGCGCGCTGCGCGGCGGCTGGCAGACCGACGAAGAAAAGCACGCGACGCCTGATCGCAAAGCGCTGTTGTGGCTCGCCGCCGGCCTGCTGGCCAACGTGCTGCTCATCGGCCCGGCCGGCTTCAGCGTCGCGTCCGTCATCCTGTTCACCGCGACCGCCCGCGCCTTCGGGTCCACGCGGCCCGTGCGGGACGCAGGGATGGGGCTCGCGTTCGCGCTTCTCGCCTATTTCGGCTTCGCGCGCGCGCTGGGCATCAACATCGGGGCCGGGCTGCTGGAGCGGGCCATCGAGAGCGTTTTGGGGATCGCGAGCTGATGGACGCATTGGCGCAACTCGCACAAGGCTTCGCGGTCGCCCTGACCCCCATCAACCTGATGTGGTGCCTCGTCGGCTGCACGCTGGGCACCGCCATCGGCGTCCTGCCGGGCCTTGGCCCCGCGCTCACAATCGCGCTGCTGCTGCCCATCACCTTCAAGGTGGAGCCTGCGTCGGCCTTCATCCTCTTCGCAGGCATCTATTACGGGGCCATGTACGGCGGCTCCACCACGTCCATCCTGCTCAACACGCCCGGCGAAAGCGCCACCATCGTCACGGCCCTGGAGGGCAACAAGATGGCGCGCGGCGGGCGCGCAGGGGCGGCGCTGGCCACCTCCGCCATCGGCTCCTTCGTCGCCGGCACGCTCGGCACGCTGGGCATCGCGTTCCTCGCGCCGGTCGTGGTGGACGTGGCGCTGAGGTTCGGGCCCGCCGACTACTTCTCGCTGATGGTGCTGGCGTTCGTCACCGTCTCGGCCGTGCTGGGCTCGTCGGCGGTGCGCGGCCTCACGGCGCTGTTTTTCGGGATCTGGCTCGGGCTGATCGGCGTGGACCTGCAGACCGGGCAGGCGCGCTTCACCTTCGGGCTTCAGGAACTGCTGGACGGCGTCAACGTCATCGTGGTCGCCGTGGGCCTGTTCGCGGTCGGCGAAACCCTCTACATGGCCTCGCGCCGCCTGAGCTCGGACGACGAGATCATCCCGCTGCGCGGATCGCTGTGGATGACCCGCGAGGAATGGTCGCGCTCGTGGAAGCCGTGGCTTCGCGGCACGGCGCTCGGCTTTCCCATCGGGGCCATGCCGGCTGGCGGCGCCGAGATCCCCACGTTCCTGAGCTACTTCATCGAGAAGAAGCTCTCGCGCAAACCCGAAGAGTTCGGCCACGGCGCCATAGAAGGCGTCGCGGGACCGGAGGCCGCCAACAACGCCTCGGCGGCGGGCGTCCTCGTGCCCATGCTGACGCTCGGCCTGCCGACGTCCGCCACCGCCGCCATCATGCTCTCGGCCTTCCAGAGCTACGGCATCAACCCGGGCCCGATGCTGCTGCAATCGCAGCCGCAGCTTGTCTGGGGCCTCATCGCGTCGCTGTTCATCGGCAACGTCATGCTGCTCGCCCTCAACCTGCCGATGATCGCCATCTGGGTGAAGATGCTGCAAATCCCCGCGCCGATCCTCTATGCGGGCATTCTGGTGTTCGCCACCATCGGCACCTACGGCATTTCGCAATCGCCCATCGACCTGATCCTGCTCTACGCCATCGGGGCCGTCGGCTACCTCATGCGGCGATACGACTTCCCAACCGCGCCGGTCATCATCGGCATGATCCTGGGACCCCTGGCGGAGCAGAACTTCCGGCAGGCCATGACGATTTCCGCGGGGGACTGGAGCGTGTTCTTCACGCGTCCGCTGTCGGCCAGCATCCTGGCGCTTGCGCTTATCGCTGTCGCCGGGCCTAAGCTTTACGAGCTTGCGACGCGGGCCCCGGCGGCCGGACAAGCGACGTAAATAACTTCCACACCAGCGTCTTCGATAAGCCTACCAGGCCACGGTTACGCATAAGAATACCCCACTACTTTCATCACGTACTTTGATGATGCCTGCAGGAACTCGTTCATGAGCGCCGCGTTGTCGGGGAGCGCGTCCCTCAGCTTGGCGGGTTCCTTATGGCGAAAACAATTCTCGTCACCGGTGGGTGTGGTTTCATAGGTCGCCACCTGTGCCGCGAGTTGCTGAAGCGCTCCTATCGCGTCCGCGTGCTCGACAGTTTCGTCGAACAGGTGCACGGCGCGCACGCCCCCTCCCACATGCCGGACGTCGAGCTGCTGCAGGGGGACCTGCGCGACGAAGCGCTGGTGCGCAAGGCCGTCACGGGCGTCGACGCCGTCGTGCATCTGGCGGCCGAAGTCGGCGTGGGCCAGAGCATGTACGAAATCGCCCGCTACGTGGGGGCGAACGATCTTGGCACCGCCGTGCTGCTCGAAGCGCTCATCGAGCGACCGGTCGAGCGCATCGTGGTGGCGTCCTCCATGAGCGTCTACGGCGAAGGCCTCTATCGCACGTCCGCCGGAGACATCGTGGGCGACGCGCGGCGCAGGCCGGAAGATATCCGCGCGGCGCAATGGGACCTCATGGATGCGCGCGGCGACGTCCTGACGCCTGCGCCGACGCCAGAGACAAAGCCAGTCGATCTGGCGTCCATCTATGCGCTCACGAAGTACGCGCAGGAACGCCAGGTGCTGATTTTCGGCGCCGCGTATAAAACGACGGCGGTCGCGCTGCGCCTCTTCAACGTGTTCGGACCCGGCCAGGCGCTGTCGAACCCCTACACGGGCGTGCTCGCCAACTTCGCCTCGCGCATCGTCAACGGCCAGCCGCCGCTGATCTTCGAGGACGGGCGCCAGCGCCGCGACTTCGTGCACGTCTCGGACGTCGCGCGCGCGTTCGCCCTTGCGCTGGAGCGCGATTCGCTCGACGGCGAAACCATCAACATCGGCAGCGGCCGCTCCTATTCGGTCATCGAAGTCGCGCAGGTCCTCGCCCGCGCGCTGGGACGGGACATCGAGCCGCAGGTGCTGAACAAGGCGCGATCGGGCGACATCCGCAATTGCTTCGCCGACATCGCCAAGGCCCGCAGGCTTCTGGACTTCACCCCCGCGCACGCGCTGGAGGACGCAGTCGGCGAACTCGCCGAATGGGTCCAGCGCAGCGAAGCGCAAGACCGCGCGGCGCAGATGCAGGGCGAACTCGAGGCGCGGGGGCTCGTTGCATGAGCGCAAGCCCCGCCAGACTCGCGCTCGCCGGACCGGAAGACACCACACGCCCTGAAGACATCGCCGCGCTCGCCAGGAAGGCGCGAGAGCTGGGGCTCAGCGACCTCCGCGTCTCCCTGCGGCCCGGCGATATCCCGCGCGTACTCGCCCGGCACGCCAACGCGCTGGAGCAGGCGGGCGTCTCGATCCTCGTTCATATGGACGCCGCCAACGCGGAGCCGGCCGTTCTGCGCGACGCGCTGAAGGCCCTCGCGGCGGCCAAGGTCGACGCCGTCGACCTGACCCTCGACCCCTGCGACCTCATGGACGAAGCCTCGCGGGCGGCGCTGCTGGAAACGCTGCGCAGCCGCGACCGCAGCTGCCGCGTGTTCGTCTCCGGCCCGCTGACGCGGACCCCAGCCCGACTGGAACTGCTCAAGTCCTGCGGCGTGCGCGAGCACATCGACGGCGTTGTCGCTTCCCCGATGAGCCCGCAGAACGCAGCCGCGCTTAAAGCCGCCATCGAGCCTGCGGAATTGCGGCTCCAGTGCGCGCCCGACGCCACGCTGGAGCAGGTTTGCGCGCTCCAGCAAGGTCCCGCCGCCTGCCTCTACGTCTGCGCCGACGCGCCGCGCGGCCTGTTGCGCCTGGCGGCGCGCAGCGCGCACGAAACCCACAGCCCCGCTGGCCTCTTCTCCCCGGCGCTGCAGCGCGGGGCGCGAACCAACGTCATCGTCGGAGGCGCCGGCTTCATCGGCTGCAACCTCGCCCACGCGCTTGCGAGCGATGGCGAACCCGTCCGGATCATCGACGATCTCGCGCGCCCGGGCGTCGAGCGCAATCTGGATTGGCTGGCGCGCCGTCATGGCCTCCGCGTGGAATCCGCCCTCATGGACATCAGGCGCGAGAGGGACGTCGAAGACGCGCTCGAGGACGCCGGCGCCGTGTTCCATTTCGCCGCGCAGGTCGCCGTGACCACAAGCCTCGAGGATCCCGTCGAGGACTTCGAGGTCAACGCACGCGGCACGCTGAACGTTCTGGAAGGGCTGCGCCGCAAGGCTCCGCGCACGCCTCTCGTCTTCTCCTCCACCAACAAGGTGTACGGCTGTCTTGAGGACGTGCCGGTGTTCGCCCATGGCGAGCGCTACACGCCGCGGGACGTGGCCCTCGCCCGCATGGGCGTGGACGAACGCAGGCCCCTTGACCTGCGCACGCCTTACGGCTGCTCCAAGGGCGCGGCGGACCAGTACGTGCTGGACTACGCCAAGAGCTTCGGCCTGCGCACCGCCGTGCTGCGCATGAGCTGCATCTACGGGCCGCATCAGTTTGGAACGGAAGACCAGGGCTGGGTGGCGCACTTCCTCCTGCGCGCCATGAACCATGAACCCATCACCATCTACGGCGACGGCCTGCAGGTGCGCGACGTCCTGCATGTCGCGGACGCGGTGGACGCCTATCGGCGCGTGCTGGCCAACATCGACCATGTGCGCGGGCGGGCCTTCAATCTGGGCGGCGGCCCGGACAACGCCGTCAGCCTACGACGGCTGCTGCGCGAGATTGCGCAGATCATCGGCGCCGAACCGCAGGTTCGCTTCGACGCATGGCGCAGCGGCGACCAGCCATGGTTCGTGGCCGACACGCGCGCGTTGCAGACGCAGCTCGGCTGGCGGCCGGACATCTTCTGGCGGGACGGCCTGCGCGACCTCGCGCGCTGGCTGGAGGAAGCCGCCCTGCCCTCTCACGCGCCCCTGCGGGCGACGCCGGACCTGAGGAGCGTGCGCGCATGAAGGTCGCCCTGGTCAATCCCGCATGGAGCTACGAAGGCAGCATCTACTTTGGCTGCCGTGCCCCGCACCTGCCGCTGGAACTGGGTTACACGCGCGCGCTGCTGCAGGCCGCAGGCCACGACGTGCTCATGCTCGACGGCCAATTGCAGGGCCTCGACAACGAAGCGCTGGCGCAGCGCGCAGCGGCCTTCGCCCCCGACATGAGCGTGGTGACCACCGCCCCCACCTATCTGTTCTGGCGCTGCGCGCCGCCGGAACTACGCGCCCCGCGGGCGTTTCTCGCCTCCCTTGGAACGCGTGGCGGACTGACGGTGGCGGTGGGCCCGCACGGTTCCACCACGCCCGGCGCGACATTGCGCAAGCTCGGCGTCGATCTCGTGGTCATGGGCGAGTGCGAGGAAATCGTCGCGCAGATCGCGCAAGCGCCGGGCCGCCGCGACCTTCCATCGACGGCATGGCTCGACGGCGAGCGGGCGCACGTCAACGGCGCGCCCCACGCCAGCAGCTTCATCGAGCACAAGGCCCTCGCGTGGCCGCGCGAATGGATCGCCGCGCACGGCCATCATCATCACCGGTTCGATACGTCCCAGGAGGGCTTCGGGGCGGAGGTGGAGGCCTCGCGCGGGTGTCCCTATTCCTGCTCGTTCTGCGCCAAGATCGACTTCCGGGACGCCTATCGACGTCGTCGGCTTGAATATGTTCTTGAGGAAATCGACGGGCTCATCGCGCAAGGCGTCGGGTACGTCTACTTCGTCGACGAAATCTTCCTCCCGCAAAAAGCCCTGCTGGAAGCGCTGATCTCGCGCCCCGTCAAGTTCGGCGTGCAAACGCGCATCGACCTGTGGAAGCCGGACCTGCTCGAATTGCTTGGGCAAGCGGGCTGCGTGTCCATCGAGGCGGGCCTCGAAAGCCTCACCGTGGAAGGCCGGGCCGCGCTGGCGAAGCGCTGCCGGCTCGACACGCAGGAACTGGCCGACCTGCTCATCCATGCGCGCAAGCACGTGCCGTTCGTACAGGCCAATCTCATCGGCGTGGCGCAGGACGACATGGAGCTAGTCGCGTACTGGCGCGAACGGCTAATCTCGCAGGGCGTGTGGGCGAACGAACCCGTGCCGCTCTACCCTTACCCGAGTTCGCCCGCCTATCGAGACCTGTGGGGCGCGCCCGACGATCACGCCTGGGAGCGTGCGCAGGCGCACTACCTCAACCAGTTCGACACGTTCAGCGACATACAGGACGAGCGCCCCCTGCCGCTTGAGACGCTGGAGGCGGCATGCTGCGGGCGCCCGTGACATCCAGCTATCGCGTCCTCATGACGCTCGACGCCGTAGGCGGCGTCTGGCGTTATGCGGTCGATCTGGCGCATGCATTGGCGCACGACGGCGTGGCGGTGAAGCTCGTCGGCTTTGGGCCCCGGCCGAGCGCCAGCGACGCTGCTCACGTGCAGGTCGACCTCACGTGGGAGGACCTGCCGCTGGACTGGGCTCCCGGCGGCCCTGAAGCTCTGGGAGCTGCGCGCCAGCGGCTTCTCGCCCATGCAGACGCGTTCGGCGCCGACGTTCTGCACCTCAACGCGCTCGCGCTTGCGCATGAAGACCTCGGGGCGTTCGCGCAGGTGACCGTGGGCCATTCGTGCCTCGCCACGTGGTGGCGCGCCATGCGCGAAGGCGCGGAGCCCGACGCATGGCGCCCGCATCAGGCCGCCAATCGCAACGGCTACCACGCTGCGGACGTCGTCGTGGCGCCCTCGGCGGCGCACGCACGCGCCATGCAGGAGGCCTATGGCGAGCGCCCCGGCCTGCGGACCATTCACAACGGCGCCTCGGCGCCAGAGCGCGATAACGCCCGCGAGCGGTTCGTGCTGGCGGCGGCGCGCTGGTGGGACGAAGCCAAGAACGCCCGCACGCTCGATGCGGCTGCGGCGCAGGCGCGCTGGCCAGTCGTGATGGCGGGCGCGCTCGAAGGCCCGGATGGCGGGCGCGCCGCGATTTCGCACGCGCAGGCGCCCGGCGCGCTGAGCGCGGAAGCCCTTGCGGCCCAGATGCAGCGCGCGTCGATCTTCGCTTCGCCCTCCCTGTACGAACCCTTCGGGCTCGCGGCGCTGGAGGCCGCCCGGGCGGGCGCAGCCCTGGTGCTGGCCGACATTCCAACCTACCGCGAGGTCTGGGGCGACGCTGCGCGTTACGCCTCGCCGCGTGATCCGGCGGAATTCGCGCGCGCGCTGAACGCCCTCATCGACGACCCGGGGCTTCGCGCTGAACTCTCCGCCCGCGCCGCAAAGCGCGCCCGGCGATACACGCTTGCGCGCCAGGCGCAGCGCACGCTTGAGGCCTATGAGGCTGCGACGCGCATGCATCGAGGCGGCGTTCGCGCGCAGCCGCGCTCCTCTACGATGGCGGCGGTGTGACATGAGGTTCATCTTCTACACGCACTCGCTCATCTCCGACTGGAACCACGGCAACGCGCACTTCCTGCGCGGCGTCATGCGCGAACTGCAACGGCGCGGGCACAGCACGCTGGCGCTTGAGCCATCGGACAGCTGGAGCCGCGCGAACCTTGTCACGGAACGCGGCGAGGGCGCCATCGAACGCTTCCACAAGGATTTCCCCACCCTTACGACGCAAATCTACGACAGCGCATTCGACCACGAGGCGGCGCTCGCGGACGCTGACGTCGTCGTGGTGCATGAGTGGAACGAGCCTGCGCTGATCGAGCGCATCGGCAAGCTCCGCCGCGAGGGCGCGCGCTTCACGCTGCTGTTCCACGACACCCATCATCGCGCCATCTCGTCGGAGGCCGAGATCGCCGGGCTGGCGCTGGAAGATTACGACGGCGTGCTGGCGTTCGGCGAAGCCCTGCGGGAGCGCTACCTTCGCGCCGGCTGGGGCCGCCGCGTCTATACCTGGCATGAGGCCGCGGACGTGGCGCTGTTTCGCCCCTACCAAGGCCTTGAGCGCTTCGACGACCTCATCTGGATCGGCAATTGGGGCGACGGCGAGCGCACGAACGAGCTGCGCGAATTTCTTATCGAGCCCGCGCAGGCGCTGGGACTGAAGGCGAACGTGCACGGCGTGCGCTATCCCCGCGAAGCTCAGGACGCGCTGCGCGCCGCTGGCCTGCGCTACCGGGGCTTCATTTCGAACCATGATGCGCCGGGCGCCTTCGCGCGCCACCGCGTCACCGTGCATGTGCCGCGCAGGCCATACGTGGAGGCGCTTCCGGGCATTCCCACCATCCGGGTGTTCGAGGCGCTGGCGTGCGGCATCCCCCTCGTGTGCGCGCCGTGGCGCGACGCCGAGGGGCTTTTCCGCCCGGGGCGCGACTATCTGGAGGCGACCGACGGCGTCCAGATGAAGCAGAAGCTCTTCGACGTGCTCTGGGACGAAGCGCTGGCGGCGGAGCTGTCGCGCAAGGGGCTTGAGACCATTTACGCCCGCCACACCTGCGCCCACCGGGTGCGCGAACTCGAGGCCATTCTGGCGCAGATCAGCGAAAAGCCGCAGGCGTCCGTCATGCAGGAGGTGGCCGAATGAAGATCGCGTTCTATGGCTCCAGCCTGCTGTCGTCCTACTGGAACGGCGCCGCGACCTATTATCGCGGCCTTTTGCGGGAGCTGGCGCGCCTTGGCCACGAGATCACGTTCTATGAGCCCGACGTCTACGACCGGCAGAAGAACCGCGACATCGATCCGCCCGAGTGGTGCCGCGTGGTGGTCTACGACGGCACGCTGGCGGCGCTGAACGCGGCCGCCTCGCGCGCGGCGGACGCCGACATGGTGGTGAAGACGAGCGGCGTCGGATTCGAAGACGACGCTCTGCTGGAGGCCGTTCTGGCGAATGCGCGCGCCGATGCGCTGCGCGTCTTCTGGGACGTGGACGCGCCGGCCACGCTGGCCGAAATCACCCCGCAGCCCCAGCATCCGCTTCGTCGCGCTCTGCGCGAACTCGACATGGTGCTCACGTATGGCGGCGGCGATCCTGTGGTCAAAGCGTACCGGGCGCTTGGCGCGCGGGCCTGCACGCCGATTTACAATGCGCTCGATCCCTCGACGCATCATCGCGCGCCGCGCGACATGCGCTTTGCGTGCGACCTGGCGTTCCTGGGCAACAGGCTGCCTGACCGCGAGGAGCGGGTGCAGGACTTCTTCCTGAACCCGGCGGATCTCTTGCCCGGCCTGTCGTTCGTGCTGGGCGGCGCGGGCTGGGGCGACCGCGCCCTGCCTCCTAACGTGCGCTGGATCGACCATGTGCCGACGCGCGATCACAACGCCTTCAACAGCACGCCGCGCGCCGTGCTTAACGTGAACCGCGCCAGCATGGCCCAGACGGGCTTTTCGCCGCCCACGCGGGTGTTCGAAGCCGCCGGCGCCGGCGCCTGCCTCATCACCGACGCGTGGGACGGCGTGGAGATGTTCCTGCGGCCGGACAGCGAGATCCTTGTCGCGCGCGACGGGCGCGACGTCGCCGATATCTTGGAGACGCTGGACGAGGAGACGGCGCACGCCATCGGCGAGCGCGCCCTGGCGCGCGTGCTGCGCGACCATACTTACGCGCAACGCGCGGCGCTGGTCGACTCCATCCTGAGAGAGGCGTGGCTGCATCGGGCGGGAGCGGCGGCATGAAAGTCGTTGTGCTCGGCTTGTCCTTGTCGTCCTCCTGGGGCAATGGCCACGCGACCACGTTTCGCGCGCTGCTGAAGGGCCTTGCGGAACTTGGGGCCGAGGCGCTCTTTCTTGAGCGGCGCACGCCCTGGTACGGCGCGCACGCTGACCTTTCCAATCCCGATTTCTGCGAGCTGGCTTTCTATGATTCGCCCGACGATCTCCATCGCTGGGCCAACGAGATTTCGCAGGCGGACCTCGTGCTCGTCGGCTCCTACGTGCCCGATGGAATCCGCGTGATCGACGCGGCGCTCGCCCTGGCCCCCGGCCGCACCGCCTTCTATGACATCGACACGCCGGTGACGCTTGCGGCGCTCGAGCGCGGCGCGTGCGACTATCTGGCGCCGCGCCAGATCCCCAAGTTCAGCGCTTATTTCTCGTTCACCGGCGGACCCATGCTGGAGACGCTGGTGCGCCGCTACCGGGCCCGCGACGCGCAGGCGCTTTATTGCGCCGTCGATCCCTCGCTGTATCAACCCACGGGCGAACCCGCCGCATGGGATCTTGGATACCTTGGCACCTACAGCGACGACCGGCAGCCCACGTTGCGCGAATTGCTGATCGAGCCCGCGCGGCTTCTGCCGCACATGCGCTTCGTTGTCGCGGGCCCGCAATATCCCGCGCATATCGAGTGGCCCGCGAACGTGGAAAGAATCGAGCATCTGGGCCCTGCCGACCATGCATCTTTCTACAGCCGCCAGCGTTTCACGCTCAATGTCACACGCGCCGACATGGTGCGCGCAGGGTGGTCGCCCAGCGTGCGCCTGTTCGAAGCGGCCTGTTGCGCCGCTCCCATCATCAGCGACGTGTGGCCAGGCCTCGACGTGCTCTTCTCGCCCGGCGAGGACATCGTCTTCGCACGCACCGCGGCCGACGTGGCGGGCGCGCTGACGAAGATCAGCGAAGATGACAGACGGCGCATCGGCGCCAACGCGCGCAAGCGGGTTCGCGCCGGCCATACGGGCGCAATGCGCGCGCGGCAACTGGTAGCGGCCGCGCGGGGCGCGCAAAAGCGGACGGACGACGCGGAGGCGGACAGAATCGTCGAGGACATCAGCGGGGGTGCGAGGGTCTGACATGGGAAAAGCAGGTTCGACACGCAAACATCATGGGACTGCGCTCGTGGCAGGCGGCGCGGGCTTTCTGGGCTCGCACCTGTGCGATGCGCTCGTCAGCGAAGGATGGAACGTGGTGTGCGTGGACAACCTGCTGACGAGTTGCGGGGACAACATCGCGCATCTCAAGCGCGAGGCGCGGTTCGACTTCATCGAGCACGACATCATCGAGCCGCTGTCGTTGCGCACGCCCGTCGATCGCGTGTTCAACCTCGCGTGCGCCGCGTCTCCCCCGCGCTACCAGGCCGATCCCATTCACACGATGATGACGAGCGTGCTTGGCACGCGCCACCTCATCGACATGGCGGCGCGCGACGGGGCGCGCTTCCTGCAGGCCTCCACGAGCGAGGTGTATGGCGATCCGGACGAGCATCCGCAGCGGGAAAACTATTGGGGCAACGTCAACCCCACGGGCCCGCGCGCTTGCTATGACGAAGGCAAGCGCGCAGCCGAAGCGCTCTGCTTCGACAATTTGCGCATGGAGCGCGCGGACGTGCGCGTCGCGCGAATCTTCAACACCTATGGACCGCGCATGCATCCCGACGACGGGCGCATCGTGTCGAACTTCGTCGTGCAGGCGCTGAACGGCGCTCCGCTCACCATCTATGGCAGCGGCGAGCAGACGCGCTCGTTCTGTTATGTGAGCGACCTTGTGGACGGCTTGCTGCGGCTGATCGGCGCGCAGGACAATCCGCGCACGCCGATCAATCTTGGCAACCCCGGCGAATTCAGCATGCGCGAGTTGGCCGACGCGGTGCTGGCGATCACCGGCTCGCGCGCGGGATTCGTGTTCCGCCCCTTGCCGACCGACGATCCGCGGCGTCGGCGCCCGGACATTTCGCTGGCGCGCGAGCGGCTCGGCTGGGCGCCGAAAGTGAGCCTGGCGGAAGGACTTCCGGCGACGGTCGACTGGTTCCGCAAGCGCCTCGACAGCCGCGCGAAGGAAGACGGCGACGCGCTTGAGCTGATGCGCGTTCCCGGCACGCCTGCCGCCGATCTCAAGCGCAAGCGCGCGGGCGCGCGACCCATCGTGCTCGGCGAGGTCGCGCCCTCCGCGCCGACGTCCGACTAGCCATGCGGGCGAGGAACAAAGCTGCCGGGCGCAAGTTTAAGTTCAGCGGCGCGCCGCGCCGCGAGAAGCGAACATGGAGAGCCGCATGACCGCTGCGACCGCCGGGGCGAGACGCGTGCGCGTCGGCATTGTCGGCGTCGGAAACTGCGCCTCGTCCTTCGTCCAGGGGCTCTCCTATTACCGCGAGGCGCGCGCAAACACGCCCGTCGCTGGCCTCTCGCGCCCGGACGTCGGCGGCTATTCGATCGCCGACATCGAGGTGGCGTCCGCGTTCGACGTGTCGCGCGCCAAGGTCGGCGCCGACGTCGCCGACGCCATCTTCGCCGCGCCCAACAACACCCATCGCTTCGCGCAGGTTTCGCCGCTGGGCGTCAAGGTTCAGCGCGGCCCGACGCTGGACGGCATCGGGCGCTACATGCGCGAGGAGATCGAGGAATCCGACGCGCCTGTCGCGGACGTGGCGCGCGTGCTCAAGCAGTCCGGCACCGACGTGGTCATCTGCTACCTGCCCGTGGGATCGCAGCGCGCCGCCGAGCATTACGCCGAGCAGGCGCTGTCGGCGGGTTGCGGCTTCGTCAATTGCATCCCGGTATTTCTGGCCTCGAACGCGGATTGGCGCGCACGTTTCGCCAAGGCGGGATTGCCCATCGTGGGCGACGACATCAAGAGCCAGGTAGGCGCCACCATCGTGCATCGCATGTTGACGAACCTGTTCCGCGAACGCGGCGTGCGGCTTGATCGCACCTACCAGCTCAACTTCGGCGGCAATGCGGACTTCCGCAACATGCTGGAGCGCGAGCGGCTGGAGTCCAAGAAGATCTCCAAGACCCAGTCCGTCACCAGCCAGCTCGAGGAGCCGCTGGCGCCGGGCAACATCCACGTGGGTCCCAGCGACCACGTGCCGTGGCTCACGGATCGCAAATGGGCCTACATCCGCATGGAGGGCGAAGGCTTCGGGGGCACGCCGCTGAACGTGGAACTGAAGCTGGAGGTATGGGACTCGCCCAATTCCGCAGGCGTCGTGGTGGACGCGGTGCGCTGCGCCAAGCTCGCCATGGATCGCGGCGTCGGCGGGGCGCTCGAAGGCCCTTCGAGCTATTTCATGAAGTCCCCGCCGCGACAGTTCACGGACGCGGAGGCGCGGCGACGCGCGTTCGCCTTCATGGACGACAAGGACGAGCAGGGCGAGGACGAGGACGCAGCCTCCCATGCATGACGAGACCCACGACGGGCCGCTGGGAGGCGGCGACCTTCGCGCGCGCATCGAGGCGCTGGGGCCATGGTTCCACAACATGGAGCTGGGCGGGGTCGCCACCGCGCCCAATCACTTCCTAGGCGATTATCCACGCGTGAAATGGGCGCGCTTCGCCGATGCGGTCCCGGCGGACCTTTCTGGCAAGAGCGTTCTCGACATCGGCTGCAACGCGGGCTTTTATTCCATCGAGATGAAGCGGCGCGGCGCGCAGCGCGTGGTCGCCATCGATTGGGACGAGGCCTATCTGGCGCAGGCGCGCCTCGCCGCGCAGGTGACGGGCGCGGACATCGAGTTTCATCGCATGTCGGTCTTCGACATCGGCGCGCTGGGCGAGCGGTTCGACGTCGTGCTGTTCCTGGGCGTGCTCTACCATCTGCGCCATCCGCTGCTGGCGCTCGATCTCATTCGCGAGCACGTTGCGGGCGATCTCATGATCTTCCAGACCATGCAGCGCGGCTCGCAGGAGGTCGATGCGGTGGAGCCCGATTACGAATTCTGGGCCACCGGCCATTTCGACGCGCCCGGCTATCCCAAGATGCATTTCATCGAACACGAATACTCGGCCGACTGGACCAACTGGTGGGCGCCCAACGCCGCCTGCTCGCAGGCCATGCTGCGCAGCGCGGGGTTCGAGATCGTCAGCCATCCGGAAGACGAGGTCTATATCTGCCGCGTCTCCCCCAAACCCATCGCGCATGGCGGCGCGGTCTATCCTGCACGAGGCCCTCAGCGATGATCGAAGCGGCGATGATCTGGAACGAGCCCAACAACAAATCCCACTGGGACCCGGAGCTTGATCCCGACTGGTCGTTGTTCGGCAACATGGCCTCGCTCGCCGGCAAGGCGATCGGCGAGGCCGCCCCGGGGCTCCCGCGCGTGCTGGGCGGCATGTCGCCCATCGATCCGGCGTTCGTACGCAACATGGAGCGGCGCGGCGTGCTGCAGCACGTGGACGCCATCGCCGTGCATGGCTTTCCGCTCGACTGGAACCTGTGGCAGATCCACGAATGGCCGGCGAAGATCGCCGATATTCGCGCCGTGTGCGACCTGCCTATCTGGGTCAGCGAGGTGGGCGTGTCGTCCTTCGGCGCCGAGGAGGTTCAGGCCTGGGGGCTGGAGCGCACGGCGGAACTGCTCATTGGCCGCGCGCCGCGCGTGCACTGGTATTCCCTCTACGACCTGCCGCAGGCGTGGGAAGCCACGACGCGCCATCGCGAGGCGGAAGGTTCTTCGTACTACCGGCACTTCTACATGGGGCTGCTGCGCGAGGACGGCTCGCCCAAGCCGGCCCTGGAGCGCTATGGCCGCGTGGCGCAGGATATGGGCCTGTGCCAGTGGTTCCATTATCAGGACCATCGCCTCGACGACGCCGTGGCGTGGATGAAGCGGCTGGGCGTGCGCCATCTGCGCACGGGCCTGTCCTGGGCCGACAGCTACCGGCCGGACGCGCTGGCCTGGTTCGACCGGCAGATGGAAGCGCTGGCGGATTTCGACGTCACCGTGACGTTCTGCTTCACGCCGGAGCATCGCGGCCTGGCGCCGCACCACACCAGCCCGCCTGTCGACCCGCAGGAGTTTGCGGACTTCTGCGCGCAGATGCTGGAGCGCTATGCAAGCCAGCGCGCGCCCGCGCAGATGATCTCCGCCGGTTGACGAGGCCCGCACGGCCGCCTGCCTGACGGCTTGCGGCGGCTGGCGCGGCGTGGCGTTATCGCAAGAGACGAACGCCGGTGCGCCGTCCCCCAGGAGCTTGCATGAAGCCGATCGTCACACTGACGCTGAACCCCGCCATCGACGGCGCCAGCGAAGCCGTGCAGGTGCGCCCCATCCACAAGGTGCGCACCAGCAAAGAGCGGTTCGATCCGGGCGGGGGCGGCGTCAACGTCAGCCGCGTGGTGATGGAGCTGGGCGGACCCACCCAGGCCTTTTATCTTTCGGGCGGCGCCACCGGGCCGGTGCTCGACGCCCTGTTGCGCGATAAGGCCGTACCCGTGCGGCGCATCGCCGTCGCGGGCGACACGCGCATCAGCCATACGGTGTTCGAGACCTCCACGGGCCTGGAATATCGGTTCGTGCCGGAGGGTCCGCTTGTGAGCGCCGACGAGCTCGAAGCGAGCCTGGCGGCCATTGGCTCGTGCGAGGCCGATTACGTGGTCGCCAGCGGCAGCCTGCCGCGCGGCGCGCCGGAGGATTTCTATGTGCGGGTGGGCGAGCGCGTGCGGGCTCGGGGCGCGCGGTTCGTGCTCGACACCTCCGGGGCCGCCCTGAAGCGCACGCTTGACGCGGGCGGCGTGCATCTGTGCAAGCCGAGCCTCGGCGAGTTGGAGAAACTGGTCGGGCGCGAGCTGAAGACCGCCGCCGCGCAGGAAGAAGCGGCGCTGGACCTGACCGCGCGCGGACTCGTGGACATCCTCACGGTGACCATGGGCCACGAGGGCGCCCTGCTCGCCAAGGGCGGGCGCGTGTGGCGCCTGCCGGCGCTTGAAGTGGAGGCGCGCAGCGCAGTCGGCGCAGGCGACAGCTTCGTGGCCGCCATGACGCTGGCTCTGGCGCAAGGGCGCAAAACCCGCGAGGCGTTCATGATGGGCATGGCGGCCGGCACAGCCGCGGTGCTGACGCCCGGCACCGAGATGTGCAGGCGCGCGGACGTGGAGCGGCTCTACGGCGAGTTCGAGAAGCTGGCGACGAGCGCGGGCGACTGGAGCGGCGCGCGCTGAGGGGCTAGCGCTTGCGCGAGCGCTTGGAGGCGCCCTTGACCCGGCCCGGGCGGCCCTTGAGCCGCGCGGGCTTCTGGTCGCGGCCCGCCTTGCCCTGGAGGGGCGCGGCGCCCGTGCGCGACGCGGACGCGAGGCCCACGAGGGACGCAAGGTGCGTCAGGAACGTCATCACGCGCGAGTGGCGGCCCCGCTTGACGATATCGACGATGATGAAAGACGCCGCAGCGGCGATGAGAACCGTCAGGATGTTGGCGAGCGTCGCGTCGGTCATGGTGTCTCCCGGACGGGGACGTGTACGCGCGCCCGGCGCTCGTGTCACGGCGGACCTGCGCGGCGCAATGGCGCGGCGCGTCGGCGGTTTTTGGCTATGGAGAGTGGTACCACCTCCCGGACTCGAACCGGGGACCCCTAGATCCACAATCTAGTGCTCTAACCAACTGAGCTAAGGCGGCATTGGATTTCGCGGAACCTAGTTTGCGGCGACGCCGAATGCAAGCGCAAGCTGACCCCGCGCACATGAAAAAAGCGCCGCGTGGGCGGCGCTTTCAGAAGCGGGCCCCAAAGGGGGCGGAGCGCAGGGCGTGGACGCGGTCAGGCGGCCGCGTCGAACGTCTTGGCGAGCTTGCCCGAAATCGGGCCGGCGGTTTCGCTGGCCACCTTCTGGGCGAGGCTGGCGATCTCCTTGGTCTGGGCGGCAAGGGCCTCGAAGCCCTTGCGCGCATGCTCGCCCTGGAGGGAGAGCACGTCCGACAGGCTGCGGGCGCCCGAGAGCGCGCGGGCGAACTCGAACGAGGCGTCCGCATTGGCCTTGAGGGCTTCAAGGGCCTTGGCGTTGAGTTCCGCCAGACCCTTCTGGGCCACGCTGTAAGCCTCTTCCAGCGAGCCGGTGGACTCTTCAGCCGCCTTTTTCAGGCGGTCGTAAGCCACGCGGCTGGACTCGAGCGTCGACTCGCCGGTCTGGCGAAGGACCTCGCGGACGGCGCCCATCTGCTCCATCGCCAGATCGAGAACTTCCGTCGGCGCCGGCAGGACGGCGGCTGCCGCAGGAGCGCTCGCGGCGGG
>JAQGJX010000205.1 GCA_028290405.1 Hyphomicrobiales bacterium
AACCCATAGAGTTTGTCGGCGCCAGCCTTGCCGTCGAGCGTGTCGTTTCCGGCGGCGCCCGTGAGAACATCGGCCGTCGAGGCGCCATTCAGCGTCAGGTCCACGATGGGCGTCGGCGTCGTGGGAGTCGTCGTGGTGGTCGACGCAGTTACGAAAAGATCGGGCGTGGATCCGTCCGGCGCGCGGTACTCGGTGTCCGGCAGAACGGAGAAGTCCGTGTCATAAGCGCTCACCTTCGAACCCGTCGCCCCATAGGCGTCGATGAACCAGCCCCACGCATGGCTGACCTGGAACACAGGGCTGTGAACCTCGACCACGCTGGCGTTGCCTTCCGTGTGGATGCGAATGGACGACCCGAAGTTGGTCGTCATGCTTGAGCTTTCGATGAACGTATCGCCGGTGGAATAAAACTTCGTGGCGCCGCTCATGTTGATGTTGTTGTACGCCAGCGACCCTGGCGTAGGGTCGGCGTAAACGTTGCCGGTGGAGTGAACCTCCACGGAGTTCTCAAGCCCGAGATTGAACGTGCCGTTGTTGGCCGTGTTGTTGTACGAGATATTGTTGTTGTTCAGGTTCATGTAACTGGCGTTGACCTGGCCCAGCACGCCCGTCTCGCCATTGTGCTCGAAGACGCCGTTGGAGACGTCCGCGCGCCCGATCTTGAAGTTCAGGCCCTGCTTCTCATTGCCGTAGCACTGGACGTTGATGAACGTGTGCAGGCCCGCGCTGGCGTCCTCCGACACCTGAATGCCGTCGCCAGCGCCCAGTTTGAGCGTACTGTTCTTGCAGATCGATCCGTCCACAAGAGTGAACACGCCGCCGCCGCCCGCCACCAGACCGGTGCCGTTTCCGTCGTAGACGCCGCCGTGAATTGTTACGGATGCCCCTGTCCCGGTGACATAAATCCCATTCCAGGCGTGCGACACGTCGATCGAGTTCACGGTGACGCCGCTGGACTGCACGACGATCCCGTGACGCGCGCCGCCGCCGTCGATCAGAGGATTGGCGCCTGTCCCATAAGCGCCCACCGTCACATTGGACGTCCGCAGCCATAAGGTTTCAGACCACGTCTGCCCCGCGTGAAGCAGAAGCTGCGCGCCATCGGTGAGCAGAGCGTTCGCCGCTGCAAGGCTGCGAACGGGGGCGTCCCCAGACAACCCGGTGTTTTTGTCGCTGCCGTTGACGGCGTCGACATAGATGATTGAAGTCACGAGTATACCCCCCCGGGAGACGAGTCCCAAAGCTGCCGGACGACACCGGCCGTGCGTTCGCGATATGCGATATTCTATTTAGATGAGCGCACTAAAAATCAGCGCCGATACTGCGACTGCGATGGCGAATACAGTCAACCATTTTGCTGAAGACCGTTCAGGCGCGGACCGAAGCAACCCGGGACTCAGAGAATCATCCAGCAATGACTTGTGAGAGCGATCGCCATCCCGAAGCCCCGACGGATCCATGCCACTGATCATTGATTACAACCTCGCCAACTTGGGCGAACATTACCTACAGGAAAACCGAGCCTTATCGGAACCATTTCCTCTCTACGATTTTTACCAGCGCGCAGAACATCTGGTTGTTTACATTTGGAACAATTAGAATCGACATCTGCTTTTCTCCAATTCAACCCACTAGACGGGGGCTGATAAGCAGAATCGGTGCACGTGTAAACTGTGGCGATAAAGCTGCAATGAGGACTTTTTGCCACAAATAGCCCCGCCTTCGGCCTAGTTAACTGCCGCGACGACGCTATCGACGGAGCTTTTACTTAGCATCAACGCTGGGCGGCGGACGGACCAGCGGGCGAATGCTAGCGCAACGGCTCCGCCCTGAGGCGGTCCGTGGCGGCGCGCAAAAAGCCCCAGCTGAGGCAGAAAAAGAGAAAGTAACGCGGCGACTCCAGCCCCACGTGCAGCGCGGTTTGAATCGCTTCGATCAGGAAGATCACCCCCGCAGCCGCCACGATGCGGCGCATCTCCAAATCGCTGCGCCAGAGGCGCAGGAACGCAAGCCGCACCGGCTCGATATACATCCACAGCAGCAGCAGCCCGCCCGCCAAGCCCATTCTGTAGAAGGTATTCACAATGGTGGAATGCTGCGCGCGCACATAAAGGACATCAATTGCGGACGTGTACCTGAAATGCGAGAACTCGTTGGAGCTGACCAGCCGAAAAGCTGAAATCATGTTGTTGGCCGAAGCGCGATAGTAGGGCGTGCCAAAGCCCACGCCGACTCCGCCGGTCTGCATCATGGTCGAGAGGTTCTCACGCCAGACCACAAAGCGCCATGCGGTATTGAGATCGCCGCGCGACAAGCCTGGATAAACCACGCCCGCGACCAATAACGACGAAACCAGCAACGTGGCCACGATGCCGGCCGCCAGGGCGAGAGCAGGCGACCGGCCAATGCTGAGCGTAAAGGCGAGCTGGACCAGGAGCACGTACTTGCCCGTGAGCGTGTTGTACATCATGCCCGCGTCAAGCACTGTCGAGACGACGAAATACGTCACTGCGACCACGATCGGCAGAACCAATCTGCGTGCGGCGGCGGCGTACAGAAAGTACGATGCGCTGCACAGGAAGGTCGTCGTCGAAGGATCGAGGAAGGCGAGATAGCCCTCGTTCAGCAGGCCTTGAGGGTCGCCGTAATGCAGAGCCGTCCAGACGTCCGCGACGCCTATGAAGGCATAGCTCACCAGGCCCCAGCGCGCCCCCATGCGCACGATCCGCACGATGGTGTTGTGCGACAGCATCGCCGCGCCCGCCATGGTGGGGCCGAGCAGGAAAAGGTGATAGCAATGGCGAAACCAGTAGTCCTGGCGGAACGGTCGCTCGGGATCATCCGGCAGCACCTGCAGCAGCGAGAGTAGCGCGAAGCTCAGTCCATAAGCGAGGAAGCACAGCGCGGCGAAATCCGCCCGCGTGATGCGCGTCGTGTCGAAGCGCTGCGCCAGAACTGCGTTGGCCCATACGAACGGAAGGAGCGACGCCAGCACGATCCCGCTCGAAATCGCTACGCGCGACCCGGGCAGGTTCGTGCCGAACAGGCTGATTGAAAACAGCAGCGCAACGATCGCCGTCAGGCTGACATGGCTTGTGAGCAGCCGGCCGTCGGCGAGGATGGAAAGACGCGACGACGCTGACGCCATGGTCACTCCGGCTTGAGCTTGTTGCAACCGCGATGCGCGATGAGGTATGCGCCCACGCCCATCGACCCTGCCTGCCCCAACGCCAACGCGGTCGCGAGGTCGACCACGCCAAGTTCGCCGCCTCGCAGCAGCATCGGCGCCAGCAACGCCGCGATCGTGATGAGCAACATCAGCGCGTAGTTCGCCGTCAGCGTCCATGCGAGGCCGCGCGCATTGCAATAGGCCACGACAACCGACGTCACCCCAAAGAGCGCAATATAGAGCGCCATGACGCCCGGAAGCGCCCGAATGTGATCGAGAGATATGCTGTATAGCGCGGGGATTACTCCATAGCCCACGCCGAGCGCAAGCGCTCCTGTGCCTGCTGCGACCGCGAGGGCAAAGGCAAGGGACCGCACCACGGCGCGCGCGTCGCGCGTGGGCTGCAGCAAATAATACGTGAAGGAGGGCAGCAGGATGATGAACACGGACGACAGACGCCCGATGACATCAAGGTAAAGTAGGAAGACCCCTCGATCTTCCGGCGTGCCGATCCGCAGAAAGCTCAGCGCGAACTTGTCGACGAGCAGCGTGGCCATCATGGCGAGGTTCGTCGCCAGCGCGGCGAACATCAGCGACGTCGAGGCCTCGGGGGCGTTCTCACGCGAAGAGATGAGCGTGCGGCCTAGATAGTTCAACGTCAGGAAATTCGCCAAGGCGGCGATCAGGAGCGCCGCCACGAACGATTCCGGCAAGTCGCCGGACCATGCGTAGACGGCCCAGAAACATCCGACGATCAGCAATTGGTACACGCCGCGCACCACGTTGAAGAGATAATTATGGCTTGTGGCGAGAAGCGCCGCGGAAGGCAGACCGCAAAAGATGAGAAGCCAGAAGCCGACCGCCAGAAGCGGCGCATAAATCCACGGCAAACCGCCCACTAGCGTCAGCACGAGCGTAGCGACGAGGGAGGCGCCGAGCGCATAGCGGCCGACGATCCTGCTGAAGGACCGGTAATGGCTTGGGTCTGACGCTACCGAATAGCTCACGAGCGTGCCGTGAAAGTTACCAAAAAGCGTCAGGGCGGACACCGTGTTCAAAAGCAGCGAAAACCCGCCGTACGCCCCGGCGCCGTACCATCTCACGAACAGAACGGAGAAACCGACGAACACGACTGCGCTGAGTCCATATGACATCAGGCTCGCAACGGCGCCCAGCTTCGGCCCGATGTCCGCGGCGGCGACGCCCCTCAACAGCGCCCCTCGAGCGCGTTGCAGGGGCCCCTGGCTCTTCATGGCCGCAACCCGTAGAGGGAGCAGAACAGGTTGAAGTTGAACAATTGCCACAGCGCCTTTCCGCGATCGGCGCCGCCCATATGTTCCTCGATGATCGTTTCCACGCTTGAGCGGCCGATGAGACGCGAGGCGACAGCGTCGCCATCGAGAAGAACTTCGCGCATCTGCGCTTTCAACGGCCCGCGAAACCATGCTGAGACCGGAATGGGAAATCCGCGCTTGCGCCGGTTGAGGACCGAGGGCGGCAGCACGTCCTGGACGGAGCGCCGCAGCAACCATTTTCCGGTGAGACCGCGAATCTTCATCGACGCGGGAATCGTCGAGGCGAGCTGAATCAGCTCCTGGTCCATGAATGGCATTCTGGCCTCGATGGACGCCGCCATCGTCATGCGGTCGCCCCGTTCAAGCAGGTTGTCCGGCAACCATGACGCCTGATCGAAGTGCAGCAACTTGTCCACGTCGCTTCCGTCCGCCAGGTCGTCGAGGTGCGCCGCGCTGGGCTTTGGAGGCGCGCCGAGGAAAGACGTGATCTCATGGGCATGAATGCCGCCGAACCAGAGCGCATGCCGCAACGCTGCCGGCTCGACGCCAAGCGTCTGCAGGCCCGCGCCAAGCTTTCTGGCGGGAGCAAGCGGCGCTGCGGCGAGCAGACGCGCGAGGCCGCCTCGCAGGCCGGGGGGGAGCCGCCGGTACGCGCCTGCGAAGCGTTCCATCGAATGCTTCGCGTAGCCGCCCATCACCTCGTCCGCGCCTTCTCCGGAAAGGACCATCTTGACGCTGCGGGCGGCCTCGCGGGAGAGCAGCATCAGCGCGATGCTGGCGGGCTCCGATACTGGCGCGTCGCACGCGCTGATCGCGGCTTCGAGGTTTTTGTAAATCTCGTCCGACGAGACGACCAGTTCATGGTGCTCCGTCCTGAAATGTTGCGCCACGCGGCGCGCCGCCGGCAATTCCGTGTCCGACGCACCCTCAAAGCCGATGGAGAACGTCTTCACCGGCTCCGCCAGATGACGCGCCATCAGGGCGACGATGGTGGAGGAATCGATTCCGCCGGACAGAAAAGCGCCGAACGGCGCGTCGCTCACGAGGCGAATGCGCACGCTTTCTTCAAGGGCACGCCTGTAGTCGGCCATTGCGGCGGCGGTGGACAGGCCCCGCTCAGGGGCCGCCTTCGGCAGAGCGTAATACCTCTCGGTGCGCAGCCCTTCACGCGTCCACACCGCGAAGTGTCCTGGCGGCAGCTTGACGATTCCTTCGAAGAAGGTGGCCGGCCCGGGGACGTAGCGATAGAGGAGATATTCGGGAAAAGCCGCGACGTTCAGCGACGGCCCCTTGCCCATGACAGCCAGAAGCGCCTTGATTTCGGAGGCGAAGGCGAAGCCCTCCCCGAGCTGCATCAGGAAAAGCGGCTTCTTGCCGAACCTGTCGCGGGCGATGAACAACGTTTCCTCACGCCTGTCCCACAGGGCGAACGCGAACATGCCGCGCAGGCGATGCACGCACCCCTGCCCCCACACGCGGTAGGATTCAAGCAGCACCTCGGTGTCGCAGTCCGTATGGAACGTGCAGCCATGCAGACCCGCCAACTCGGCGCGTATTTCGCGAAAGTTATAGATCTCTCCGTTGAAGACGACGGAAAGCCTGTGATCAGGCGACGTCATGGGCTGGGCGCCGCCGGCGGGATCGATGATCGCGAGGCGCCTGTGCCCCAGAGCGATCTGGTGGCCGGACGAACTCGTTTCGATCAGCGCCCCGGAGCCATCGGGCCCGCGGTGCGCGATCGCGTCCGTCATCAACCGTAGCTGGTCCTCGCCCCATCCGGTTGACCCGCGAACCCAGCCTGAAACTCCGCACACGTGATGTCCCTCCGGTGACGCCCTGAGCGTCAGGCGCGTTCAAGCAGCCGATTCAGATAGTCCCGCGCCTCAAGGAGCACGACGGCGATCAGGCCGAACGCCAGACCGACGAACACGGACAGCAGCAACACAAGCGTCATGGGCGGGCGCGTGGGCTGCGTCGGCACGAGAGGCGGCACGGTCACCACCTCGTCGGCCTGCATGCTCTCCGCCGCGTTCTGCAGTTCGATGAGACGCGCGGTCTCTCCCTGCACCAGAACCCTGCTTTGCTCATCAAGCCGGCTGCGCAGAAAATCGATACGCTGACGCAGCGCCGCCAGAGCCAGCCTGCTGCGCTCCTTCTTCTGCTCCAGCTTGTCGCGCTGATGCTCCTCCATCACGGCGTTGAGCACTTCATAGGCGAGGCGCGGGGTCGAGGCGCGATAGCTGACCTGCACGCGCTCCGTGCCTTCGGGCGAGGCGGTCAGGTTGCTCAACAGATATTCGGCGAGCGCGCGCCGCCGAATCGCTTCTTCTTCCTCGGGCTTCAACGTCACCTGCGCCTCGGGCGCGAAGACCGCCTTGATCCAGCCGGCCGCCGTGGGCCCCACCAGCGCCAGTATGCGGCCCGACAGGCCGCCGCCTTCAGCGATGCGGGCCGCAAACTCAGGCTCGTTCTTCAGATCGAGCCTTTGTATGACCGCTGTCGCGAGCGGAACGGATCGCAGTTCGTAGAGATTCGCTTGCTGGCGTTCGGCGAGCCGGTTGGCGTCAGGCGGCGCTGTGTCGGCCGCCATCATGGCGACCTGGGGCCGCAGCCAGAGCACCGAAGTTGCGCGATACTTGAACGGAACGAAGCGCATCACGCCGAACGCCAGGAGGAGCACCACGAGCGGAAATATTAGCAAGGTTCGGGCGCGCCGCCGCAGGACCGTCGTCAACAAGGGTCCGCTTTTCCAGGCCTCGTGCATGCGCGGCAAATCCAGGCGCTGATGCAACATCGTCATTGTCCCGCTGCTGTGCGCTGCCGCGCATATAGCGACCTGCCCACCGCCAGCATGAACACCGGCAGGTTCTTTTGCCTCGCGATGCGGGAGGGCTGGGAAGCCAGCCGGTAGAACCATTCAAGGTTGAAGCGCCGGAACAGCTCGGGCGCGCGTTTCACATGCCCGGCGACGACGTCGATGGTGCCGCCGACGCATTGACACAGCTTTACATTGAGACTGTCGAGATGGCGCGCGACCCAGAGTTCCTGCCGGGGGCTTCCCATGCCGATGAACAGAATGTCCGCGCCTGAGGCGTTGATCGCCTCGATGACGGCGCCGCTGTCGGCTTCATCGAAATAGCCGTCGCGGACGCCCGCGATCGTGAGCCCCGCGCAGGTTTCCTGCAGGCGTTCCGCCGCTTTCGCCGCAACTCCGGGAGCGCCGCCCATAAGGTAGACGGAGCGTCCGTTGCGCGCCGCCGCGTGACAAAGCATCACCATCAGGTCAGCTCCGGCGACGCGCTGGATCGCCACGCCCTCCATGAGACGCACGGCGGCCACGACGCCGATGCCGTCGGGGATCAGCAGATCGGCGCGTGCGATGGCGTCGCGCAATTCAGCGCGTTGCCTGCAGGCGATGACCTTCTCGGGATTGATGGCCATGATGGCTGCGGGCCGGCCGTTGCTCATCAGGCGGTCGGCGCATTCGAGCGCCGTGTCCATGTCGACGCAATCGACCGGAACATCAAGAACGCTGACACGCGTGGGGATCATGGGCTCCTCCTTCCCGAGGGGCTGCCGCCCGACATCGCTTTGGCGAGCATCGTCACGTCAGCCTCATGGACATGCGGGGCCGTCGCCGACGCCCACGGGAACGTAAAGATGGAGAGAAATTCGCCAGGGCCGGTGGCGTCGCATTCGACCGTGGAGGCGCCCTCGATCTCGCCGTACCGCGGCGACATCCAGCCGCCGCGCGGCTCCATGGATTGCCGCAAAAGCGCGCATGTTCCATCGCTGACATGCAACGACGTTCCGGTGGGCTGATGGGTGAAGCGCGACGCGCCCGAAAACGTCAGGACGCCCGCGAAGTGCCACCGAAGTGCGCAGAGTGGCGCAGCGCCGTTCCCTGTGAGCCGGTCAAGAACCACCATCCGATCAGGCGTAATCAGAAGGCCACGCTGGTGCATGACGCCGATGCGCATGTAGCCGTCGTGGCGAGCGACGAGGAGCGCGCCCTCTTCAGTCCGGATGGCGGCTTCGAGCGTCACCTGTGGTGGGTTCGACCAAAGGAATGGACCTGTCGCGCAGGCCTGGTCGTCGTCGCCCACACGAACCGTGTTGTGCGCGCGCACGCTGCGGAAGTAATCCCGCCATCCCTCCCGGTCCGCATAGGCGCACGTGCCCGCATCGATCAGCACCGGCCGCCCGTCCAGCTCAAGGAGGACGCTGAGCGCGTCAGAATGCCCATGCGCGTAGTTTGGCTGCATGCCGAGCGGGCCATGATCGACGATCGCTGTCACGCGCGCCAGGCGCACCACGCTGTAGCCGCCGTGGTGAAAGGTCACGAGCGGTTCCGCGGGCTCCCGCGCCGCAGACAGGCGCCAGCACGGGACCATATAGCGGGACAGCGAGTAGCTGCTGTCGCTGTCTCCGATATGGGGTAGCCGGCCATTGCTTGACAGCGCACGCAGGAACGCGCTCCCGGCGTTGCGCCAGTCATGAAACACGGCCATGTTGCGGCCGTGCCGCTCCCCCACGAGGATCGCAAGGTGCAGCAGATCGAGCACAAGCACGTGATAGGCCGTCGACTGCTCGGCGCTTCCTCCATCCTTCAGGAATACGCGCCCGCAGGCCTGCCGCAGCGCGTCAAGCGCGCACGCCTCCCAACGAGCGGATTGAGAACTCGGGGCGACAAGGCAGGCGGTGAACAGCGCGACGCTTTCCGCCACGGTGTGGTTGCCCAGGGAAGAATGCAACGACAAGCGATCGGCGATGATCCTGCAATGACTTTGCGTCAGCCACGCGACGTCGCTCCAGAAGGCCTCGTCGTGCGCCAGCGCGTCGCGAGCCAGGTGGGCCGCATAGCACACGCTCAGCAAGCGCTGTCCGCACTCCATCGCGCTGGTGTAGTTGACGCCCAGCATGGGGGGATTGAGCCGCACCCAGGATCTCAGCTGCGCGCTGAGCAGCCGTGCGGCGGCGTCCCCGCCTGCACCGTTGGCCAGGAGAGCGAGGCCGATCAATTGCTGAAGCCGATTCGGCTCCCAGGTGATGCGCACGTCGCCTATCGGGTTTCCCGCCCTGTGGGAGAGCCATGGCGCATAGGTCATGGGCCAGTATTGGCCGGAGTCCGGCGCGCGCCGCCATACCGCGTCGCTGTCGTCAAAGCGCCAGACGAAACCGCCATATGAGACGCGGCCCGCCAGCAGGTCCTCTGCGTCGCGCGCGAGGGCCTGCGCGTCCCAGGCGAGTCCTGGAAGGCAATCGCGCGTTTGGCGCAGATGCGCCGCGGACGCTGACGGCGACCCAAATGGCGAGCCTGTCGCCTTGAGCCGCACGAAGGAAGCAGCGTCGCTCGCGATGCGCAGCGCACGATGCGCCATCTCCGGCGCGTTCATGCGCCGGGCGCGGCTTGCGTACCAGGCGAGCCGTCCGCCTTCGCCAGCAACGAAGCTTCGGCCCGACGCCCTCAGGGTCAACGCCATCCATCAGCCTCGCTTGTAGACGGCCGAACCACAGCCGCAGCTTCCGCCACAGGCTCAACGCGAAAGCGGAGGTCGCGTGCGACCTTGCGCCGCCTCGACGTGAGATATCGGACCGCCAGCGCGTGGGCGGCGACGACGAGCGCTCCCACCACGAGGCATGAGATAAGGTCGAAATCAGCCACGTGGAGCAAGCCCGCGGTCCCGGCCAGCGCGAGACTGGCGCCCGAGACGATCATGGCGGTCGCAGCAGGGCTGAAGCCCGCTTCCAGCAACAGGTGATGCATGTGATCGCGATCCGCCCGGAAGGGACTGCCGCCGTGCACCGTGCGCCGCATCGCCAGGCTGGCGGTTTCTACGAGCGGAAAGGCGACGAAGAAGATCGCGTGCGAGAAGGCCCAAGGCCGGTGTTGCGCATTGGTGAGGTCAAGCACGAAGTAGCCCACCACCAGGCCAAGCAGCATGCTGCCTGCATCGCCCAGAAACACGGAGGCTTGCCTGCGCCACGGCGTCTGAGCGTTCAGCAGCAAGAACGCAACCACTGACGTCAGAAAGATCGACGCGCCCCCCTGGGTGGCGGACGCGCCGGCCAGCGAAGCCGCCACCACGAGAGCGGCAAGCGCGACGCTCGCGACGCTCGCCGCGAGCCCGTCGCTGCCGTCCAGCATGTTGATCGCGTTCATGAGCCCAACAAGAAAGAAAATCGCGACGGCATCAACCGCCCATGGGGGCAGCAAGGGAAGCTCCTGCAGGCGCAACAGCGACGGCGTCGCGCCGAGTACAAGGATCGTGGCGATCGCGATCTGGAAGAGGAGCTTGGTGAGGGCCTTCATGTCGTAGCGATCATCGTAGGCGCCCAGCGCCACGATGGCGGCGGACGCCAGCAGCAGCCAATGGATGGAGACCCAAAGCTGCGGAGTGGCGGCGATCGCCAGCAGGCTGCTCAGAAACACGCCGATTCCGCCGACCAGCGGCACGGCGCCCGCGTGATGCTTGCGCACGTCCGGATAGTCCAGCAGCCCCACGCGAGGGGCCACTGATTTGCAAAGTCCAAGAATGTATAACGCAGCAAACAAGGTTAGTAGATGAAGAGCAAGTTGGTGCATCGTGCGACCTCAACGCGACCCAACTGCCCTAACGGGAAAGTACGTTCCGCGTTCCGGCGCGAACCAAATTTGGACTCGCACGTTCGCCGCCCATGCTGAATAATCACCTAAGTCGTCGCACTATAATTACAGGTCTCGCCGGGGTCGTGGCTGGAGCCGGTTTCTGTAATGAAAGCTTGCCGTCCATTTTTGTTTCAAGCTCGTCTGGAGACGACCGCATGTCCGGCGTCAGCCCGCTGGCGCCCTTGAGGACATTCGCAAGAGCGTTGCGGCTGATCGACGGCCAAATGTGCAATTTATATCTGCGGCGCGGCGACGCATGGAGCGAAATGCTGCACATCCGCAACTCCCTGAACGTTTCCAGCTTTGGCGAGGGCCCGCCGCCAAGGATCGACGGCGAGGGCCGGCGTCATGGCGCGCTTATTGAGGCCGGAACCGTACATTTCAGCGACGTCGACGTGGAGAACGCGGTCAACGGCGTCTACGTCACAGGGCCCACGGCCGTAGGGTTCGTCGAACGCGGAACGTTTACCGGTTGCGGCACAGGGCTTGTGGCGGGCGGCGGCGGGGTCCTGGCTCTCGCGAGCGACGTCGTATGCCAGCAAAGCGTGCGCGCCCTGGGAGCCGGCGACGGCATACAGATTTCAGAAGACGCGGGGGCGGGTCCGCACATCGTGCGCCGCGCGCAATGCCACGGCAACGCCATGAGCGGCTTCAACTTCAAGATTGGGCGGGCTCGCGTTGAGGCGTCGAGCTTCACGGACAATGGCGAGTGCGGGGTGCTGGCGCAGGTGAACGCCGACGAACTCGTCCTTGAGCAGAACTTTGTGGGCTACAACAACAGGTCCGACAACGGGACGTTCAACCTTGGCGTCGAGGATAGCGCGAAGGTTCTGTCCCGCAGGAACATCTACATCGACCCCATGGGGCGGACGCAGGTGTGCAACAACGTGAACATGAGCGGCGCCTCCCGGGTCGATTGCCAGTCGGACCAGTTCATAGAGCGCGACGACGCCCAGAACATGGGCGCGACCCTTCGGTTTGCGGTCGCGCAGAACGCCGGGGTTTTGAGCCTGAGGAATTGCTCGTTCTACGCTGACAGAACGCAAGGCGTGATCGTCGACGCGTATGGGGCGTCCGGCGCGCAGGCGTTAAGCGTTCACAACTGCGCCTTCTGGTCGCGCGGCGTGCGCGTGTTCAGGTATCCGGTCGAGTTGACCGGGCGCGTCAGCATCGACTTCAATTGCTATTATAGGAACGACGGCGGCGTCCTGGTGGAAGTTCAGGACCGCGCGTTCTTCCGCGCCCGCGACGCCCGCGTCCTCATATCCCAAAGGGGGACGGACGCGTCCTCCGTTTTCGCCGACCCGATGTTCATGGCCCCGGCGGCCGCCGCGCCGGATCTTGCTCTGCGCGAGGGTTCGCCCGCAAGGGCAAAAGGATCGCCGGACAAAAGCTCGGGCCTCGACTACTATGATCGTCCGTTCCCTCGGCGGCCAAACATAGGCTCAAGAAGCTGACGTCATACTTCGTGGATCTTCACTTTACGTCGTCGCACGCAGTCCCGCAGGGAACTTTGTTCCTGCCTGCATTGTTTAGGAAACCGCCGTACGTCCGGGTCGTACGCAGCGAAGAGCCCCGGTCTTTAGCTCGTAAATCCCAGTTCAACAGATGCATGAAACGGGCGATGGCGCGGTTCTCCGCGCATTCTTGAAGTGGAGTTCCCTCGCGTGGCAGTCTCCCAAATGCGTCGTTTCTGGCCTCGCTGCAAGCAGGCGTTGGCCGCGTGCCTCCTGATCCCCTCCAACGTCGCCCTGGCTCAATCTGAGTCAACTTATGTTCTTGGCCGCGGCGACACTCTGGAAGTCGTCGTTTCGGCCGGCGGCCAGTTGACGCGTCGCGCGCAGGTCGGCGTATCGGGCAGCGTCGCTATTCCGCTAGTTGGCGAAATTCCCGTAGCGGGCCTGAGCACCGCTGCGGCGGCCGAAAGGATCGCCAAGGCTTTCAAGGACCGTGGAGGCTACGACCAGGTCGACGCCGTCGTCGAAGTCGTGGGTTACCGGCCGGTGTTCATCTCCGGGGCCGTGCTGAAGCCCGGCCCTTACGAGTATCGCCCCGGCATGACAGTGCGCCAGCTGATGGCGATGGCGGGAGGAAAGGAAGCTGCTGCGCAAGACGGCGAAGTCATACCGGACGTGCTACAGTCCGAGTATGAGAACGTCGCCATTTCCTACGTCTTCAGCCAGATTCGCGTCGCCCGTCTGCGGGCTGAGGCTGAAGGCAAGGAGACGTTTCCCACAAACGCCCTAGATCCAGCCGGCGTCCCGGCCCGCAAGGTGCAGGACATGGTTCGCGTGGAGCAGGACCAGCTCAAGGGCGCAAGGGACGACATGGAGCGCGAGCGGCAGCACGTGGCCGGCACGCTGAAGATGATCAGCGCGCAACTCGCGGAGCTGGAAGAACAGCGCACGCAGGAGCAGTTGAACGTCAAGATCGCAGAGGCCGACTACGAACGGCTGAAAGGCGCGTTCAGCAAAGGCGTCATCGCCGCGCCGCGGCTGGGAGAAACCCAGCAGGCGCTTGCGCTCGTCAAGATCAGGCTCGCGGAAACCGTTGCGCGGCTCGCCGAGACGCGCCGGCTGGTCACGGAAACGCAGCGGCGCCTGGAGCGGGATACGGACGCCAACCGCATCAAGGTTCTTGAAGCGCTGCAACGGGAATCCGTCGAGGTCGCCCGGGCGCAGAGCACACTCGCGGCGGCGCGCGCAAAGCTTCAACATGCGCGGGTATCCCCTCGCACCCCCAGCGGCTCCGCCGAGCAAACCATCGTGCGGATATTCTCGGTGGGCAAGGACGGCCGACAGGCCGATCCAGACGCAGAACTCACGTCCGGCGACACGGTGGAAGTCGTTCAACAGTTCACCGACGCCGCTCAGGACCGCGACCTGCGGCACTAGATCGTCGGACATCCGCCCGGGAGGGCGTTCCAGAGGAGGCGCACTTGCTTGCTGAGGTTAGCCGTCGCGAGGGAGCAAGCGCCTTCAAAGAGCTCGTGATCCAGCGGGGAAGCCGCGAAGGCCCGCCCCGCCTTTCAGGCGTCCGGCTGCAGCTTGGCGCCCATGACGGACTTTTCCCCGACCAGGACGAGCCGCGCGAGGCGCCCGACTACCAAGGGGTCGTGGTGGCGCTTGAGGGTTACCTGAGCGACGCGCCTCCGGGCCTGAACGATCGCCGCTTATCCGATGCGCGGATCGTCCACGATCTCTATCTTCAGCACGGAGAAGGAGCGCTTGGGCGGATCGATGGCCAGTACTGCGTGGTGATCGTCGACGCCCGCATGGGCAAGGTCATCGTGGGCAACGACAAGATTGGAAAGTCGCAAGGTTACGTCCATGTCACGCCCCAGTGCGCGCTGTTCGCCACCACGTTGCGCGAGATGAACGCGCGCACGCGGGAGAGCTTCAACGTCGATCATTCCAGCCTGCTCGACATGTTGATGCTGGGCTGCATTCCCGCGCCCCATTCGATGTTGCAGGACGTCGCGAAGCTCGGCCCCGCGACCCTTGCTGTCATCAGCGACAACGGCGTCTCCACATCGCGCTATTACGACATCGTGCATCATCGGGCGCACGCCCACACCGACGAACAATTCCCCGAGGCGATCATCGAGCATCTGCTCGACGCGGTGGCGCGGGGCGCGCGCGTCGCGCCCAAGTGGGGCTCGTTCCTGAGCGGAGGGCTCGACAGCAGCTTCGTCGTTTGGGCTCTGCAGCAATACGC
>JAQGJX010000222.1 GCA_028290405.1 Hyphomicrobiales bacterium
GGGCGACAAGTTCGGCAAGGACTTCGTGAAGTACTACGAGGACGATCTCGCGAAGTGGGCGACGATCCTGCCGCCGCAGAACATCAGGGTGACGGACTGAGGAAGTCGCGAGAGGGGGAGCGGGGAGGAGCTAATAGCGAGCGGCGAATGGCGAATAGAGGCAGTAGGCAATAGGCAGTAGGTGTCCTGGGCTCCACTCTCCCCCCAGCCTTATCTATTCGCTGTTCGCCAATCGCCTACTGCCTACTGCCTTCTGGCCGCTCCCAACTAATGCGACAGGAAGCAGCACCGCGGCGAGGTCTCGATCAGCGCCTTGGTGACGCCGCCGAGCGCCCATTCGCGCAGGCGGGAATGAGCGTAGCCCCCGACCACGATCATGTCCGCGTCGCGCTCGGCCGCGTAGCGCGCCAACTCGTCGGCGTCCGCGCCTGCGCCGCGCGCCCGGCATTCGCCCTGCGCCTTCACGCCGTGGCGGTGCAGATAGGCGACCACCTCGTTCATGCGCGCCGTGTCCGCCAGCGCCGGATGACCGTCGGTGATTTCCACCACGTCGACGTCGTCCGCCAGTTCAAGGATCGGCAGCGCGTCCCACAGCGCGCGCCGCGCTTCGCGGCCGTCCTTCCATCCCACCACAACGTTGCGCAGCGGCATCGTGCGCACCCCGGGCGGCGCCACCAGCACGGGCCGGCCAGCCATCAGCAGCACCTCTCCGGGGTCGGGCGCGCGATGGACATCGGACGGGCGGCCCAGCACGATCAGATCAGCGCTCAGCGCCGCGCGCGCAATCGCCTCCTCCGGGTCGTCGATGGACGAGCGCCACGCCAGCCTCACGCCTTCATGAGCGGCGGCCACGCGAAACCTGTCCTGCGCAGCGTCGAACAGCTTCTGGGCGCGACGCTCTTCTTCGTCGAGAATGCTGCGCGCCAGCGCCACCCCGGCGATGTCGTCCGGCGGCAGATAGACGGGCGTGATCGCGCACAGGCCGGTGAGCTGCGCGTGAAACCGCGAGGCCAGATCGGCCGCCAACGCGACGCGATCGTCGGAGGCCGGATCGTCCGGCTCTACATGCACGAGCAATGAAGCGTAAGCCATGACATGCCTCCTGGATTTCGGGCGCTTATAGCTGAATCTGAAGCATAGAGCGTAAATACTCGCACTATCTTCTAAGCGACAACATGACAATACACTATGATTTGGATCAACGACTTAAAATCTGAACGTATTAGGTTTGCTTC
The DNA here is from genome assembly GCA_028290405.1 of Hyphomicrobiales bacterium. Taxonomy (GTDB): domain Bacteria; phylum Pseudomonadota; class Alphaproteobacteria; order Rhizobiales; family Beijerinckiaceae; genus Terripilifer. Next base: position 1,236 of record JAQGJX010000222.1, read on the forward strand.
AACTTTACAAAACAGGAGGTTCAGATGAAGTTCAATCGTTGTACGCTCGCCGCGGCATCGGCGCTGCTTCTCTCCGGTTCGCTCGCGTCCGCCCAGCAGCTTTCGCCGCAGGACCCGGGCCTTTCCGACCGGGACCGCACCCTCCAGCAAATCTATCAGGAGCGGGACAGGACCTTGCGCACGCTGGCGCAACTGAGCCCGGCGGAACGCGACCGCGAGTTGCTGCGCATCTACGAAGAGCGCGACAAGTCGCTGCGCGCCCTGGCGCAACTGAGCGTTCCTGAGCGCGACCGCGAGTTGGAGCGCGTTTATCAGGAAATGCAGAAGACCATGGGGCGCCTGGCGCAACTCGGCCCCGCCGAGCGGGAGCGGGAGTTGCAGCGCATCTATCGGGACCGCGACCTCACGCTGGAGCACCTCGCGCTGCTGAGCCCGGCCGAGCGGGAACGTGAATTGCAGCGCGTCTTCGACGAATTGAACAAGACGCAAGGCACGCTGGCGCAACTGAGCCCTGCGCAGCGCGACCAGGAATTGCGCAGGATCTTCGAAGAACGCGACAAGACGCTTGAGCGCATCGTCATGCGCTAAACGGCGCGACCAGGGCTTGCGCGCAGACCGCGCGCAGGCCCGTTTTTCGTTCAGCTCTGCGCCGCAGGCGCGTTCAGCACCTCAAGGGCCGCGTCCACCATGCCCTGATAGCCCGTGCACCGGCACAAATTGCCTGAGAGCGCAGCGCGCACCTCATGCTCGGACACGGCCCGCCCCGCGCTTTCGCGCTGGAGTTCGAGCAGCGTCATGACGACGCCCGGCGTGCAATAGCCGCATTGCAGGCCGTGATGGCGCGCAAGCGCGCTCTGGATGGGGTGCAGGGCGCCGCCCGGCGCCGCGACGCTCTCGATGGTCTGAACCGCGCACCCTTCCGCCTGCACGGCAAGCATGAGGCACGCGCGCACGCTGGCGCCGTTCACCAGCACCGTGCAGGCGCCGCAGACGCCATGCTCGCAGCCAATGTGCGTGCCCGTCAGGCCGAGTTCCTTGCGCAGGAAATCCGCCAGGTGAACGCGCGAGTCGACGGTGCGCTGGACGGTGGCGCCATTGACGGTGACGTTCAGTGGACGCGGATCAAACATGGCCTGCTCCCGCACGCTTGAAGGCGGCGCCCAGCGCCCGCCGCACTAGCGTTTCGCACAAATCCTGCTTGTAGTCGGCCGGATAGAGATCGTCTCCGTCGCACGCCAACGTGGCCGCGAGGCGCCCAGCCTGCGCGCACGCCGCAGCGTCCGCGAGCGCGCCGACGAGGCCAGCTTCCGCGTCCGCGAGCCGCACGGGCGCATGCGAGACGCCCCCGACCGCGATCGACGCCCCCGCGACGCGACCCGCCTCGTCAAGGGTCACGTGCGCCGCCACCGATACGATGGCGTAGTCCGCCGGCCTGCGATTGAACTCGAGGAAGGCGGACCCGGCGCGCGCGGAGGCGACCGGCAACAGCACGTGGGTGAGGATTTCGCCAGGCTCCAGGGTGGAGGTGAGATAATCGGCCGGGAAGTCCGCGAACGCGATGCGCCGCTCGCCTTGCGGTCCGCGGGCGATCATCACCGCGTCCAGCGCGGCGGCCGCGACGGGAAGCTCTGCGCCCGGGTCGAGATGGCACAAACTGCCCCCGATGGTGCCGCGGTTGCGCGTCTGCTGGTGGCCGACGTTCGACACGGCCTCCGACAGCAGCGGGCATAGGCGCGCCACAACCGCGGACGTCTCCAGTGCGCGCTGGGTGGTCATGGCGCCGACCAGCAACCCTTCCGGGACCTGCGCCACCCCGGCAAGTTCGGGGATGCGCCCAAGGTCGATCAGGTGATCGGGCCCCGCGACGCGCAGGTTCATCATCGGCATCAGCGATTGCCCACCGGCGAGCACGCGCGCGTTCTCGAGGCTTGCGAGCAGGCTCACGGCCTGCGCGACGTCGGTTGGCGCATGGTAGCGGAACGCGGGCGCCTTCATGGCGCGGACTCCGCCACTTGGGCTTGCCGGATGAGCGCGCGCAACTGGGGCGGCGTTACGGGAACCTGCGTGATGCGCACGTCGAGCGGGCGCAGCGCGTCCTCGATCGCCGACACGATGGTCGCGGGCGCGCCAATGGTGCCGCTCTCGGCCGCTCCCTTCACGCCGAGCGGATTCAGGGGCGTGGGCGATTCCAGATGATGGATTTCGATGCGCGGCACGACGTCGGACGTCGGCAGCAGATAGTCGGCGAACGTCACGGTGAGCGGCTGGCCGTCGGCGTCGTAGCGCATCCATTCAAACAGCGTCATGCCGACTCCATGCACCACGCCGCCGAGGATCTGTCCTTCCACCATCATCGGATTGATCATGCGGCCGCAATCATGCACCACCACGTAGCGCAGGATCTTCACGCCGCCGGTGTCGGGATCGACCTCGACCTCCGCGAGATGGCAGCCGTTGGTGTAGCTGAGACCCGACGTCATGAAGTCGTTGCTGGCGGAAAGCCCCGGCGGCAGGTTTCCCGGCAGCGCGAAGCCCGGCGTGCCCGCGAGCGCGCGCGCGATCTGCGTGAGGCTCTTGCCGTGGCCCGGCACCCCGTTCACCTCGACCCGGCCGTCGTTGACGACCAGGTCGTCCACGGAGGCCTCCAGCAATTCGGCTGCGGCGGTCTTGGCCTTCTCGGCCACCAGCGTCGCGGCGCGGTAGGCGGCGTTGCCGGCCGTCACCGCCTGGCGGCTGGCGTATGCGCCAAGGCCCGCAGGAGTAGCGGAGGTGTCGCCCACCACGACGTGGATGCTTTCGGGCGCGACGCCGAGCACGTCCGCCACCACTTGGGCCAGCATGGTCTTCACGCCCTGCCCCTGCGCGGTGGCGCCGCTGGAGACCACGATCCGGCCTGACGGACCGATGCTGATGGAGACGCTCTCGAACGGCCCCCGCCCGGTGGCCTCCACATAGTTCGTGAGCCCAAGGCCGATGTAGCGGCCCTGCTCGCGCGCCTGCTTCTGGCGCGCGGGGAAATCGTCCCAGCCGGCGATCTCCAGCGCGCGGCGCTGGCATTCGGGATAGTCGCCGCTGTCGTAGACCATCATGCTGCCGTCGCGCTGCTTCACGGGAATCGTGAACGGCATCTGGCCGGGCTGGATCATGTTGCGGCGGCGGATTTCGTCGCGCGGCAGGCCGATGCGCTGCGCCATGGCGTCCATCAGGCGCTCCATGACGAAGGTGCCCTGCGGGCGCCCTGCGCCGCGCGTGGGCGCGGCGGGCGTCTTGTTGGTCATGCACAGATCGATGTCCATGCGGTAGGCGGGCAGCGCATAGGGGCCGATGAGGTTAGTGGCCGCGTTGAACGGAAGCGCAATGCCGTAGGGCGTGGCGGCGCCATGGTCGTAACGCAGCGTCCCGCGTATCCCCCGGATGCGCCCGTCGGCGTCGAACGCCGCCTCCACAGTCCACACCTGCTCGCGCTCGCCGATGCTCGCCGTGAAGCTCTCGAACCGATCCTCCACCCACTTGATGGGCCGCTTGAGCAGCATGGCGGCCGCCGGCACGGCGAGTTCTTCCGGGTGGAACACCGCCTTGGTGCCGAACCCGCCGCCCACGTCCGGCGTCGTCACCCGCACCTGATGTTCGGCGAGGCCCAGCGTCTCGACCAGCATCGCTTTCGCGCGATGGGGCATCTGGGTGGAGTTCCAGACGGTGAGCTGGTCGGCGATCTCGTCATAGCGCGCGACCACGCCGCGCGGCTCCATGGGATGGCCGCCGCCCTTGTTGAGCCGGAAGGCGCGCGCGACCACTTGGGCCGCCCCCGCGAAGGCGCCCTCCACGTCGCCGTAGTCCACCTTCGTCTTGGCGACCAGATTGTCCGGGCACGAGAGCCGCGCCTTCGGGGCGCCCGGCTCCAATCCCTCGACGGGATCGACCACGGCGGGCAGCGGCTCCAGGTCGAGTTCCACCAGCGCCGCCGCGTCTTCGGCGATCCGGCGCGAGGATGCGATCACCATGGCGACCGGTTCGCCGACGTAGCAGGCCTCATGGATGACGAGGCATGTCGGGTTGACGTCGAAGCGCAGGCCGCCGGCGGGCAGCGCAAGCGGAATGTCGTCCTGCGTCAGGACGGCGCGCAGGTCCGTGAACGCGAGCACCGCGTGCACGCCCGGCAGCGCGCGGGCGGCGTCCAGGTTCATGCTGCGGATCAGGCCGTGCGCGATCGGGCTGCGCACGAAGGTCGCCTCCAGCGCGTCAGGCAGAACGATGTCGTCGAGGAAGCGGGCGCCGCCGCGAAGCAACACGTCGTCCTCAACGCGGGCCGCATTGCGGCCGATCCATCCGGGGCGCGCTGGTGCGGCGCTGGCGCTTGTCATGTCATCCTCCGGGCGGCGGCGCGTTCCCTCCCCTCAGGGGAGGGTTGGGGCGGGGTACGCCACGGCGTTCGGCGACAGGGCGCCAGACCCTGCCCTGTCCCTCTCCTGAGGTGAGGGAACGCCGCCCCTGGCCTTGCGCTGTGCATGGTCGCCTCACTCAAGGCCGATGTCGCGCCAGATCGTTTCGCACAGGTCGCGGAAGCGCGGCAGCAGTCGCACTTCGCGGAAGTCGCGCGGACGCGGCAGGTCGATCCTGTAGTCGGACTTGATGCGGCCAGGATGCGCCGACATCACGATCACGCGGTCCGAGAGGCCGACGGCCTCCTCGATGTCGTGGGTGACGAAAATCACGCTCTTGTGCTCAAGGCTCCAGATGCGCAGCAGCTCGCGGCCCATGGCCATCTTGGTCATGGCGTCGAGCGCCCCGAAGGGCTCGTCCATCAGGTAAAGCGCGGGCGCGTAGGCGAGCAGGCGCCCCAAAGCCACGCGCTGGCGCATGCCGCCCGACAGCGAACTGGGCAGGAAGTCGCGAAAAGCCTTGAGCCCCAGCAGGTCCAGCAATTGGCCGATGCGCGGCTCGAAAGCGTCCTGCGGCGTTCCGTTGAGTTGGAGCCCCACGCGGATGTTGTCGTACACGCTCGCCCACGGCAGCAGCGTGTCGCGCTGGAACATGAACCCGACGTCCGGGGGCGGCTCGGTGACGAGAGCGCCGTCGACGAACACGCTGCCGCGGGTGGGCGGCATGAGGCCGGAGATGTGGCGCAGCAGCGTGGACTTTCCGCAGCCGCTGGGCCCCACGATGGCGACGAACTCGCCCTCCTCCACGGTCAGGTCGATGGACTCGAGGACCGTCAGGGTGGCGCCCTTCTTGTCCACGAAATCCTTGCCGACGCCCTCGAGACGCACGCGCGGATGCGCGGCCTTCGGCCTTGCGGCCGAAAGCGTCAGGTCTCCAGCGTCCGGCCTTGCGCCGTCGATCATCGTCAATCCTTCAACAGCGAGGCGTCGAAGGCTTCCTGCAACGTCACGGCCTTCAGGGAATCGTCGCTGGCGAGCACGATCTTGTTGAGGTTCTCGATGGACTCAGGCGTCACGATCCCGCCCTTGGGGGTGCGCTCGACGGCGCTCTTGGCGACCTCCGCGACGAGCTCCGGCTTGAAGTTCGGGAACATCTTGGCGAGCGTCGCGCGCGCCAGCTCCGGATCCTTCTCCAGGTCGCCGATGGCACGGGCGACAGCGCGCGCAAAACCCTTCGCGGCCTGCGGCTTGTCCTTGATGAAGCTTTCAAGGGCCAGGCCGGCGAAGGACGGATAGGGCATCTTGCGGTAGTCGACCACGAGCTTGTACGCGCCCTGCTTCTGCATCATGTTCGCCAGATCGGTGAGGATCACCATGCCGGCGTCGATGCGGTCACTGTCGATGGCCGCCTGCATGGCGGCGCCGACGCCCGCGCCCGAAATCTGGAAGTCGCGATCAGGGTTCAGGCCCAGCTCCTTCATGGAGAAGCGGATCGTGTTGTCCGTGAGGCTGCCGGGCGCCGTGATGCCGACGCGCTTGCCCTTGAGGCTCGCCAGATCGGTCGCGGGGCTGCTCGACTTGGCCACCAGCGCGTAGGAATGGAACGTGTCGAGGCCGATCAGGATCACGGCGGGCAACTTGCGCGCGCGCAGGCGGATCACGTGGTCGGCGGCGCAGAAGCACACGTCGATGCTGCCGCCCGCGAGCGCCTGCACGGCGGGGCCGCCGCCCTTGAAGTCCACGAGTTCAAGCGTGATGCCCTGCTGCTCGAAATAGCCCTTGTCGCGCGCCGCGAAGACCGGGAGCAGCGCTTCGTTGAAGGCGGCGACGCCGCCGATCACCTTCGTTTGGGCGCTGGCCGGCAAGGCGCCAAGAACCAGCGCCGCGGCGCCGGCGAGTGCGGTGAAGATGGTGTTGCGCTTGGCTGTCATGGCTTTTCCTCTTCGCATCGTATTCGGTGGACGTGTTCAGGGCCGCGTGGGGACCAGCCAGCGCTCGACCAGGTCGACGACGGTGTTGAGCGCTATGGCGACGACCATCAACGCCACGAGGCCCGCAAAGACCCCCGTGGTGTCGAGCCGCCCGCCGGAATACTCGACATACCAGCCGAGCCCGCGGTTCGCGCCGAGCAGTTCGCCTAGCACCGAGCCGATGAGCGCGAGCCCGACGCTGATGCGCGCGGCGTTGACGAGCCACGGCAGGATGGAGGGGAATTGCACGCGCCACGCGATGAAGCCGGGCTTCGCGCGCATGGAGCGCATGAGGTCCACGAGGTCCTGGTCGACCGCGCGCAGCCCCTGCATGGTGTTCAGCAGGAAGATGAAGACCACGAAGGAAAACACCATCATGACTTTCGACAACAGGCCGATGCCGAACCAGATGATGAACAGCGGCGCCAGCGCGATGCGCGGCAGGCTGTAGAGGCCCATGATGATGGGGTTCATGGCCTCGGCGGCGCGCGAATAGCGCGTCAGCACGACGCCCGCCGCCACCCCGACCAGAAGGCCCGACACGAGGCCCAGCATGGCCTGAAGCACGGTCGCCTGCGTGTGGTAAAGCAGGTCGCCCGAGACGGCGAGCTTCCACAGCCGCTCGGCCACCAGCGAAGGCATGCTCATCCAGAACGGATCGATCACCGTGCGGGCGAGAATTTCCCACAGCGCGATGGCGCCAAGGAACACGCCCGTCTTTTCAGCCAGCCCGCGCAGCCAAATGAACCGCGCGCGCCGCTGGAACTCCGCCTTTTCGCTCAGGGCGTCGACGCTCATCGGCGTGCCGGGCTCCGCCCCCTCATGAGGATTTCGCCAGGATCAGGCGCTCGTCCGGCGGGGCGATCTCCGTGACGAGATCGCGCACCAGCGCCTTCTTGGGCAGCGGCGCCAGCGTGGTGACGCCTTCCTTGAGCCGCGTGGTGCAGGCGTAATCGACCTTGCCGTCGATCAGCATCATGCACTCCTTGCATGCGTTCGCATTGATGCAGGCGAAGCGGAAGGCGAGCGTGGGGTCGGTTTTCTGGCGCACCGCGCGCAGGCCGTCGAGGATCGACTGCCCATGTTCGAACGCGA
>JAQGJX010000004.1 GCA_028290405.1 Hyphomicrobiales bacterium
ACCCGGGAGGACGTGCGCGAACTGGCGGACGTGGCGCCCGGCATGGCGGCCCGCATGCGCTTCGTGGCGCAGGCGCTGCGGCCGGCCGAAACCACCCAGACGTGGCGGAGCTTCCGAGAATCCCAAAGCCCCGCGCAATTGGCGAGCGCCCTTGAGGGGGTGTCCGTGTTCGAGGCCGCCGACGAGCGCGAAGAAGCGCTGGCGCTGGCGGTCGCGCTGCGCGAGACGCTGGAGACGCCCGGCGCCACCGCGGCCCTCATCACGCCGGACCGCAACCTCGCCCGGCGCGTGCGCGCGGAGCTCGCCCGCTGGGACATCGACATCGACGATTCCGGCGGCGAGCCGCTGGCCAATTCGCCCCACGGGGTGCTGGCGCGCCTGACGCTCGCCTGCGCGGCGCCGTCCTGCGCCGCCGCGCCCCTGCTGGCGCTGCTGCGCCATCCGCTGACCCGGCTCGGCTACGACGCCCGCGAGGCCTCCCGGCGGGTGGACCTTGCGGAAATCGGCCTGCTGCGCGGGCTGCGGCCGGACCTGACCGACATCGACGCGGCGCTGGAGATCGCCCGCGCGCGGCGCGACGACATGCACGCGCACCGCACGCTGAAGGCCTTCCGGGAAGCGGATTTCGACGACGTGCGCGACCTGCTGGGCAGGCTTCATGCGGCGCTGGCGCCGTTGAGGGCCATGCCGCCCGGCGCCTCCGTGCGCCAGTGGGCGCACGCGCACGGGCTGGCGGTCGCGGCCATCGCGCAGGCCCCCGAGGGCGCGCGCGAGCATACGGGGCTGGACGCGGGCGCGTTCGCGCTGATGATGGACGATTTCGCCCATTCGCACGACATGAAGTTCCCCTTCGCGGCGGCCGACTACGAGGTCTTCTTCGAGGCCTGCGCGCGCGAAGCCGTGGTGCGCAGCGTGCGCGCCAACCATCCGCGCATCAAGAGCCTCGGCCTCCTGGAAGCGCGCCTCATCGACGTGGACGTCGCGCTGCTGGGCGGGCTGGACGAAGCCATCTGGCCGCCAGCCGCCCGCACGGACGCGTTCCTCAGCCGCCCCATGCGGGCGGAGCTGGGATTGAGCCCGCCGGAGCGGCGCATCGGCCAGACGGCGCACGATTTCGTGCAGGCGCTGGGCGCGCGCCGCGTCGTCATCTCTCGCGCCCTGAAGCGCGGCGGGGCGCCCACCACGCCCTCGCGGTTCCTGCAGCGGCTGGAGGCGCTCGGCGGCGAGGCATGGCGGGAGCGCGGCGCACGGGGAGCGCGCTATCTCGAGCTGGCGCGCTTGCTCGACGCCCCGCGCGAGACGCGCCCCATCAAGCGCCCGGAGCCGCGCCCAGACCTCGCGCTGCGGCCCATGCAGCTCAGCGTGACGCGCATCGAGACGCTGCGGCGCGACCCTTACGCGATCTATGCGGAACGCGTCCTGCGGCTCGCGCCGCTGGACGGGCTTGATCTCGAGGAAGGCGTGCGCGAGGCCGGCACCAGGCTGCACGGCGTGCTGGCGAAATTCCAGAAAGCCCACCCGCGCGGGCCCCTGCCGGCCCATGCCGCGCAGGAGATCGAGGCCATCGCGCGCGCCGACTACGCCAACGACCTGCGCGATCCGGAATTCCGCGCCTTCCATTGGCCGCGCGTGCAGGCCAATCTGGCCGCCTTTCTGGCCTGGGACGGCGAGCGGCGCGACGACATCGACGAGGTGCTGGCCGAACAGAGCGGCGACCTGCGGATCGCGTTGCGGGACGGATCGGAGTTCAAGCTCACCGGCACGGCCGACCGCATCGAGCGCAGGACGGACGGCGCCTACGCGGTGGTGGACTTCAAGACCGGCGCGCCCCCGTCCACCCGGGTCGTCAACTGCGGCATGGCTCCCCAGCTCACCCTCGAGGCGCGCATGATCTCCCACGGCGCCTTCGTGGAGATTCCCCCAGGCGCCCAGGTGGCGAGCGCCTTGTACGTGCGCCTTGGCGGCAAGGACGACGTGGAGACCCGCGAGGCCACCGGCAAGGAGCCGCTGGCCGACGCGGTGCTGTCCCATTACGAGGGCCTCGTGACCCTGCTGGACGAATTCCGCGATCCCGCCACCGCCTACGTGCCGCGCACGTACCCGCAGTTCATCACCTATGCGGGGCCCTACGACCACCTCTCGCGCTACCGCGAATGGTCGACCGGCGGGGGAGAGGGCGAATGAGCCGCTGGCCGATTCCGCCCGACACGCAAATCAGGCAGGAGAAGGCCTCCAATCCTGCGCGCTCCGCCTGGGTGTCCGCCCATGCGGGCTCGGGCAAGACCTACGTGCTGTCGCAGCGCGTGGTGCGGCTGCTGCTGGAAGGCGCGCCGCCGTCGAAAATCCTCTGCCTGACGTTCACTAAGGTCGCGGCCGCCAACATGGCGCTCAAGGTCTTCTCCATCCTTTCGGAATGGACGCGGATGAGCGACGCGGAGCTGCGCGCGGCCATTGTAGCCATGGGCGCCGATCCCGCGCGGATCGACCTGGCGCGCAAGCTGTTCGCCCGCACCGTCGAGACGCCCGGCGGCCTCAAGATCCAGACCATCCACGCTTTCTGCGAACGCCTGCTGCACCTGTTTCCCTTCGAGGCGAACGTCGCGGCGCGTTTCGAGGTGCTGACGGACGACAAGCAGGCGGAGCTCGTCTCCATCGCGCGCGAGCAGACGCTGGCGGACGCCATGGAGGCCGAGGCCTCGCCGCTGGGACAAGCGCTGCGCCACGTGGCGGCGCTGACGACGAGCTTCACGTTCGACAAGCTGCTGTCGCAGGCCCTGCGCATGCGCACGGAAATCGCACAGGCCGGCCGCCGTCAGGCGGGCGGCTACGCGCGCGCGCTGCGCCGACGCTTCGGGGCTCCGGCGGACGCGGACGTGGCGACGATCGAGCGCGACATGATCGAGGGCGGCATCGCGCCCGCCGAATGGGGAGCGATCGTCGGGGGTCTCGAAGCGGGCAGCGCCAACGACAAGAAAGCCGCCGCGCGCCTGCGCCGCGCGATCTCGGCGGGGCCGGGCGCCAAGCTGTCCGCGTGGACGGACGTGTTCTTCACCGCCGGCAAGCCGCGGGCCAATGTGGCGACCAACTCCGTCGACAAGGCTCTCAAGGAACGCCTGCACGCCGAGCGCGACCGCCTGTTCGCGCTCAGCGACGCCCACAAGGCGGCCGTGGCGGCGCAGCGCAGCGAGTCTCTCGCGACGCTCACCGAGGCGATCATCGCCCGCTACACCAGCCTGAAGCGCACGCGCGGCCTGCTGGATTTCGACGATCTGGTGGAGCGCACCGGCGCGCTGCTGAAGCGCTCCGACGCCGCCTGGGTGCTGTACAAGCTGGACGCGGGCATCGACCACGTTCTGGTGGACGAGGCGCAGGACACCTCCCCCGCCCAATGGGACATTCTGGAGCGCCTGACGGGCGAGTTCTTCGCCGGCGAAGGCGCCCGCAAGCCGCGCACGTTTTTCGCCGTGGGGGACGAGAAGCAATCCATCTTCTCCTTCCAGGGCGCGGCGCCTCACGCCTTCGCGGAGAAGCGCCGCCAGTTCGAGAACCGCGCCCATGCGGCCGAACGGGCCTTCGAGCATGTGCGCCTGCAATTGTCCTTCCGCTCCGCCAAGGGCGTGCTGGACGAGGTGGACAACGTGTTCGCCGCCAACGAAGCCTTCAAGGGCGTGGTGGGCCCGGACGACGTGTGGATGCCCCACGAGGCCCTGAAGCGCGACCTGCCGGGGCTCGTTGAAATCTGGGAGCCCCTTGGGGCCACCGGCAAGCAGGAGCCGACCGACTGGAAGATGCCGCTCGACCAATTGGGCGACGGCGACCCGGCGGTGGTGCTGGCGCGGCGCATCGCGGACGCCATCTTCGAGATGACCGCGACAGGTTCGCGCCACGCGGTGCACGACAAGCAGGGCGCGCTGCGCCCCGTGAGCGCGGGCGACGTCCTCATTCTCGTGCGCAAGCGCGGGGCCTTCTTCGAGGCCGTGATCCGCGCCCTGAAGGACCGTGGCGTGCCGGTGGCGGGCGCCGACCGGCTGGAGCTCGCCCAGCACATCGCCGTGCTGGACCTTGTCGCCGCCGGACGCGCGGCCCTGCTGCCGCAGGACGACCTCACGCTGGCGTGCGTGCTTAAATCGCCGCTGATCGGCCTGGACGAGGACGACCTGCTGGCGCTGGCGCCCGGCCGCAAGGGTCCGCTCATCACGGAGCTGCGCGCGTCGGGCGATCCGCGCCATCGGGCGGCCGCGCAGCGGGTCGCCGAATGGGGCGCGCGCGCGGGAGAGAGCCCGTTCCGCTTCTACGCCCGCATCCTGGGCCCCGACGGCGGACGACGCGCCTTCCTGGAGCGCCTCGGGGCGGAGGCGGGGGACGCGGTCGACGAATTCCTGAAGCTGGCGCTGGAAGCCGAGATGCTGGAGGCGCCCTCGCTGGTCACCTTCCTGCACCGGATGCAGAGCGCGGAACTGTCCATCAAGCGCGACATGGAGGCCGCCGGGGACGCCGTGCGGGTGATGACCGTGCACGCCGCCAAGGGGCTTGAGGCCAAGATCGTCTTCCTGCCCGACACGTGCGGGGCGGCCTCCGGCGGCCACGACCCTGACCTGTTGAAGGTCGAGGATCTGGACGGCGCGCCGCTGATCGCGTGGCGCAAGGGCGCCAAGGCCGACCCGGCGGCGCTGGCCGAGCAGCTCACGGCCGCGCAGGCGCGCGAGGCCGAGGAGCATCGCCGCCTCTTGTACGTGGCCATGACGCGGGCCGAGGAACGGCTCTACATCTGCGGCTTCCACGGCGTGCGCGGGCCCGGCAAAGGCTGCTGGCACGTGCTGGCGGCCAGCGCCCTCGGCGAACGCCTGACGCAGGCGCCCGCGCCCTGGGACGACGCCGAGACCGTGCGCCGCACGGGCGCCGCGGCCATGCTGCCGGCGCCCGC
>JAQGJX010000011.1 GCA_028290405.1 Hyphomicrobiales bacterium
CCGCTGGCGGCCAGCGCCGACCACGCGGTCAACGAGGCCCGCGCCCGCGCGGCGGCCGCGCTCACGCTGGAGGAGCTGCGGGCCAACCTGGAGGGGTTCGAGGGATGCGCGCTGAAGCGCGGCGCCACGCACCTGGTGTTCGGCGACGGCGACCCCAAGGCGCGCGTGATGCTGGTGGGCGACTCGCCCAGCGGCGACGACGACCGCGAGGGCCAGCCGTTCGCGGGCCCGCCGGGGCGGTTGCTGGACCGCATGCTCGGCTCCATCGGCCTGACGCGGGCGCAGGTCTACGTCTCGAACATCGCCCCCTGGCGCCCGCCCGGCAACCGCAAGCTGTCGGACGTGGAGATCGCCGTCTGCCTGCCGTTCGCCCAACGCCAGATCGAGCTGGTCGCTCCCGACATTCTCGTGTGCCTGGGGGATTTCTCCTCGCAGGCCCTGCTCGGCGTGAAGGAGGGCATCATGCGCGCGCGGGGCAAGGCGTACGAATACCCGCTGGCGGAAGGGCGCAACATCCGCGCCTTCGTGATGCTGAACCCGGCCTTCCTCATGCGCTCGTCCCGCCACAAGCGGCAGACCTGGGCGGACCTGCGCGCGCTGCGCAAGGCCATGGCGAGCGGCTAGGAGCGCGCGCCCTTGGGCGCCGTCCGGCATCGGTCCGAGCAGAAGCGAACCTCGTCCCACACCTTCTCCCATTTCTTGCGCCACGCGAACGGGCGCCCGCAGGCCGCGCAGGGCTTGCTGGGCAGGTCGGCCTTCTTGCGCATCCGCGGCAAAGTCGCCCTCCGGGTGAACCCAAAGCGGGTGGGAGACGTAGGCTCCACATGACGCAACCGCGTCCCGGGGACAAGCGACACATGGGCGTTCTGCGCATTCTTCTTGGCGACCAGCTCTCGATGGGCGCGTCCGCGCTGGACGGACTGGATCGCGCCCGCGACGTCGTGCTGATGATGGAGGTCGCGGACGAGACCGCCTATGTCCCGCACCACAAGCAGAAGATCGCGTTCGTCCTCTCCGCCATGCGCCATTTCGCCGGGGAGCTCACGGCGGCGGGCGTGCGGGTCGACTACGTGCGGCTGGACGATCCCGCCAACACAGGCTCGTTCACCGGCGAGGTCATGCGGGCTGCCGCGCGTCACGCGCCGGAGCGCATCGTCGCCACGTGGCCGGGCGAGTGGCGCGTGCTGGAGGCGATGCGCAGCTGGGAGGCGCTGACGGGCGCGCCCGTGGAGGTGCGCGAGGACGACCGCTTCATCGCCAGCCGGGCGGATTTCGCCCGCTGGGCGGGGGACCGCAAGCAATTGCGCATGGAGTTCTTCTATCGCGAGATGCGCCGCGCGACCGGGCTGCTGATGGAGGGCGACGCCCCGACGGGCGGGCAGTGGAATTTCGACCAGGAGAACCGCAAGGCGCTGCCCAAGGGGGTGCGCCCGCCCGAGCGCCTGCGCTTTCATCCGGACGCCGTCACCCGCGAGGTCATGGAGCTCGTGGCAGCGCGCTGCGGGACGCATTTCGGCGATCTCGACAGCTTCGCGTGGCCGGTGACGCGGGCGCAGGCGCTGGAGGCGCTGGACGCGTTCGTAGAGCGCAGCCTGCCGTTCTTCGGCGACTATCAGGACGCCATGAAGGCGGGCGAAGCGACGATGTTCCACGCCCTGCTGTCGCCCGCGCTCAACGCGGGCCTGCTGGATCCGCGCGAGGCGTGCGCGGCCGCGGAGCGCGCCTACAAGCGCCGCGAGGCGCCGCTCAACGCCGTGGAGGGCTTCATCCGCCAGATCATCGGCTGGCGCGAATACGTGCGCGGGCTCTACTGGCTGCTGATGCCCGGCTACGCGCAGGGCAACGCTCTGGAAGCCCAGCGTCCGCTGCCGGCGTTTTACTGGACCGGCGAGACGCGCATGAACTGCATGGCGCAGGCCATCGGCGACACTCGCGCGAACGCCTACGCGCACCACATCCAGCGGCTCATGGTCACGGGGAACTTCGCCCTGCTGGCGGGCGTGCGCCCGGCGGAGATCGAGGCCTGGTATCTCGCCGTCTACGCGGACGCCTACGAATGGGTGGAGCTGCCCAACGTCCACGGCATGGCGATCTTCGCCGACGGGGGCGTGATGGCGTCCAAGCCCTACGCGGCGTCGGGCGCCTACATCAACCGCATGTCGGATTATTGCGGCGGCTGCGCGTATGACGTGAAGGCCCGCACGGGCGAGGGCGCGTGCCCCTTCAACGCCCTCTACTGGGCGTTCCTGATCCGCAACGAGGACCGCCTCTCGCGCAATCCGCGCATGGCGATGCCCTACCGAAACCTCGCGAGCATGACCGGCGAGCTGCGCGACACGTACCGGGCGCAGGCGCAGGCTTTTCTCGACCGGGTGGAGGCCAACGGCACGGACGCGTGAGCGGCGCCTGAGCCCCCTTGCCCGGCGCGCCGCGCCATGCGTGAATGCGCCCATGCCGCACGCCACGTCCTGGGACGACTTCCGCCTCGTGAAGGCCATCGCCGACTCCAAGTCGCTTGTGGGCGCGGCGGAGGCTTTGTCGCTCAACCATTCCACGGTCTTCCGCCGCCTCGGGGCGCTTGAGCAGGCGCTGGGGGCCCGGCTGTTCGAGCGTTCGCGCAACGGCTACGCGGCGACCGCCGCCGGGGAGGAGATGATCCGGCTTGCGGCGCGCATGGAAGTCGAGATCGTGGACTTCGAGCGCACCATCGCGGGGCGGGACGTGAAGCCCGCCGGCGAGTTGCGCATCACCACAAACGACGCGTTCCTCTACTGGCTGCTTGGCCCGGTGCTGGCCTCGTTCCGCGCCGCCTATCCCGACATCCGGCTCGACATCGTGGTGGCCCAGGAGGCCCTGAACCTGTCGCGGCGGGACGCGGACGTGGCGATCCGCGCCACCAGCGGTCCGCCGGAAACCCTCGTGGGGCGGCGCATCGGCGCCATCGGGTGGGCGCATTACGCGCCCGAGGGCTGGACGCCCGGCGCGGACGGCGGGCCGTTCGTGTGGCTCGCGGAAGGCATGGGCGCGCCCGGCGCCCGCAAATGGCTGGATGAACATCTCAAGCCCGGCGCCATCGTCTGCCGGGTGGACACCGTGGCGGGGCTGGCGCACGCGGTGGCCAACGGCCTTGGCGCGGGCCTGCTGCCGTGCCTGATCGGCGACGCGCTGCCGGGCGTGCGCCGCCTTGGAGAGCCGCAGGCGTTCGGCGACGACATGTGGCTGCTCACGCACCCGGACCTGCGCCAGTCGGCGCGGGTGCGCGCCTTCATGGACCACGCGGGCGCGGAGCTCCTGCGCCTGCGGGCCCGCATCGAGGGCAAATAGCTATTCGGCGCTGATCCCCGCGTCGCGGATGAGCTTGCCCCAGCGGTCGTTCTCGACCTTCACGAACGCCCCGAGTTCCTCGGGCGTCGAGCCCACGGCTTCGGCCGCCAGCGCGGCGAACTTCTCTTTCACGCCCGCATCCTCCAGCGCGGTCTTCGTGTCGCGCGCCAGACGGTCGACGATGGCGCGGGGCGTCTTGGCGGGGACGAAGAACGCGAACCACGAGGAGACGTCGAAGCCCGGCACCACGTCGTTCACGGGCGGCAGTTCGGGCGCGAAGCTGGAGCGCTTGGCGGTCGTGATCGCGACCCCGCGCAGCGTGCCGCCGCGCACCTGCTGGAGCGAGGAGGTGATGTTGTCGAACATCACGTCGACGCGCCCGGCCATGACGTCCTGCACCGCGGGGGCGCTGCCGCGATAGGGCACGTGGGTCATGTCCACGCCGGACAGCTTCTTGAACAGTTCGCCCGACAGGTGGATGGACGTGCCCACGCCCGAGGAGGCGTAGGTGAGCTTGCCCGGATTGGCCTTGCCCCACGCGACCAGCTCCGCGACTGTCTTGTAAGGCTTGTCGTTGCCGGTGATGAGCATGTTGGGCACGAGCGCCACGAGCGACACGGGCGCGAAATCGGCGGCCGGATCGTAGCTGAGCTTCTTGTAGAGGTAGGGGTTGGTGGCGAGGCCCACGGAGACGATCAGGATCGTGTCGCCGTTGGGCTCCGCGCGCGCGACCTGCTCGGTGCCGATGTTGCCGCCGGCGCCGCCCTTGTTCTCGATGACGACCGAGGCGGCGGCGGCGGGCGTCGTCCACATGCGCGAGAGCTTCTCGCCCATGATGCGCGCGATGACGTCGGTCGCGCCGCCGGCCGCGAAGGGGACGACGATCTTGATGGTGCGCCCTTCGGGCCATGGGGACTGGGCGAGGGCGGCCGGGCCGCACAGCATGGCCGCGCCGAGCGCGAGCCCCTTGGCAATCTCACGTATCATGGTGCGGTCCCTCCCGTGGCGCCTCTCGCGTCTGGCGGGACCCTAGCGCGCCGCTCCGGCTTTTCCAATCGCCTCTCGACGGCGGGCGCGGCGCGCCGCACAATGGCGCAGCACAGGGGGAGCAAGCATGGCGAAGCGCCAGAGCGTCTACACGGAGAGTTTCAGCCATTCCAATCCCACGCCCATGGCGTGCCGGGTCGGGCCGCTGCTGATGAGCGGCATCATCAACGGGCTCGAGAAGGGCTCTGCGCCAGGCACGCTGGACGAGCAACTGGCCCGCATGTTCGCGCGCATTCCCGAGGTGATGCGCGCGGCGGGCGGCACGGTGGAGCAGATCGTCAAGGTGAACGTGACGCTGGCCGACATCGCTGCGCGCACGCAGGTCAACGCGCGCTGGGTGGCGCTGTTTCCCGACGAGACGAACCGGCCCGTGCGCCATTCCACGCAGGCCACGCTCGACAACGGCAAGCTGGCGCAATGCGACATCGTCGCGTGGATGCAGGATTAGCGAACGCATTTTTTCGGTTCGCATTTGAAGGAGAGCGCGGTGAGCGAGAGCCTGCAGGACCTTCGCGGCAAGACGCTGTTCATCACCGGGGCGTCGCGGGGCATCGGGCTCGCCATCGGCCTGCGCGCGGCGCGCGACGGGGCCAACGTGGTGATCGCCGCCAAGACCGCGGAGCCCCATCCCAAACTGCAAGGCACCATCTACACGGCCGCGCAGGAGATCGAGGCGGCAGGCGGCAAGGCCCTTCCGGTCGTGGTGGACGTGCGCGACGAGGCGCAGGTGCGCGCGGCGCTGGAGCAGGCGCGCGCCCGCTTCGGGGGCGTCGACATCGTGGTGAACAACGCCAGCGCCATCGCGCTGGGCGACTCGCAGCGCATCGACATGAAGCGCTTCGACCTGATGCACCAGGTGAACGCGCGCGGCGCCTACATGGTGTCCAGCCTCGCCGCCCCGCTGCTGGAGGCCTCCGCCAATCCGCACGTCCTCATGCTGTCGCCGCCGCTGGACATGAAGGAGAAATGGTTCGCAGCCCACACCGCGTATTCCATGGCGAAGTTCGGCATGAGCCTCGCGGCGCTGGGTCTGGCGGGGGAGTTCCGGCGCAAGGGCATCGCGGTCAACGCGCTCTGGCCGCGCACCACGATCGCCACGGCGGCGGTGCAGAACCTGCTTGGGGGAGACGCGCTGATGAGCGCCTCGCGCACGCCGGAGATCGTGGCGGACGCCGCCCATGTGATCTTTTGCAAGCCATCGCGGGAGTTCACCGGCCAGTTCGTCATCGACGACACGCTGCTGGCGGCGCACGGGGTGACCGACTTCGATCGCTACCGGGTGGATCCCTCGAAGGCGCTCATGCAGGACTTCTTCGTCCCAGAGGAATCCGTAGCGCCTGCGAGCCTTCGGCCCGCGAAGCGCTAGTCCTCCTGGTCGATCAGCAGGCGCTCGCCGAAGCGCGGGCGCGTCTCGAACTCCTCCACGTGCCGGATGGCCGCGAGGCGCACGGCCAGCAGCCGGTCGGCGCGGGCCTGCGCGCTGTCCACGGAATCGTGCGCGCCCGTGTTGACGAGGCCCACGGCCTTGTCGAGGACGGCGCGCAATTGCAAGCCGTGCTTGGCGCACAGGGCCGCGAGCGTCTGCGGCTGGCGGTCGCCATTGATGCGCAGATGCCGGCGGATGGCCGCGAGGCTCCCGGTGGCGAGATGGTCGAGCTCCCTGACCTGTTCTTCGAACGTCTCGCGGAACGCCTTGTCGAGACCCCGGTAGGCGTCCAGCGCCGAGCGGCTCTGGGAGAGGCTCGAGCGGCTGAAATAATCCTCGTAGCTGACCGGGCGCCACGCCATCAGGTCGTCCACGAGGTCGGGCATGGTGGGAAGCTGTTCGACCAGCATGACGAGTTCGTTGAAGAGGTTCAGGTAGTCGTTGGCGATGCCCGACGAGGGATTGACCAGCGTGAGCGCGTCGACCACCGGCTCCCGGCGCTGCGCTGACCCGTAGTCTCCGTTGGGGTGAAAAAGGGTCATGGTGGCGCTCATCCCGTTTCCTGGCGTGCCCTGCTCGAGCCTGAGCTTTACTATGCACTCCGTGAAGAATGTCTTGCGCGGGCGCCGCGCCGTCCCCATAGAATCGCTCCATGTGCGGACGCTACGCCATCACCCTGCCGCCCGACGCCGTGCGCGCCTATTTCCGCTACGTCGAGCAGCCCAATTTCCCGCCGCGCACCAATATCGCGCCGACGCAGCCTGTGCCGGTCGTGCGGCTGGACCGCGACCCCGACGGCGTGAAGCGCCGCCATTTCGCGCTTCTGCGCTGGAGCTTCCTGCCCGGCTTCGTGAAGGACCCCAAGGACTACCCGCTGGTGCTCAACGCCCGGTCCGAGACCGCGCTCGAAAAGGCGAGCTTCCGCAACGCCATGCGGCGCCGGCGCTGCATCTTCGTCGCGGACGCGTTCTATGAATGGCGCCGCGCGCCGGGCGGCAGGGGCAAGGGCAAGCCGCCCAGCCAGCCGTTCCTGATCCGCCGCCGGGACGGAAACCCGATGGCGTTCGCGGGCCTTTGGGAGACCTGGACGGGCCCCAACGGCGAGGAGGTGGACGGCGCCTGCGTGCTGACGACGGACGCCAACGCCCTCATGGGGGCGGTCCACGACCGCATGCCGGTCATCCTGGAGCCGGAGGATTTCGACTCCTGGCTGGACGCCGACGCGGTGGAGGCGGAGGCCGCCATGGCGCTGCTGCGGCCCGCCCGCGACGACGTGCTGGAGATGTGGCCCATCGCGACGCACGTGAACAAGGTCGCCAACGACAATTGCGACGTGCAGACCCCCATCGGCCCGGTGGAATGCATCGACAGCATGACCGCGCCCGCCGCGCCCGAAGTGCCCCGGCAGCGGGATCTGTTCGGGTAAGGCGCCCGCGTCAGCGGCCCCCTAAAGCACCTTCCCGGGGTTCAGGATCCCCATAGGGTCCAGCGTGTGTTTGATGGCCCGCATGACGTCCAGCGCCACCGGGTCCTTCACGGCGGGAAGCAGGTCGCGCTTCAGGGTGCCCACGCCATGCTCCGCCGAGATGGAGCCGTCGAGCTGGGTGACGATGGAATGCACCACGTCGTTCATCTGGTACCAGCGGTCGAGATAAGCCTGCTTGTCCATGCCGATGGGCTGGGACACGTTGAAATGGATGTTGCCGTCGCCCAGATGGCCGAACGGGATGGGGCGCGCGCCGGGCATGAAGTCCTCGATGGCCGCCACGGCCCTGGAGAGGAATTCCGGCACCTTGGCGACCGGCACCGAGATGTCGTGCTTGATCGAGCCGCCTTCGTGCTTCTGCATCTCGGACAGCAGTTCGCGCAGGCGCCAGAAGTCCTTGCGCTGGTCCAGAGACGCCGCCACCGTGGCGTCCTCGATCAGCCCTTCCTCCATGCCCGCTTCCAGCACGCGCATGACGGTCTCGCCGCCTTCTTCCGCCGCGCCCACCTCCATCAGCACGTACCAGTCATGCCGGCCGCTGAGCGGATCGCGCGCGCCGTCCGCATGGCGCAGCACGATGTCGAGACCGAAGCGGGGCATGAGTTCGAACGTCTTCACCTCGCCGCCCGCGATGGACTGGGCGAGGTTGAGCAGGGCCAGCGCGTCCTCGGGCGACTTCAGGCCGATGAACGCCGTCTCCATGAAGCGGGGACGGGGGAACAGGCGCACGACGGCGGCGGTGATGATCCCGAGCGTGCCTTCCGAGCCCATGAACAGGTGCTTGAGGTCGTAGCCGGTGTTGTCCTTCTTGAGCTTCGAGAGGTTCGACAGCACGCGCCCGTCCGCCAGCACCACTTCGAGCCCGCTGACCAGATCGCGCGCGTTGCCGTAGGCGAGCACGGCGGTGCCGCCCGCGTTGGTGGCGAGGTTGCCGCCGATGGTGCAGGAGCCTTCGGAGGCCAGCGACAGCGGGAACAGCGCCCCCGCCTTCTCGGCTTCCTCCTGCACGCGCAGCAGGGTGAGGCCGGCCTCGACCGTCATGGTCATGGAGGCCTGGTCGATCTCCCGGATGCGGTCCATGCGCTTGAGCGACAGGACGATCTCGTCCGTGTTGGCGCCCTCGCGGCCGGGCACGGGCTGGCCGGGAATCTGGCCGCCCACGAGGCCCGTGTTGCCCCCCTGGGGCACGACCGCCGTGCCGGTCTGGGCGCACAGCTTCAGGATCGCCGCGACCTCCGCCGTGTCGCCGGGCCGCACCACGCAGCGCGCCTTGCCGTGGAAGAGCTCGCGCGGCTCGGCGAGATAGCCGGCGGTGTCGAGCGCGTCCGTCAGGACGTGGCGTTCGCCCACGATGGCGGCGAGGCGGGCGAGAAGCGTGTCGGGAGCGAGGGCTGCGTCAGTCATGATGGGTCTCGTTTATCGTCCGGAACATTAGCGCGAGAGGCGGGCCAGCGCCAATCTCGCAGGATGGGCGCTCACCCCAGCAGGCGCCCCTTGCGGCCTTTGGGCCGCGCCTTCGTGAAGGCCGCCACCACTTCCACGTGCGGGGAGTGGCGGAACTGGTCGACGGGGGTGACTTCGCCCATGACGTAGCCGCCGTCGATGAGGATGCGGGCGTCCCGCGCGAAGGTCTGCGGGTTGCAGGACACGGCGACCACCGTGGGGACCTGCGAGAGCGCGAGTTCGCGCGCCTGCGCCTCCGCGCCTGCGCGCGGCGGGTCGAACACCACGGCCTGGTAGTCGGCGAGATCGGCGGCCGCGAGCGGGCGCTTGAAGAGGTCGCGCACCTCGGTGGTGATGGGCTTGAGCAAGGGGCCCGCGTCGCCGGAGCCGCGCACCACGGCGCCCATCCACACGCGCTCGGTCTCCACCGCATGGACCTGCGCCACCTCCGCGAGCCGGAAGGCGAACGTGCCCACGCCGCAGAAAAGATCGGCGGCGCGCTTCACCTTGCCGACGCGCTCGCTGACGAGCCGCGCCAGCGTGGCCTCGCCCTCGCGGGTGGCTTGCAGGAAGGCGCCCGGCGGCGGGGTCACTTTCGCCCGGCCCATGGAGAGCACGGGCGCGCGGCGCTCGATGAGCACGATTCCATGGTTTGAGATGCGCGCGAGATCCAGCCGCGCGGCTTCGGCGATCAGGGTCTGGCGCTGGAAATCGGCGAGGTCGCCGCAGCCGCGCACGTCGACGTCAAGGCCGCTCTCGGTGGCGGTGACGAGGATGTCGAGCGGCTTGCCGGTGCCCTGCAGCGCCTTGGCGATGGCGTGGGCGGCCCGCGGCGCGCCCGCCATGTCGGGCGACAATACCGGGCAATCGTCGATGTCCACGATGTCGTGGGCGCGCGCGCGCATGAAGCCGACTTCGACGCGGGTGCGCCCCAGCGCGTCCTGCAAGGTGCGGGCGTGGAAGGTCGCGCGCCGGCGCCCGTCGCCATGGGCGTCCACCAGCGCGCCCACATGAGCGTCGATCTTCGCATGCGCAAGCGCTCCCACCACGGCGTCCCGCTTCCAGGCGGCGTAGGGCGCGGGCGCGAGCGCCTGCACGGCGCAGCCGCCGCACACGCCGTAATAGGCGCAGAAGGGCGCGATGCGGTCCGGGGAGGGGCTGAGCACTTCGAGCAGGCGCCCGCGCTCGCCGTCCACCTCCGCCAGAATCTCGTCGCCCGGCAGCGCGTAGGGGATGAGCACGACGCCGCCGTCCGTGCGGACGGCGCCTTCGCCGCGCTGGGCGAGCCGTTCAATGCGCAGGGTTCGCCCGCGGGCGGAGGATTCAGTCACGATGCCGACCTTTCCAGGGGCGATGCGCCGCGCGCAGCCCCGATCAGGAATTCCTTGTTGCCGTCGCCCCCTTCGATGGGGGACGGAATGAGACCCTGCACGCGCCAGCCCAGCCCTTCCAGCAGCGCCGCGATCTCGTCGCAGACGCGCGCGTGGACGGCGGCGTCGCGCACGACGCCCTTGGACACGTTCGCGCGCCCGGCCTCGAACTGCGGCTTCACCAGCGCCACGAGGCGCGCGTCCGGCGCGGCGAGGGTGAGCGCATGGGGCAGCGCCAGCCGCAGCGAGATGAAGCTCACGTCGCTGACCACGACCTGCGGCGGCGCGCTGAAGTGCGCGGCCTCAAGGGCGCGCGCGTCCGTGCCCTCCATGGACACGATGTCCGGGCGCCCGAGCAGGCTCGCGTGCAATTGCCCGTGGCCCACGTCCACCGCGTAGACCTTGGCGGCGCCGCGCGACAGCAGCACCTGCGTGAAGCCGCCGGTGGACGAGCCAAGATCGAGGCAGGTCTTGCCGGCGGGGTCGAGCCCGAACGCGTCGAGCCCGGCCACAAGCTTCAGCCCGGCGCGCGACACCCACGGATGGGGCACCTCGGCGGCGATCTGGGCGGCCTCGCCCACCATCTCGGCGGGCTTGCGCACCACGCGCCCGTCCACGCGCACCAGCCCGGCCTCGATCGCCTCGCGCGCACGGGCGCGGCTCTCGAAATGACCGCGCGCCACAAGGGCGAGGTCGATGCGCTGGGGGGATGCCATGGGGTGGTTCTATACAGGAACCCGCGCCCGTTGGAGAATAAAAGCGCGCAGGGCGCTGGATCGCCGCCCGTGGCGCGCGCCCGTTCGCGGGACGGCCCGCTTCCCGGGCGCCCCGGCTCGACGCCCCCTCACCGGCGCCCGAACAGGCGCTCCACGTCCGCCAGTTTCAGCTCCACGTAGGTTGGGCGGCCGTGGTTGCACTGGCCCGAGCCGGGCGTCGCCTCCATCTCGCGCAGGAGGGCGTTCATCTCGTCGGGCGCCAGCCTGCGGCCTGCGCGCACGGAATGGTGGCAGGCCATGGTGGCGAGCACGTGGTCGAGGCGGCGGTCCAGAGGGGTGGCGGGCGTCTCGTCCGCCAGCGCGTCGGCGATGTCGCGCACGACGCCGGCGATGTCGGCCTTGCCCAGCAGCGCGGGCGTCTCGCTCACCGCCACCGCGCCGGGGCCGAACGGCTCCACCACAAGGCCCGATTGGGCGAGGGCGTCGCGATGCTCCATCAGGCGCGCCGCGTCCGCGCCGTCCATGTCCACCACGATGGGGATGAGCAGCAATTGCCGGGAGATGCCCGCCTGCGCCCGCTGGGCCTTGAGGCGCTCGTACACGAGGCGCTCGTGGGCGGCGTGCTGGTCGACGATCACCAGGCCGTCGCGGGTCTGGGCGATGATGTAGGTGTCGTGCACCTGCGCGCGCGCCGCGCCGAGCGGCGCGTCCAAATCCTCCTGCGCCGCAGGGGCCGCATGGGCGCGGGCGTCCGCCGAGGGGGCGTGCGAGAAGGCGGCCTGCGGGGCTTCCGCCAGTCCTGCGGGGGCGGACGGGGAGGCCCGCCAGTCCCAGTCCGCGGCAGGCGCCGGGCGCCAGGCCTGCTGGAACGCCTGCGCGGGTCCGCGCGCGGCCATCATGGCGTCCAGCCTGTCGGCGCCCGTGGTGGCGCTGCGGTGCATGGCGCCCGCCAGCGTCTGCTTCAGCGCGCCGATGATGAGCCCGCGCACGAGGCCGGGATCGCGAAAGCGCACTTCGGCCTTGGCGGGGTGCACGTTCACGTCCACGTCCTGCGGGTCGCAATCCACGTAAAGCGCCAGCGCGGGATGCCGGTCGGAGGGCAGGTAGTCCATGTAGGCGGCCCGCACGGCGCCGTGCAGCAGCTTGTCGCGCACCGGGCGCCCGTTGACGTAGAGAAACTGGTTAAGGGCGTTGGCGCGATGGTAGGTCGGCAGGCCCGCGAAACCCCTGAGCGACAGGCCTTCGCGCACAGCGTCCACCGGCAGGGCGTTCTCGCGGAACTCCAGCCCCAGCACCTGCGCGAGCCGCGCGCGCAGGCCCGCCTCGCCGTCGCCGCACGCCGCGTGGTCGAAGCCCGACAGGCTGTCGCCGCCCAGCGAGAAGCGCACGCCCGGATGGGCCATCGCGAGGCGCTTGACGATGTCGGCCACCGCCTGCGCCTCGGCGCGCTGGCTCTTGAGGAACTTCAGGCGCGCGGGCGTGGCGGAGAACAGGTCGCGCACCTCCACCCGCGTGCCGAACGGGTGCGCGGCGGGGCCGACGGGGCGCTTCACGCCCTGTTCGACGCGGATGCGATGGGCTTGCGGCGCGTCCAGCGGGCGCGACACGATGTCGAGGAACGCCACCGAGCCGATGGAGGGCAGGGCCTCGCCTCGGAAGCCCAGCGTGGCGATGCGCGTGAGGTCGCCGTCGGCGAGCTTGGAGGTGGCGTGCCGGTCCACCGCGAGGGCCAGGTCGTCAGGCCCCATGCCGGCGCCGTCGTCGGTGACGCGGATAAGGCGGCGTCCCCCGTCCTCCACCACCACGTCGATCCGCCGTGCGCCTGCGTCCAGCGCGTTCTCGACCAGTTCCTTGACGGCCGACGCCGGGCGCTCGACCACCTCGCCGGCGGCGATGCGGTCGACCAGCACGGGGTCGAGGCGGCGAATGGGTCTGGTCTGGGGCGGCATGCGGAACCGGGAGCCTCTTGGGATTCGCTCCCAGTATGCGCCCGAATCGCCGCCCGGGCGAAACGCAGGCGCGGGCGCGGGGCTATTTCTTAAGCCTCCAGCAAGTCTTGACGTACCGGAACGGCACACCCGTTAACGACTCGTTAACGATGTGCGGGCCAGAGTGAGCGCGTTGAGTCAGGTTGCGCTGGCGGCGTTTCGCCCCCCCAGCCATGCGCCCGCCGCCGCGTTTTCCGTCATCTGCGTTTTCATCCATCTGTTTCCATTGGATTTTTCCATGGCGCTGCGCTCCCCGTCATCGTTCCGGCCGTTCAGGGCCGGTCTCGTGATTTGCCTGCTTTTGGCGCAAGGCGGATGCGCGATTCTGGAGCGCCGCTGGCCGGACGCCGGCACGGGGGGCTTCGGCGAGTATTACGCGACGCCCGACCCGCGCGCCCATGCGCTGGGCGAGCGCCTTGCGGACCTGGAGGCGCGGCAGGCGCGCACCTACGCGGCGGCGGAGTTCGACGAAGCCAGCATGCTGATGGTGCGCATCCGGCGGGAGGTGGCGGCCGACCATCCGGAGGACGCCGCCGAAAACATGGACAAGCTCGAGATCATTCTCGAGCGCATGCAGCGCCGCATGGCCCGCGGCCGGGGGCGCGCCTGATGCGCGCGCTGCTGCACGCTCTTCTGTTCGCGCTGGCGCTGCTGGCGGGCCCCGTCCTGGCGGCGGACGGCGACGACGTCCTTCACATCGGCGACGTCGTCACCCTCAACCTGCCCGGCGAGGCGGCGGTCAGCAAGGATTACCAGATCGACCGGCGCGGCCGCATCAACCTGCCGGAAGTAGGCGCGGTGGAGATCGCCGGCAAGACGGTCAGGCAGGCGTCCGCCATCCTGCGCACGTCCCTCTCAAGGGTTTATCGCGAGCTGTCCCGGTTCACGCTCACGTTGAAGGACCGCAAGCTGCTGCTCGACGTGCAGGGCTACGTGCGTAATCCCGGCCCGGTGGAATTGCCCGGCGAGGGGACGATCCAGATGGCCATCATGGCCAGCGGCGGCATGCTGCCGGGCGCGCAGCTCGACCGCATCCGCATCACCAGCGTGGGCGGGCGCAAGCAGGAGTTCGACTACAAACTCTATCTCGACACCGGCGACGAGACGATGCTGCCCAAGCTCGCCTCGCTCGACCAGATCTTCGTGCCCGCCTCGCCGCTCACCGGCAAGGTGCAGATGGATTTCGACGCAAGGTCGCTGAGCGGCGGCGACGCCACGGAGGAAACCCGGTCGGTGAAGATCTTCGGCGAAGTGGGCGCGCCCGCGACCTTCGCGTGGAAGCCCGGCGCCTCGGTCATCGACATCATCATGCGCGCGGGCGGCGTCACGCGCTACGCCACCGTCGAGCAAATCCGCATCCTCAATCCCAGCGGGCCGTTGGTCTTCAACCTGCAGTCCTATCTGGACAGCGGCGACAAGAACCTCCTGGCGCGCGTCGAGCCGGGCGCGACCATCTTCGTGCCCAAGCAGGTGGAGGAAATCCGTCGCGGCGCGCTCACCGTCTACGTGATGGGCGAGGTGGCCAAGCCCGGCGCCTTCGAGACCAAGGAAG
The DNA here is from genome assembly GCA_028290405.1 of Hyphomicrobiales bacterium. Classification (GTDB taxonomy): domain Bacteria; phylum Pseudomonadota; class Alphaproteobacteria; order Rhizobiales; family Beijerinckiaceae; genus Terripilifer. The sequence goes on from JAQGJX010000011.1 coordinate 14,353, forward strand.
CGGCGAGCTTCATCGAGATCCTCGCCAATTCCGGCGGCCCGACGCGCTGGGCGGACACGCGCCAGATCCGCATCATCCGCGCCGACGGCACGATCACGCCCGTGGACCTGCCGACGTTCACCGACACCGGCGGCGTGCTTCCGCGCGTGCTGCCGGGCGATACGGTGTTCGTGCCCGAGAAGACCGATTCCAACGAGCCCTCCTGGCTCAAGGTGCCCCCCAAGCGCGCCGTGCAGGTGCTGGGCGCGGTGCAAAAGCCGGGGCGCTACGAATGGTCGGACGAGATGTCGCTGTTCGACCTCATCGCCGCCGCGGGCGGGCCGGTGGGGCGCGGAGATCTCGCCAACGTGCAGGTGCTCAAGAACGTGGACGGGCGCACCCGGCCCATCGTGTTCAACATGGACGCTTTCATCCGCAAGGGCGGGTCGGTGGAGGACGTTCCGCCGATCCGCGCGGGCGACATCATCATGGTGCCCGAGTTGCCCACGGACCCGAACGACAACAAGGCGCAATGGACCAAGCAGGCGCCGGAGAACTCGATCTACCTCATGGGCCAGTTCGCCACGCCGGGCCGCTACGCGTTCAACAAGAGCCTCGGCTTCCTGGACATCGTCACGGCCGCCAATGGCTTTAGCGCGAACGCGGACCTGCGCGCCATCCGCATCTCCAAGCGCGGCCAGAAGGGCTCCAAGATCGTCACCGTGAACCTGGCGCGCTACCTCCAGACGGGCGACGAATCGCTGCTGCCGAAAGTCGTGCCCGGCGACGTGATCTACGCGCCCGACAAGATGAAGGATTATCTGGACCAGCCCGCCTCCAACGTGGTGCGCCTGATGGGCGCGGTCGGCCGGCCCGGGCGCTATCCGTTCAACGACAGCGTGACGCTGCTTGACCTGCTGGCGGAAGCGGGCGGGCCAACCAGCGAGGCCATGCAGGACAAGATCGTCGTGGTTCAGCTGGCGGGCCAGCGCAAGCGCGCGGAAGTGTTCAACCTGATGGACTTCGTGAAGACCGGCGACCTGACGCGGGTGCCGCTCGTGCGGGCCGGCGACCTTGTCTACATCCCGCGCCAGAGCGAAAGCGCATGGCGCAAGGCGCTGGACGAACTGCGCGACGGCGCGTCGGTTCTGTCCATCGTCGCCCTCGTCAACGCCATGAAGTTCTAGGACCGGACAGGAGGCGTCAGCCAATGAAGGGTCATGCTCCCCACCCGCCGCGCGCGTCGCGCCTGCGCGCGGGGTCGCTCGCGGCGCTTCTGGCCGCAGCGCTGGCGGGTTGC
>JAQGJX010000018.1 GCA_028290405.1 Hyphomicrobiales bacterium
CTGCGCCAGCGCGGGCGCGGCGCCCAAAGCCAATGACAGGACGCAGGCCGCGAGAGCGCCTCGGGTCGACGTTGAAATCCTGCATGGGCTCATAACGGACATGGCGAAATCCCTCCTGCTCAAAAAAATCCGGGCGCCTGCGCGGCTCCCGTCGGCGCGTCACTCTGCCTGTTTTAGCGGCCGCCGCCAAGGCGTCTCGGCGACGGGCGTACTCAGGTCGCCGCCGTCCGCCCAGGCGTACAGGTTGTCGATCACCAGCCGGTTCATGGCGTCGCGCGTCGCCTGCGAGGCGGAGCCCACATGGGGCAGCAGGACGACGTGCTCCATGTCGATCAGCGCCTGCGGCACGCTGGGTTCCTCGGCGAACACGTCGAGCCCGGCGGTGAGGATCGCGCCCGTCCGCAGGGCTTCGATCAGCGCCTGTTCGTCCACGATGGTCCCGCGCGCGATGTTGACGAGGACGCCGTTCGGGCCCAGCGCCTCCAGCACGTCCTTGCCCACCAGCCCGCGCGTCGCGGGGCCGCCGGGCGCCACGACCATCAGGATGTCGCAGTCGCGCGCCATGTCCAGCAGGCTGGCGTAATAGCGGTAAGGCGCGTCCTCGACCGGCTTGCGGTTGTGGTAGACGACCTGCACCCCGAACGCCTCCGCGCGGCGCGCGATCGCCTGTCCGATGCGCCCCAGGCCCAGAACCCCCATGGTGCGCCCGCGCAGCGAGGCGGTGAGTTCGAACTGGCCCTTCAGCCACTTGCCATCGCGCAGGAAGCGTTCCGCGCGCGGGAACTGGCGCACCGCGTTGAGCAGCAGGCCGAAGGCCGTGTCGGCGGTTTCCTCCGTCAGCACGTCGGGCGTGTTGGTGACGCTGACGCCGTGCGCGCTCGCGTAGGCGGCGTCCACGTTGTCGTAGCCGACGCCGAGGTTCGCGACGATCTCGAGCCTCGGCAGCTTCTCCATCAGGCTGGCGGTGATGGGATAGCTGACGTCCTCGACAAGGATCGGAACGCCCGTGGCGATGGCGCGCACATGGGGCGCCGCCGCCGCCAGCGCCGCGTCCTTGTCTTGCGCCTCGTACAGGCGGTGAACCACGAAGCGCTGTTCGAGCGCGTCGAGGATCAGCCGGGGCAGGGGCGTGGGCATGAGAATGTGGACGTCGGCCAATTCGCTCACTCGCTTTGCTTGTTTCAGCGCTTCTCGACGCCAGCCTTCACGATCACGTCGGACCATTTGGCGATGTCGTCGGCCAGGCGCTTGCTGAGCTCCTCGGGCGTGCTGGGACGCGCGTCGATGCCCAGCTCCAGGGCGCGCTTCTTGGTGTCGGGATCGTTCAGCACGTCGCGCAGCGCTGCGTTCAGCGTCTCCACGATGGGCTTGGGCGTGTCGGCGTGCACGAAGAAGGCGTTCCACGACACCACGTCGAAGCCCGGCACGGTCTCTGCGACCGTGGGCAGGTTCGGCGTCACCGGGGAGCGCGTCGCGCCGGAGCTCGCCAGCGCGCGCATCTTGCCGTCCTCGATGTTGGTCTTCAGCGAGGCGTAGGAATCGATCATCACGTCGACGTCGCCGCGCATGGCCGACAGCAGCAGGTCCGGCGTTGTCTTGAAGGGCACGATGCGCGCGTCGATCCCGGCGGTGAACTTGAACAGCTCGCCCGTGAGGTTCTGGGTGCTGCCCACCACGACGGTGCCGATGTTCAGCGCGCCCGGCTTGTCCTTGGCGGCCTTCACGAGGTCCGCAAGCGTCTTGTAGGGCGTGTCCGCGCCGGTCGCGAAGACGAAGTCGAAATAGCCCATGGAGGACACGGGCGCGAACTGCTTGACGGGATCGAAGGGCAGCTTGTTGAACAGGCCGACGCTGACAGCGGTGCCGTTGGAGAACAGCGCGATGGTGTAGCCGTCCGCCGGCGCGCGCAGCACGTTCTGCGCCGCCGTGATGCCGCCCGCCGCCGGCTGGTTCTCGATGATGAAGCGCTGGCCGAGTTTCGCCCCCAGCTTCTCGCCGACGATGCGCGCGGTCACGTCCGCCACGCCCCCTGCGCCGAAGGGCACCACGACCTTGACGGGGGCGTCAGGGTATTTGGCCTGCGCGAGCGCGGGTGCGGCCAGAAGGCTCAAGGCCACGGCGGCGCCCGTCAGGGCGTAAAGCGGATTGGTCAGTCCGGTCATTCGCATGTCCTCTTCCCTTCCTTTGGCGCCCTTGGGAGCGTCGCGTCAGCTTGGCGCGCATGGTGCACGAAACGGGCGGCGCTTCAATCGGGCTGCGCGGCCTATCGGGTCTCGCTGTCGTGCCAGCGGCCCAGCAGCGCCTTGGACAACACCGAAAACAGCACAAAGATCGCCACGCCGGTGAGCGACACCAGCGCCAGCGCGGCGAACATGCGCGGCACGTTGAGCCGGTAGCCCGCCTCCACGATGCGGAACGCGAGGCCCGCGCCCCGCCCCGCCGCCCCGGCGGCGATCTCGGCCACGATGGCGCCGATGAGCGCCAGCCCGCCGCCGATGCGCAGCCCGCCGAGGAAATACGGCAGGGCGGACGGCAGGCGCAGCAGGCGCAATTGCTGCCAGCGCGTGGCGCCGTAGAGTTCATAGAGCTCCACCAGGTTGCGGTCCGCCGACCGCAGGCCCAGCACGGCGTTGGACAGAACGGGGAAGAACGCCACGATGAACGCGCACACGAGCACGGCCGTCCCGGCCTCCAGGTAGACCAGCAGCAGCGGCGCGATGGCGATGATGGGCGTGACCTGCAACACCACCGCGAAGGGGAACAGCGAGCGCTCCACCCAGCGCCAGCGGGCGAACAGCAAGGCGAGCGCAAGTCCCCCGGCGCCCGCCAGGAACAGCGCCGTGAAGGTGGTTTTCAGCGTCACCCACAAGGCGCTCGAGAGCACCGGCCAGTCGCTGCGCAGCGTCGCGCCGATGAGGCTGGGGCTCGGCAGGATGTAGGGCGGGATCTCGCGAACCCGCACCAGGATTTCCCACGCGACAAGCGCGGCGCAGAAGACCAGCGCGGGCGCGAGGGCCTCGGCGGCGCGGCGCAGCGCGGGCGGCGAGGCGCGCGTCATGGCGCGCCCTCAAGGGCGCTGGCCCGCTCCAGCGCCGCGGAGGCGTCCCGGCAGACGGCCGCGAAGACCGGCGAGGCGCGAAAGTCCGCCGTGCGCGCCAGCGGTTCGGCGACGTCGATCTCCTGCGTCACCCGCCCGGGACGGGCGCCGAAGACTGCGATGCGCGAGGACAGGTAGGCGCTTTCGAACACCGAATGGGTGACGAACACGACGGTCGCCGAAAGCTCCTCGCGCAGCCGCAGCAGGTCGTCGTTCAGCCGGAAGCGCGTGATCTCGTCGAGGGCCGCGAACGGCTCGTCCAGCAGCAGGATCGCGGGCCTGGTGGCGAGCGCGCGCGCGATGGACACGCGCATCTTCATGCCGCCGGAAAGCTCGCCCGGGTAGGCGTGTTCGAATCCCGCCAGACCCACCAGGGCGAGCGCGCTCATGATGTGCGGCATGGCGGTCGCGCGGGCCGTTCCGCGCAGGCGCAGGGGCAGCCACACGTTGTCCGCCACGCTCGCCCACGGCATCAGGGTCGGTTCCTGGAAGACGAAGCCCAGCTCCGGCCGACGCCCGCCGCGCCACGTGACGCTGCCCGCGCTGGGGGCCGCGAGGCCCGCGATGAGGCGCAGGGCCGTGGACTTGCCGCAGCCCGACGGGCCCAGCAGGCTGAGGAACTCGCCTTCGCGCACGACAAGGTCGAGCCCGTCGAGCGCCATCGTGCCGGTGTCGAAGGTCTTGCGCACGCCCTGCAGCGTCACGAGCGGAGCGGCGGCGCGCACGGATGGCGCGTGCGCCGAAGCGCTCAATTTTTCGGCCTCAGCTCCACGCCCACGCCCTTGTTGACGAAGCGCAGCGTGTAGCCTTTCGAGATGTCGAGGCCGGGCTTCACCACGCCGGCCTTGGCCATCTTGGCGTAGAAGCTGGCGATGCGCTCGTCCGTCATCGCCCCGATGCCCTTCGTGAGCGAATCGCCCGAATCCACGATGCCGTACTCCTTCATCTTCTCGATCGAGAAGGCGATCTGGGCGTCGGTCATGTCGGGGTTCTCGCGCTTGATGAGCGCGTTGGCGGCCTTGTTGTCGCCGTAGAGGTAATTGGCCCAGCCGATCGCGGAGGCGTCCACGAAGCGCTGCACCAGATCGGGCTGCTTCTCCACCGTGTCGCGGCGGGCCTCGATCAGCGTGGAATAGGTGTCGAAGCCGTAGTCCGCGGCCAGGAACACGTTGGGCTTGAACTTGCCGGCCTGCTCCACCGCGAAGGGCTCGGATGTGAGATAGCCCTGCTGGATCGACTTCCTGTCGGCGATGAACGGCGCCGGGTTGAACGCGTAGGGCTTCACGTTCTCGTCGCGAAACCCGTATTCCTGCTTCAGCCACTGGAAGATGTTGGCGAGGGTTTCGGAGCCCACGAAGGCCGTCGCCTTGTTGAGGTCCCGCCACGTGTCCAGCCCCTGTCCGGGATGGGACATGAAGACGAACGGATCTTTCTGGAACATGGAGGCGACCGCCACCACGGGAATGTTCTGCTCGACCGAGGTGAACGTCGGGATCAGGTTGGCGGACATGTAGAAGTCCACCTTGCCGGCCACCAGCAGCAGCCGGTTGTTGGCTTGGGGCCCGCCCGGCATGATGCGCACGTCGAGTCCGTACTTGGCGTAGGTGCCGTCCGCCACCGCCTGGTAATGGCCGCCGTGCTCGGGCTCGGGCAGCCAGTTGGTCGCGAAGACGACCGGCGTGCGCCCCTGGGCGAACACGGGGCTTGCCAGGAGGCCGCTCGCGAAGGCGAACGCCGCAGCCAGAATCACGTTTGAACGCTTCACGGTTCCTCCTTCGGCCGATGCGGGCCCTCAGGGTTTGGGGACAGGCGAGCAGGACCGCAGGTTCGCGGGCCCCGGATCGCGCCTCAGAAGTTATACACCTTCCACGACCAGCTCCACGTCTCCGTCAGCACGCGGCCGGCGCTGCGCAGGAAGCACGTCATGGTGGTGGTGGCCTCGGGGTGCAATTCCACGTCGATCATGACCCGGAACCCCTTGATGGCGGGGTTGGGCACGAGGAACGTGCGCAACAGCTTGCCCTTGCCGACGGCGGCGACGATCTCGACAAGGTTCGGCTGGGCGAGGTAATAGGCCATGTCGCCTTCGGCGAAATCCACCAGGAAGCGGCGCGTGTTGGCGCGCTGCGCTTCGGCCGAGCCCAGCGCGAACGCGGGCGCGGAGAACGTGTTGATGGTGCGTCCCAGCCGGTGCAGCTCGGCGCCGTCCGTCAGCGAGCGGATGCGGTAAGCGAAATTGAACGGCTTGCCGGGCTCCAGCGTCTTGTTGGGCACGAAGGCGACGATGACGTTGTCGAACGTCTCGTCCTTGGTGGCCAGCTCGATCAGTTCGACCCGGCCCTCGCCCCACTTGCCGGTCGGCTCGATCCAGTAGCTGGGGCGCTCCTCGTAATTCAATTCGATGTCCTGGTAGTGCTCGAAGCGCCGGTCGCGCTGCATCAGCCCGAAGCCGCGCAGGTCGTTGGCGTCGTAGTTGTGCACCTCCTGCACGAGCGGGTTGCGCAGCGGGCGCCAGATCCACTCGCCCTTCTCGGTGTTGACCAGCAGGCCGTCGGAATCGTGCAGCTCGGCGCGGAACTCGTCGTACTTGTTGCGGTCGTTCAGGTGGCGGTCGTTCTCGCCCAGGAAGTACATGGAGGTGAGCGGCGCCATGCCGACCAGCGACAGGGGCGTGCGGGGGAAAATCGTCGCCTCGATCTCGACCGGCGTCTCCGGACCGGGGCGGAACACGAACCGGTAGGCGCCAGCCACCGAAGGCGAGTCCAGAAGCGCGTAGATGGTGATCGCGTCGGCGGCGCTGTCGGGCGTGTCGATCCAGAACTCGCGGAAGAAGGGAAACTCCTCCTTGTTGTCGAGCAGGCCGGTGCCCAGCGCCAGCCCGCGGGCCGACAGGCCGTATTTCTGGCCGCGGCCCAGCCAGCGGAAATAGCTCGAGCCGATGAAGGAGAGCAGTTCGTCGGAGCCGCGCGGATCGTTGAGCGGAAAATGAATGCGGAAGCCCGCAAAGCCCATGTTGACCGGCAGCGGCTTGTCGAAGCGCGCGCGGCCGTAGTCGAACAGGCTGGCCGTGTAGGGGATGGGGGTCGCGACGCCGTCGCGGATCGTGTTGATCGTGACGGGCTTCAGGAACAGATGGCCCAGGTGGAAAAGCTGGAGCCGGAACTTGCCGCCGGCGGTTCCCAGCATGGACTTGTCCGGCCGGAAGCGGATGTCGCGCCACGAATCGAAGTCGAGCCTGGTCAACTGCTCGGGCAGGGGCTGCACGGCGCCGTCATAGGGCGCGGCGGAGATTTCGCGGGCGCGCCGCACCACGTCGTCGTACCCGAAGGCTGGCGGGGGCGCGGCGGGGCGGGGAGCGGCGTTCTGCACAGGCTGGGCCAGGACAGGCGTTCCGGCCGCGTAAACGGCGAAACCGGCAAGAAGCGAGCGACGGTCGAAGGCGGGCATGGCGCAGTTCCGGCTTGAGCCCCGGCGGACGCCGGCAGCATGAGGTAATCAGGTTCTTGGCGGTCGGCAAGTTGCCGCGCCTCCCTGGGTCAGTCGGGCGCATGACTGGGTCATGACATGGTAAACGTGGCGGGCCGGAGGCGGCCGGGGGGCGCTTGAGCAAAGCTTTGGCGGCCCTGGAGGATGCGCGCGCGCAACACCGGGGGGATTTGAGCGGGCTTTTTGTGCGTAAGGGCAAATTAACGCTTGATATGCCGGCGCGTTTGCATATGTTCCGCCTTGCCCAAATCGCACGTGCCTGTGGTCGTGTGTCGGTTGGCGGGGATCCGGACAAGAGGCCGGTCACTCGTCAGTAAAAAACCGGCAGCCGGAGCGAACCGGCGAACCCCGCCAAACGGGGGACGCGACTTAAAGCAACGACGGACCGGGCTTTTTCGTCTCTGTCGGCCCTCCAAAGGCCGGCGTACCGAAGAGGCTTGTCT
>JAQGJX010000026.1 GCA_028290405.1 Hyphomicrobiales bacterium
GGTGCAGAACATGCCCGGCGCGGGCAGCCTGCGCGCCGCAAACTACATCGCCAACGTCGCGCCGCGCGACGGCACGGCCATGGCGGCCATCGACCGGCAATTGCCCCTCACGGCCGTGATGGGCGGCGGCGGCGGCGTGCAGTTCGACCCCAAGACGCTTACGTGGATCGGCTCCCTGTCGAGCTATGAGGACGACGCCTTCATCCTGTGGGCGCGCAAGGACGGACCGGCCCAATCGGTCGCGGACCTGCGCAAGGCGGGCGCGCCGCCGCTCACCGTGGGGGGCATCGCGGACGGCTCCACGGACAACGACGTGATCGTGTTGCTGCGCGACGCGTTGCGGCTCAACGTGAAGCTCATCCCCGGCTATCCGGACGGCAATTCCATCGCGCTCGCCGTGGAGCGGCGCGAGGTGGACGGGCGCATGGCGGGCGTGTCGTCGATCTCGTCCTCGCGGCCCGACTGGCTGGGCAAGGATTCCATCGTAACGCCCGTGCTGGGCTTTGGCCGCACCACGCGGCACCCGAAGTTCCCCGACATGCCCATCGTGCTGGAACTGGCGCCGGACGCGCGGGCGCGCAGCATGGTGGAGATCATGCAGATGCCCTACCGGCTGTCGAGGCCCTACATCTCCCCGCCCGGCGTGGCGCCCGACAGGGCCGCGGCGCTGCGCGAGGCGTTCATGAAAGCCGCCGCCTCCAGCGCGTTTCTCGCCGAGGCCGAGCGCCTGAAGATCGACGTGAGCCCGCTGGACGGCGCCGCCGTCACGAAGCTCGTGGCGGACCTTGCGGACGCGCCCGCCGAAGCGCTGGCGGACGTGAAGGCGATGCTGGCGCGGCGCTGAGGGCAAGCGCCGCGCGCACGACTTATCCCTGGACGGGCGTGCTCATGAAGTCGCGCTTGCCGATCTCCACGCCGCAATGGCGCAGGATGTTGTAGGCGGTCGTGTCGTGAAAATAGAAGTTCGGCAGGCTGAAGTTCAGCAGCAGGGTCTGGCCGGTGAACTGGCGTTCGCCGCTCGGAAACTTGATGGTGATCTCCTTGTCCTCCGTGCCGTCGATCTCTTCGGGCTTGATGCTGCGAACGAACGCGATGGTGCGGTCGATGCGCTGCTTGAGGTCGGCGATTGAGGCCTCGTTGTTCTCGAACGCGGGCAACTCGACGCCCGCCAGCCGGCCGCAGGCGCTCACCGCATGGTCGCACACTGCGCGCACCTGGCGCACGAAGGGGAACATGTCCGGGTAGATCCGCATGTTCATGAAGAACGTCGCGTCGAGCTTTTTGGCCTCGATATGCGCCTGCGCCTTGTCGAGCACGTTGGACAGGCCCGTGAGATACTGGATGAAGATGGGCGCGGACGCCTTGTACATCGAAATGGTCATGAGGATTGACTCCGCTGGGTGAGTGAAAGGGCGAACTCAGGCGTCCGGCATGGGCGCAAGGGGCTGGCGTCCGCGTATCATGTCGGAGGCCTTCTCGGCCATCATCAGCACGCACGCGTTGATGTGCGCGGACACGAGGTCCGGCATGGCGGACGCGTCCACCACCCGCAGGCCCTCGGCGCCCAGCACGCGCAGCTCCGTATCGACGACGCTGCCGATGGCGCAGGTGCCGCACGGATGATGCGCGGTGATCGCGGTCTTGCGGAACCATTCCTCGATGTCCTTGTCGGACGTGATCGACTTGGGCCCGCTCTGCACGCCGCGGTAGGGATCGAGCGCCTGCCGGCCGGCGACGTCGATGGCGCGGTGCGTGCCCTCCAGAATGGTCTTCATGTCGTCTGGATCGGTGAGGAAATTATACTGGATGCGCGGCTTGTCGAGCGGATTGGTCGAGCGCAGCAGCACCTGCCCCCGGCTCTTGGGATGCAGCAATGTGGGGCGGATGGCGTAGCCGTCCTCATAGGGCGGCTTGATCCCCGGGAACCAGATGTAGGGCGCGCCGGTGGTGGCGCGGAACATGAACTCGATGTCCGGCGCATCCTCCGCGCGGCTCGTCTTGATGAAGCCGAAGAGGCCCGTGGGCACGATGGTGCCCGGGCCGGTGCCCAGCGCGTAGGCCTGCAGCATCGCCATCGCGATGCGGTCGAAGCGCATGATGGAATGGAAATAGCCCGGCCCGGTGCGCGTCCAGTTGAACCACGCGGCAAGATGGTCCTGCAGGTTCGTCCCGACAGGAAGGTCGAGAACAGCCTCGACGCCCAGCTCCTTCAGGTGCGCGGCGGGCCCGATGCCTGACAGCATCAGCAATTGCGCGCTGTTGAACACGCCCGACGTGAGCAGAACTTCCTTGGACGCCATGGCGCGATGGGTCTGGCCGTTGCGCACATATTCGACGCCCTTGGCGCGCGTGCCGTCCATGATGACGCGCGTGGCCTGCGCCTTCATTTCAAGCACGAGATTGTCGCGCGCCAGCGCCGGGCGCAGATAGGCGGAGGCCGCCGAATGGCGCTTGCCGTTCTTGATGGTGAACTGCACGGTGCCGAAGCCTTCGCCCGACGCGCCGTTGAAATCCTTCGTGTGCTTGTAGCCTGCTTCCTTGCCGGCCTCGACCCACGCGTCGAACAGGGGATCGGGCGAGCGCGCCCATTCCACGTTGAGCGGGCCCTCGCCCCCGCGCCATGTGTCGCCGCCCTCCTCCCATGTTTCGCCGCGCTTGAAATAGGGCAGCACGTCCGCATACGACCAGCCCTTGGCGCCGTTGCGGGCCCAGCGGTTGTAATCGCCGCGGTCGCCGCGCGTGTAGGCCATCACGTTGATGGAGTGCGAACCGCCCAGCACCTTGCCGCGCATCGCCTCGATGCGCCGGTCGTGCATGTTGGCGTCGGGCTCGGCGTCGTAGCCCCAGTCGTGCAGGCGATACTGATGCAGCTTGCCGAGGCCCAGCGGGATCTGGATCAGGGGATCGTTGTCCCGCCCGCCCGCCTCCAGGATCAGCACGCGCGAGGCGCCGTCCTCCGTGAGCCTGTTGGCCAGCACGCAGCCGGCGGAACCCGCGCCGACAATGACATAGTCGTACATGCTGTCCCCGGCCATGCGCGCCAAACTCCCGTTTCGCTCCCGATTTGCAGCGCAATCTAGGGGAGCGGCCCCGGGCGCGCAATGCGTTTGAACGACCCTCCGCGCGACGCATTGTGCCGGGCGGCGCCCTTGGGATACCATCGCGGGCCAAGAAAAACGGGCCGCGAGGAAAACAATGCGCATCGTCGTTCAAACGCCCAATCCCAGCGTCGTCGATCAGGTGCGCGAGCAGGCTGGCGATGCGCTGGTGGTCGCCGCCGACGAGGCCGCCGTTCTCGCGGCGCTGCCGGGCGCGGACGCGCTCATCGTCGCCAACAACGACTACACGGAGAAGATGGCGCAAACGCTGAACGCGCCGGAGAGCCCCGTCAGATGGGTGCAGACGCTCACCGCCGGGTTCGACCGCGTGCAGAAGTGGGGCGTGCCGCCCAGCGTCGTCGTCACCAACGCGGGGGACGCGCTGGCGCCCGGCGTCGCCGCCCATACGGTGGCGCTTCTCCTGGCGTTGCAGCGCCGCCTGCCGGCGTTCATCGCTCAGCAGACGCGCCATGCGTGGGAGCGAGGCGCTGCGGCGCAGGTCTCCACGCCCTCCGGCGCCACCTGCCTGACGCTCGGGTTCGGCCACGTGGGACAGGAGGTCGCGCGGCTGCTGAAGCCGTTCGGGGCGCGCATCGTGGCGCTGACACGCAGCGGGGCCGCGCATCCGCTGGCGGACGAGTCCCTCACCATGGCGCACCTGCACGACGCCCTGCGGCGCGCCGACATGATCGTGCTCGCCTTGCCGCTGGACGCCAGCACGCACCGGCTGATGGGCGCGGGCGAGTTCGCGCTCTGCAAGCGCAACGCCGTGCTGGTGAACGTGGCGCGCGGCGAAGTGGTGGACGCCGCCGCCCTCGCGCAGGCGCTGCGCGACGGGCTGATCGCAGGCGCGGGCGTCGACGTGACGGACCCTGAGCCCCTTCCGGCTGACGACCCGCTGTGGGACGCCCCCAACCTCATCGTCACGCCCCATGTGGCGGCGGCCTGCGGGCCCCTGCTGCACCAGCGCATCGGCGCGGTGGCGGCGGGCAACGTGCGCCGCTTCATGGACGGCGCGCCGCTGGCCCATGTCGCGCGCTTCTAGCGCGGGCCATGTGGCGCGCTTCCGGCGCTCAGGCCTCGACGACCACGTAGTCGTCTTCGACGCGCACAGGAAACGTCTCCGCCGCAGGGACGTCCTTGGCGAGATCGCATCCGTGCACCACGCCGGTGGCGTAGCTGCGCACGCGCAGGCGCGGATCGCATTGCGAGCGGCCCGTGCGCAGGTCGAACTCCCATCCGTGCCAAGGGCATTTCACCATCTCGCCCGCCCGCGTGTAGCGGTATTCGCCGGGCTCGCTGGATTCGACCAGCCCCATGACCTTGCCGTGGAACAGGCTGCCGCCCTCATGCGGGCAGCGGTCCGACAGCGCGAAGAACTCGCCGCCGGTGTTGAACACCACGATGCGCCGGGCGCCGATTTCCACCAGCTTGCGCGAGCCGGGCGGCAGTTCCCCCACGGGCGCAACAACATGTTTCGCCATCGCTCAGCTCCCGGCGGGCTGCGCCAGCGCGGCGAGCCTTGAATAGGTGGCGAGCGGATTGTCCACGCGGATCTTGCGATGCAGCCGCTCCGGTATCCCGCGCGGCATGGTTTCGTCGCCGTCGAACTGCCAGTGCGGAAAGTCGGACGCGAAGAGCAGCATGTCGTCGGACTGGAAGTGGTCGATGCTTTTCTCGATAGCGGCGAGATCGTCGGGACCATCGTAGGGCTGCACCGTGAGGCGCACGTGATCGCGCACGATGTCGAACGGCGAGCGGTCGATCCACGGCGTCTCCATGCGCACGCCGCGCCAGAACTTCGACAGGCGCCACATGAAGCCCGGCAACCAGCTCACGCCCGATTCCAGCAGGACGACCTTGAGCTGCGGGTACTTCACGAACACGCCCTCGCACACGAGGCTCGCCACCTGCGACTGGAAGCCCAGAGATTGCGCGGCGTAATCCTCCGCGTAATACGTCGGCCAGCCCAGCGACGTGACGGGGTTGCGGTAATTGCTGCCCGCATGGATGCCGATCGGCAGGCCGTGGCGCTGCGCGGCTTCATAGATGGGCCAGTACATGCGGCGCCCCAGCGGGGATTCGCCCATGGCGAGCAGCAGCACCTGCACGAAGCGCTTGTCGGCGGCGCACCGCTCCAGCTCCGCGACGGCCATCTCGACGTTCTGCACGGGCAGCACGATGGAGGCGCGCAGGCGCGCGTCGCGCTCGAGGAATTCGTGCACGATATAATCGTTGAGCGCACGCGCGAAGGCGTTCGCCATGTCCTCGTTGAATACCAGCTGCACGCCGTAAAGACAGTTGAGGATCGCGGCGTCCGCGCCCCAGCGGCCGAAGACCGTCGCGCCGATCTCGTCCGCCGTCACGGCGGCGCGGCCCGACGCGTTCTTCCAGTCCGGCCGGGCCGTGATGGGCGCGTTCACCGGATAGCTGATGGATTCGAGCGACGAGATTTCGCGCTCCACGACGCTCTCGCGCCAGAACGGATCGAGATAGGGCAGCAGCGCGGACATGCCCGGAATCGTGGGATGCACGTCGCAGTCAATGGCATGCATGGGAGGTTCGCCCCTGTTCAGGTCAAATGGCGTCAGAAGCGGAAGACGGAGCGGGCGTTGCGCGAGTAGATCTTCGCGCGCTTTTCGTCGCCCCATTGCGGGGGCACGGCGAAGAGCGGATCGTCGAAGTCCCAGTGCGCGTAGTCGCTGGCGAACATCACCCGGTCCCAGCCGATCCAGTCGATGATGTCCGTGAGGTGCTCGGGCTTCTCGGTTTCCTCGATGGGCTGGGTGGTGATGTAGATGTGCTCGCGCAGGTATTCGGACGGCTTGCGCTTGAGGTGCGGAAACTCGTCGCGCATGCGGTCGAACGCGCGGTCCAGCCGCCAGCCCAGCGACGGCAGCCAGGCGAAGCCGGCCTCGATGACCACGATCTTCAGCGTGGGGAACTGCTCGAACAGCCCTTCCATGATCATGCTGGTGATCATCGCCGAGCAGGCGGTGGCGTGCTCCGCCATTTCCTCGATGTAGAAGCTCGGCCAGCCGGTGTTGGAGATGGGCCAGCCGCTGTAGCCGAACACGTGGATGCCGACGGGCAGGCCATGCTCCACGGCGGCTTCATAGATGGGCCAGTAGCGCTTGCGGCCCAGCGCCTCGGCGGTGCGGCTGAGCAGGAACACCTGGCAGAATCGCTTGTCGGCCGCGCGCTTGTGGATCTCCGCCACGGACGCCGCCGCGTCCTCGTAGGGCACCACGATGGACGGGCGCAGGCGCGCGTCCTTGTCGGCCCACAGGTCGATCTGCCAGTCATTGTGCGCGGAAGCGAGCGCCGTGCTGAGGTCCTGGTTCTGGTCGCTCGAGCCGACCCAGAGCGGGTTCATCACGCCCACGTCGACGCCATAGAAATCCAGATGCTGCTGCTGCATGAAGCCAAGGTCGCTGCCGGGCGGGCCCCCGCTGGGCGGCCAGGCGTCGCGGCGCGCGCCGTCGCTGGGCTGCGACTTGGGGTAAGGGTGGCCCTTAGCGAAGCCGTGGCGCTTGCGGGAGCCGTAGGTCTGCAGATAGTCCCACCAGCGCTGGGACATGTAGGGCTTCAGGTCATCGATGGCCCGCAGCCGGGGATGGATGTCGCAATCGATGAGCTCCAGCTTTCCCCGCTGGGCGAGATGCGCGCGCGGCGCTGCGATGTTCATGGGCGGGTTTCCTCAAACCAGTCTGTTGGAGGCACAATAGCGCAGGCGCGCGGGCTTTTCACCCTCGCGGTTTCCACGGCCTTGCGCGCACCGCCTCCTCGTTCACGTCCGCCCCCCAGCCGGGCCCCTTGGGCACCACGAGGCAGCCGTCCTCGATGAGGGGGGGAACGGTGACGTATTCGCCTTTCCACGGCACGTCGTCGACTTCGATTTCCATGATGCGGAAATTCGGGATGGCGGCGCAGAATTGCGCGCTCATGAGGCTCGCGAGATCGCCATAGAAGTTATGCGGCGCGACGTTGACCTCGTAGGCGTCCGCCAGCGTGGCGATGCGCACGCTCTCCCACAGGCCGTTCCACGGCACGTCGATCACCGCCACGTCCACGGCCTGCTGCTGGAAATAGGGCCGGTAGCCCCGCAGGCCGTGGATCGATTCCAGCGACGCGATGGGCGTGCGCCCCCCGCGCCGCACGCTCGCGAGCGCCTCGGGGTCGTGCATGTCGATCTCCAGCCAGGCGAGATCGAAAGGCTCCACGGCGCGGGCGATGCGCAGGAAGCCCTCCGTGCGCTGGTTGAAATTCAGGTCGAGCATGAGCCCGGCGTGCGGACCCAAACCGTCCCGGAAGGCCTCCAGGGTATCGCAGATGGCGCCGATGAAGGCCCCGTCGATGTTGCGCTCCAGCAGGTTCGGGAACAGCCGGAAGCCGCCCTCGAACATGCGCAGCTGTCCGTCCTCGACATAGAGCGGATTGGTCTTCACGGCGCGAAAGCCCTGCGCGACGGCCTCTTCGCCCATGCGCTTGATGTCGTCCAGCGTGGCGATGCGCGGCTTGCCCCAGCGCTCGAACATATCCGCAAAGCGCACCCGGAAACTGCCGCAATGGGACCAGTAGAGCGGCAGCCTGTCGCGAAACGGCCCGCCGAAGAGGGCGTAGACCGGAACCCCGAGGGCTTTCGCCTTGATGTCGAGGCAGGCGTTCTCGATGGCCGCGATGGCCTGGTTGTTGAGCCCGCCTGCGGCGAGGCGCGTGATCGCCTGAAGCGAGGAGGTGATGCGGCCCACCTCGCGCGGGTCCATGCCCTGCACGATGGACGAGAAGCGGGCGATGAGATCGCTCACGCCGCCGGCGCCGAAGTTCTCGGCGAACTCCGCCCAGCCCACGAGGCCCTCGTCGGTGACGATCTTGATGAACGACACGGGACGCCAACCGGCGTCCGCGTGCATGGTTTCGATAGCGACGATCTTCACGGCGCGTCCTCCCTGCGCGCAGAATGACGAAGCGCGCGCAAAAAGGCAAAGCCGTCCCTAGTGGGCCATCAGCACCGGGAGCGTCATGGAGGAGATGATCTGCCGCGTCGTGCCGCCCAGCATGAACTCGCGCAGACGCGAATGGCCGTAGCCGCCCATCACGAGGTAATCGGCGCCCGCATCGGCCGCGTAGGAGAGAAGCGCCGACGCCACGTCGCTCGCCGGCGCCAGCTGCCGCAGCTCGGCGCGCACGCCGTGGCGGGCGAGATGGCGGGTGATGTTGAAGCCCGGCAATTCCTCCACAGGCTCGTCGAGGGGCGCCAGGGTCACCACCTCCACCCGCTTGGCGAGTTGCAGCAGCGGCATGGCGGCGGCGAGCGCGCGGGTCGCCGTGAGGCCGCCGTCCCACGCCACCAGCGCGTGATCGAGCCTGGGCGGGCCCTTGTGGATGTAGGGCACGATCAGCACCGGCCGGGCGGACCCGAACAGCACCCCGACGATGAGGCCCGTATCGTCGCCGCTGGTCCCGGCCTCGTCCTGGCTGACGACCGTCATGTCGAAGTGCCGCGCGAGTTCGCCCAGGCGCACGTTGGCCACGCCCGACACGGCTTCGATCATCACCAGTTCGGTCTCCACGCCCGCCGGCGCCTGCTCTTTGAGGCGCGCGTAAGAGGCCTCGGCGGCGCGGCGCGATTGCTCCGTCGCCTCGGTGAGGAGGTCGTACGGATACTCTCCGCCGAAGGAGACGGGCGCGATGAACTGGATGGCGAGCCCGGCGGCGGTGAGATGCGCCCCGAGGCTGGAGGCGAGCGATTGCGCGTAGGCGTGGGCGGGGCCCTGCCGCTCTTCGCCGTCCAGCACGACAAGTAGGTCCTTGATCGACATTTCACCCTCCAGACGTTCAGGAACGGCTCTGCGGCGCAGGGCCTAGCGGTAGACGAGCACCGGCGTCTTGGTGAGCGCGAGCACCCGCGCCGTCTGGCTGCCGAGCAGCAGCCGGTTGAGTCCGCGGCGCCCGTGCGAGGCCATGACGATGAGGTCGCAGCCGCGCTCGTCCGCCGCCGCCACGATGGCTTCGGCGGGCGACTCGTCGCGCACATGCACGCCCGTGCAGGGCACGCCGGCTTCGGCTGCGTAGCCGGTGACCCGGTCGAGAACGTGCTGGGCGGATTTCGCCATCACGTCCTCGTAGGATTCGATGGGGTGCTTCTGGCCAAGCTGCGCCTTCTGGGCCATTTCGAGCACCGACCAGGCTTCGGTCACCACGACGGCCGTGACGCGCGCGCCCAGTTTGCGCGCGAGAGAGAAGGCGTACACGGCGGCCTTGTCGGCAAGCTCGGAACCATCGACGGCGATGAGCATATGATCGTGCATGGCGCGCTCCTCTAATTCGTGCGCAGGGAGAGGATATAGAGCGCAAGAGCGTCGATCTCGCGTTCGGTGAGCATGATGTTGGGCATGGCGGCGTGAGGCGTCTTGAGGAACACCTTGAGGGACGCCGACGTGGCGGAGGCCATGGCGGCGATGGCCGGAAAGGACGGCGCCGCCGCCGACCCCGGCTTGGCGCCCGGCTCCAGCGCATGGCAGGCCGCGCAGGTCTGGCGGGCGAGGCGTGCGCCTTCCGCCAGCAGGTCGGCCTCTTCGGCCGCATGGGCGGGCGCGACCTTGAGCAGAAGGCCCGCAAGGAGCAGCGCCGTGACGGGGAGCGACGACGCGCGCATGAGACGTTCCTCCTCAAGCCCGGCAGGACTCGAAGCGAGCCGTCGCCATGGTTGATGTGTAGGCCCCCGCCAACGCGGCTACATTGACGCGGATCAACCTCGCCGTCCACGTCCCCTGCGGGCGCGCGGCGGGCGGGCGGCGGGCGGGCGGCGGGCTGGATTGCGACCGCGCTCAAGCGGAAGCGCTTGCGGTCTCGCCCGCGACCGGCTTTATAGCCAGTGAAACGAAAGCCGGATCGCCGGCGAGACATCAGGAGGGTTAGGCATGGGCCAGTTCGGAATCGGACAACCTGTCAGGCGCAAGGAAGACACGCGGCTTCTCACGGGCCAGGGGCAGTTCACCGACGATCTGAACTTCGACGGCCAGGTCTACGCCGCCTTCGTGCGGTCCTCCTACGCCAACGCCAAAATCCTCGGCGTGGACGTGTCCGGCGCCATGGCGATGCCGGGCGTGCTGGCGGTCTACACCGGGCAGGACCTGGTCGACGCCAAGGTCGGCACGCTGGTCAACGAGGCGAACTACGCCAACCGCTCCGGCGCGCCGATGCACAAGACGAACCGCGCCGTGATGCCGGCGGACCAGACAAGGTTCGTGGGCGAATGCCTCGCCGTCGTCATCGCCAGGACCCACCATGAGGCCCGCGAGGCCGCTGAGGCGGTGGCGTTCGACTTCGAGCCCCTGCCGGCCATCGCCAACACCGCCCGGTCCGTCGATCCGTCCGCCCCCGTGGTGTGGCCCGAGTTCGGCACCAACGTGGTGGTGCACTGGGAATACGGCGACGAGGCGGACGTGGACGCAAAGCTCGCGGCCTCGCACAAGCAGGTCAGCGTCGACCTCATCAACAACCGCCTCGTGGTGAGCCCCATGGAGCCGCGCGTCGCCGCCGCCGTTTGGGACGAAGCCGAAGGCCTGACGGTCTACACGCCCTCCCAGGGCGGGCGCCGGTTGCAGCAGATGATGGCGCAGGTCCTGTTCAACATCCCGATGGACAAGGTGCGGGTGATCTCGAAGGACACCGGCGGCGGGTTCGGCATCCGCAGCAAGATGTATCCCGAGACCGCCATGGTGGCCTTCGCGGCGCGCAAGCTGGGCGTGCCGGTGAAATGGCGCGGCGACCGGTCCGAGACCTTCGTGTCCGACTATCACGGCCGCGACCAGGTGAACCACGCCACGATGGGCCTCGACAAGGACGGGCGCATCACGGCCCTCAAGGTCGCGACGCTCGTCAACGTCGGCGCCTACCTGTCGGAGAACGGCGTGCGCCTGCCCATGGAGGGCGGCGGCCGCATCATTCCGTGCACCTACCATGCGCCGGACTTCTACTTCTCGGTGAAGCCCGTGTTCACCAACACGATCTGCACCGACACCTATCGGGGCGCCGGGCGCCCTGAGGCGAACTACATCATGGAACGGCTGATGGACGCCGCCGCGGAGGCCTGCGGGCTTACGCGCGACGAGATCCGCCGCCGCAACTTCATCCAGCCCTCCCAGATGCCGTACACGACGCACCTGGGCTTCGTGATCGACTCGGGCGATTTCGAAGGCACGATGGACAAGGCCCTTGAGGCCGCCCACTGGAGCACGTTCGAGGAGCGCCGCAAGGAAGCTGCTTCCCGGGGCAAGAAGCGCGGCATCGGCGTCGCGGCGTTCATCGAGGGCGCGGGATCGCGGCCCACGGAGGGCATGCGGCTGAAGTTCGAGGACAACGGCGACGTCACCATCGTGGCGGGCACCTATTCCCACGGACAGGGCCACGCCACCGTCTATTCGCAGCTCGTCAACGAGTTCCTCGGGGTCGACTACGACAAGGTGAAACTGGTCAACGGCGACACCGCCACCTCGCCGGCGGTCTCCATCGGCACGTTCGGCTCGCGGTCGTCCATGGTGGGCGGCATGGGCCTGAAGATGGCCAGCGCGAAGATCGTCGAGAAGGGCAAGATCATCGCCGCGCACCTGCTGCAATCGCAGGCCGAGAAGGTGACGTTCGAGAGCGGCGTGTTCCGCACGGCGACGTCGGAGATCAGCATCGCCGAGGTGGCCGCCGCCGCGCGCGATTCCTCCAGGCTGCCCGAAGGGCTGGCGCCGGGCCTCGACGAGACCGTGACCTACAACGGCGAGAGCGAGAACTTCCCCAACGGCGCGCATGTCTGCGAGGTCGAGGTGGATCCTGACACGGGCGTGCTGGAGATCGTCAGCTACGTGGCGGTGGACGATTGCGGCGTGGTGCTGAACCCGTTCATCGTGCACGGCCAGGTGTACGGCGGCGTGGCGCAGGGCGTCGGCCAGGCGCTGACCGAAAACGTCGTGTACGACGAGGAAGGCCAGCTCATCACCGCGTCCTACATGGACTACGGCATGCCGCGCGCCTCGCACCTGCCGATGGTGGAGGCGCTGTTCAACGTGGTGCCGAGCAAGACCAACGAACTGGGCGTGAAGGGCGCGGGCGAAGCCGGCGCCACGGGCGCGCCCCCGGCGGTCGTGTCGGCGGTGGTGGACGCCCTGAAGGACTACGGGGTGAAGCACATCGACATGCCGCTGACGCCCGAGCGCGTCTGGCGAGCGATCAACGCGTAACGAAGGGCTGGGGAGAGGCTAAGCCGCCTCTCCCGTTTCCCGGGGCGCGCTGCGGAAGCCGGGATACAGAGCCGATTGCTGGAAGCCGTCGTCTCAGGGCCGCGGATCGCGTTGCGAAGCTGTGGCGGGCCTCGCCGCCTCTCAGACCCGCACCAACGTGTCGGGAAACGACAATTGCTCGCGGGCGCGCCAGTCCGGCGTCACGTAGTTCAGGATCAGCGACTTGCGCACCCCCTGGATCGGGCGCTTCTCGAAGCCGTGCCAGGTGCGGTCCGAGGGCACGAAGGCCATGGCGGTGTTGGGCAGGAAGGGCGAGCGCTCCACGTGGGTCTCGCGATCCGCGTAGATATCGGTGCCCAGGTCCTCGTGGCCCTCCGACAGGTAGATCAGGCAGGTGAACTTCTTCACCCCGAGGTCGGTGTGCGGCTCCAGCCAGAAGCCGTTGGTGTCCATCGCGTATTCCAGCCGCAGATAGGTCCCGTCGATGGGCGCGTCGAAGGCGGCCGAGACCGCCTGGGCGACCTCGCGCGACTGGAACGCGGCGGCGATTTCGGCGACCACCGGAAACTGCGCGATGGAGGCCGCGTCGAAATAGCTGCGGGTTTCGTTGTGGAGTTCGCGGCGTCCCGATTCCCCCTCCAGAGCCGGCGCCTTGAACGGAAGGCCCGTCACCTGCGCGGCGACCGCGTCGGGGAAGATCCCGCCCATCAGGTAATGCGGATAGGGCTGGGGAATGGCGCGGGCGGACTGGCAGCTCGCGATGAAGGCGCGGCCGATCTCGCTCGCCGAGGCGGGTGCAGGCTGTGACATATGGAGCGCCCCTCAATGGCGGCGACGCGCGCCGCCCGGCAATGGGCAAGAGGGCTAGTCTCTCGCCGCCGCCGCGTCAAGAAATGGCGCGCTCAGGCGACGCCAAGCCGCAGCAGATCGTGGAAATGCACGATGCCGACCGGGCGCCCCTCGTCCACCACGAAAAGCGCCGTGATCTTGCGGCTGTTGAGAATTTCCATCGCCTCGACGGCCAGCAGGTCCTCCGTGATGGCCTTGGGGGACGCGGTCATGACGTCGCGCGCCTGCGCGCCCATGAGGTCTGGGCGCATGTGGCGGCGAAGGTCGCCGTCGGTGATGATGCCCACCAGGCGGCCCTCGCCGTCCAGCACGCCGACGCAACCGAAGCCTTTGGCGGAGATTTCCACCATCGCGTCGCCCATCACGGCGTCGATGCCGACGGTGGGCAGGCGCTCGCCCCTGTGCATCACGTCGCGCACGAAGGTGAGGCTCGCGCCAAGCTTGCCGCCCGGATGGAACAGCTTGAAGTCCTGCGCCGTGAAGCCCTTGGCCTCCAGCAGCGCGACCGCCAGGGCGTCGCCCATCACCAGCTGCATGGTGGTGGAGGTGGTGGGCGCCAGGCCGTTCGGGCACGCTTCTTCGGATTTGGGCAGGCACAGGCAGGCGTCCGCCCCGCGCCCCAGCGCGCTGTCGGCGCCGGAGGTGATGGCCACCAGCGGAATGCGGAATCGCCGCGAATAGGTGATGATGTCGGCCAATTCCGCCGTCTCGCCCGACCATGACAGCGCCAGGATGGCGTCGTCCTGCCGGATCATTCCGAGATCCCCGTGGCTCGCCTCGCCGGGATGCACGAAATAGGCGGGCGTGCCGGTGGAGGCCATGGTGGCGGCGATCTTGCGGCCCACGTGGCCGGACTTGCCCATGCCGGTCACGATGGTGCGGCCCGTGGCGCCGCCGATCAGCGCGACGGCCGAATCGAACGCCGCCGCCAGCGCGCCGGAGCCCGACAGCGCCTCCTCGAGAGCGGCGATGCCGGCGCGCTCAAGCTGCAGGGTGCGCAGCGCCGAGGCGCGTACGCTGGGCGGAACGCTGACGCGCGCGAGGGGGGATTGGGGAGCCTGGGGCTGAGCGACCATGGGGGTGACTTACAACGGCGGGCGCCCTCTGCCAACCGGCGCAGGCCGCGCGCCCTCAGGGGCGGTTCAGCAACTTGCGCACGATGGCCCCAAGGGCCTCGGCGGAAAACGGCTTCTCCAGCACGAGCGCGCCCCGCAGCCGCGCCATGTGGCTGGACTGGTAGCCGGTGAGGAACACGAAGGGCTTGCCGGCGGCCGCCAGACGCTCGGCGATGGGCGCGCTGTCCTGGCCGCCAAGCTCGACGTCCAGAACGCCGACGTCCGGGCGCTCCCGCTCCAGAACGGCGAGCGCGCTCGCGACGTCATGCACCACGGTGACGATGAGGTCGCCGAGATCGAGCAACATCTGTTCGATGTCGAGGGCGATCAGGGCGTCGTCCTCCACCACCAGCACGTGGGCGGCGGCGGGGGCCGAACGGGACAGGCCGCCCTGCGCCATCGCCCCGGAGGGGTCGCTCATGTCGCGCGGTTCGTCGCTGGCGAACCATGCGCCATGCAGGCAAGGGCTTGAGGGGGGCGGACGCAGGGGCGATTGCGCCTGACTGGCCGAATGCAGACTCGTCGTAACGTTCATCTGGTCGCCATCCCGTGGTCGGCCTGCCCCCCGGCAGCTCGACTTTTGACGCAACAAAGATGGAACGTCTGTCCACTAGTGGACGTTAGGCAGCGCAAGCTAAAGGACTCATCGAGGACGGGATGAACACCACACGTTCCAATACGGTGCAGGCGGCGCGCGATCACAACAGTCTGCTGTCCGCTTTGAGCGAATCTGACTGGGATATGGTGGCTCCGCACCTGGAATGCCGCGACTTTCGGCGCGAGGACGCCATTTTCCGGCAGGGCGACAATGTGACGTCTTCGACGTTTCCGTGTGGACGAATGGTGGTTTCTCTGCGCGTGGAGGGCTCCGACGGCATCGACTGCGAGGTGTGCACCATCGGGCGGGAAGGCGCGATCGGCGGCATCGTCAGCCACGGTCATGTCCCGGCGTTCACGTCCGCCATCGTGGAGACGAAAGGCTCCGCGCTGTGCATTCCCTCGGACAGGCTCGAGCACCTGAAGCAGTCGAGCCCCGCGGTGCGCGGGCTTTTCGCCCGCTATGCGGACTGCCTGCTGGCGCAGGTGATGCAGGGCGCCGCGTGCAACGCGCTGCATGACGTGGACAAGCGCATCGCGCGTTGGCTGCTGGCGTTCCAGGATCGCTATGGCGGCGACGTCGTGCCTGTGACGCAGGAGGATCTCTCCGCCGCGCTGGGCATCGGGCGCCCTTACGCCAGCCGCCAGTTGCGCATGCTGAAACAGCGCGGCCTGGTTACCCTGAAGCGGGGAGCCATCGAAATCCGCGACCGCGCCGAAGTGGAGCGCGCGGCGTGCCAATGCTACGGCGCGGTGAAGAGCCATTTCTCCACCGTGATCGCGGGACTTTACCCGAAGGCCGGCGACGTGCGGCCGCGGCGCGTCGCGACCTGAACGCCCGTCACAGGTTGAGCGTATCCTCGCGCGAACGTCGCACGATGCGCGAACCGCCCGGCCGCTCGCCGACGTTGCGCACCACCACACGTGCGCCCACGGGCACGCGGGCGTAAAGATCGATGATGTCGTGGTTGAGCAGGCGCACGCAGCCGCTGGACACCGAATGGCCTATCGAGTCCGGCTCGTTGGTGCCGTGCAGGCGGTACATCGTGTCAGCCCCGCCATTGTAGAGGTAGAGCGCGCGGGCCCCCAGCGGGTTGTTCACGCCGCCCGGCATGCCCTGCCGCCACGGCCCGTTCTTGGCGGGATTGTCGGAAATCATGCTGGGAGTCGGGGTCCAGTTCGGCCATACGGCCTTGCGGCCGATGGTGGCGGCGCCGCGATATTCGTAGCCCGCCTTTCCGACGCCGACGCCATAGCGCGTCGCGCGCCCGCCGCCGTGCACGAGGTAGAGACGGCGCTCAGCCACGTCCACCACGATGGTGCCAGCGGGTTCAGGCGCCGAGAACGCCACTTCCCGGCGCAGCACGTCAGGATCGATCCCGCTCAGGTCGAGCGCCGGCAGCGGATGGGGCTCGTCCGGCAAGGCGCCGTAGCGCGGATCGGCGCTTGCGAAGAATTGCGGCATGGGGCGGGACATGCCGCTGGTGGCGCAGCCTCCCAGAGAGAGGCCAAGACCTGCGCAGGCCCCCGACAGCCATGTTCGACGTGACAATGTGTTCATGCGCGAAAGAGAGACATTCGTAAGGGTTGCGTCAAGTCCAAAGTGACGCTCGGCGAACGTGCGGCGAACGCGTGGTTTTCTCGCACTGGCGTTTCGTCTAGCCTGAGCGCAATCAAAACCGACAGGGAGTGTCACGCATGGCCGCACGGCGCATGAAGCTGGGATTGTTCATCAGGCCCTGCGGGCATCACATCGGCTCGTGGCGCCATCCCGACACGCAGGCGGACGCAGGCGAAAACTTCGCGCATTTCGTGCAAATGGCCCAGACGGCCGAGCGCGGGCTCTTCGACATGCTGTTCTCGGCTGATTCGCACACCGTGTGGACCACATCCGAATCAGCCATCGACAAGGTGCATTACGTCGCCTGGATGGAGCCGTTCACGCTGCTGTCGGCGCTGGCCGGATACACGAAGAACATCGGCCTCGTGTGCACCGCCAGCACCAGCTTCGAGCAGCCCTATTCGGTGGCGCGCAAGTTCGCCACGCTGGACATCATCACCGGCGGGCGCGCCGGATGGAACGTGGTCACGTCCGGCAACGAGACGGAGGCGCTGAACTTCGGCAAGGATCCCCATCCGCCCAAGGCCGAGCGTTACAAGCGGGCGCGCGAGTTCACGGACGTGGTGGTGAAGCTCTGGGATTCATGGGACGGCGACGCCTTCATCCGCGATCGCAAGAACGGCGTGTTCTCGGACCGGTCGAAAATGCACGTGCTCGACCATCATGGCGAATACTTCCACGTGCGCGGGCCGCTGAACGTGGCGCGCTCGCCCCAGGGCCATCCGGTCATCGTGCAGGCGGGCGCGTCCGACAGCGGGCGCCAGCTCGCCGCCGAGACAGCCGAGGTGGTGTTCACCGCCCACAACGAGATCGCCAGCGCGCAGGAATTCTACGCCGACGTGAAAGGCCGCATGGACGCGTGCGGGCGCGACCGCGAGCACCTGAAGATCCTCCCCGGCCTCTCGGTCACCGTGGCGCCCACCCGCGAGGAGGCCGAGTCCAAGTTCCGGGAGCTGCAGGAACTGGTGCACCCGGAGCTCGGCGTGGCGTTGCTGTCGCGGCGGCTGGGCTTCGACCTGACCGGCTATCCGCTGGACGAGCCCCTGCCGCCGTTGCCGCCGAACGCGGTGATCAGCAGCCGCTCGGACATGATCTCCGCCTGGTCCAAGGACGGCGCGCCGACGTTGCGCGAGCTGTACACCCGCTTCGCCAGCGCGCGCGGACACTTCACGGTCGTCGGCTCCCCGGCGGACGTGGCCGACCAGATGGAGGAGTGGTTCGTGAACGGCGCCTGCGACGGGTTCAACTTCCTGCCCGCCACCTTCCCGGGCGGGCTCGACGATTTCGTGAACCTGGTGACGCCCGAGCTGCAGCGGCGCGGCCTCTTTCGCACCGCCTATGAGGGCCCGACCCTGCGCGACATCCTCGAACTGCCCGTGCCCGAGCCCGCGCGCGAGGTCGCGGCCCGCAAGGCGCACAGCGCCGCTTAGCGTCTCATTGGAACCGGCGGGCCTGTTCAACCGCTATCTGCCCGCAACGGAGGCGCGGGCGTGGCGAACGGACCTGAGAGTGCGGCGGACTGGGCTTTCGCGCGGCGGGCGCTGATCGTCATCATCCTCCTGGCGCTGGCGTATGGCGCGTGGCAAGCCGCCAGCCTGCTTCCGCTGGTGTTCGCGTCGATCATCTTCGCGGTGCTGCTGGACAGGCTGGCGGACCTGATCGGACGCTGGACGCGGCTGCGCCGCTCCTGGTCGCTGACGGTGGCCACCCTGGCGCTCGCGGGCGCGCTCATCGGCTTTCTTGTGATGTTCGGCGCGCAGGTCACGGGCCAGATCGCCCTCCTGGGCGAGAAGCTCCCCGGAGCCATCAATGCGCTGGGCGGGCGCATCGGCGTCCCCGACGCCACGCAGGCGCTCGAGGAGACGCTCAGCGCGGCAGGCGGGCACAGCGTGCTGACGCGCGCAGCAGGCGTAGGCTATACGATTTTCGGCGCTGTCGGCGACATGCTGCTGATCCTGGTGGGCGCCATCTACCTCGCCGCCGATCCCAACCTTTACCGCACGGGCGTGACGAAGCTCTTTCCGACCGACCAGCACGAGAGAGTGCTGGACGCCATGGACGTGACCGGCAACGCGCTGGGCCTGTGGTTCGGCGGGCAGATGGTGGCGATGGTGATCGTGGGGGTCGTGTCAGGTCTGGCGTTCTGGCTCATAGGCCTACCGTCGCCCCTGGCGCTCGGCATCGTCGCGGGGGTGATGGAGTTCATCCCATTCCTCGGGCCCCTGCTCGGCGCGGCTCCCGCGCTGGTCTTCGCGTTGACCCAGGACGTGACCACCCTGCTCTGGACCGTGTTCGCCGTGGTGGTCATCCAGCAGCTTGAAGGCTACGTGATCACCCCCTTCATCCAGAAGCGCGCGGTTTCGCTGCCGCCCGCGCTGGCGCTGTTCTCCATCGTGGCCTTCGGCCTATTGTTCGGGTTGGCGGGCGTGATTCTCGCCGCGCCCGGAACGGTCGCGGTTCTCGTGCTGGTGAAGAAACTCTGGGTGCGCCAGACTCTCGGAGAGCCTACAAAGGTCCCTGGCGAGGATGCGGGAGCGCCGCGCGGCGACGGCAAACCGCCCCGTTAGCCAGCTTGCCGCATCTGCGGCGTGACCCGTTTGGGCCGCGCCGCGTTATCCCTCATGCGCCCCGGACCGGCGCGCCATTCACACGAAACAGGAGCGCATGCATGTTTACGATCCTCATTGGCGAAAAGCGGATCGCGGTGACCGACGCCCCTGAAGACGACGCCCAGGAGCTGATCGCCAGCGACCTCTTCCGCGACGATCTCGCGTCCGTGCTCACGGACGGCAAGCCGCTCTGGGACGGCAAGGATAAGCTGAGCCTCGCCAAGGCGACGGAGGACGAAATCGCGGAGTTCAACTCCGCCGAGCCCGACGAGGAGGAAGACGAAGAAGAGGACGAGCCCTCCATCGTGTTCCTGATCGACATCGACGAAGACTGATCGCCGGAGCCCGGCGATCGGCCAAGGCCGGACGGGCGCGGGAGCGGCGACGCCGTTCCGCGCCCGTATCGTCATCACACGCGGGTGAGCGGAATCGCGCCGAGGAAATCCATCTTGCCGACGCCGGCGCCGCAATGGCGCAGGATGGAATAGGCGGCGACCACGTGGAAATACACATTCGGGGTGACGTAGAGCGTCAGGTAGTCGGCGCCCGTCATCTTGCCCTTGTTGGTCGGCCCCATGGGGAACACGATCTCCTTGCCGGCGGCCGCGTCGATGGCGCTGGCGTCGAGCGTCTTCATGAACGCGACCGTGCCGGCGATGCGCGCCTTCAGTTCCTCGATCGTGGCCTCCTTGTCCTCGTTGCGCGGCGCTTCGACGCCCGCGAGGCGCGCCATGCCGTTCTTGGCGAGGTCGCAGGCGATCTGCACCTGGCGGGTGAGGGCGAACATGTCGGGCGCAAGCCGCGTCTGCAGCAGGATCGACGGGTCGATCTTCTTGGCGGCGGCGAACTCCGCGCCCTTGTCGAGCACGGCCGACAGAGCGTTCAGGGTGGTTTCAAAAGCGGTCAGCGAGGACTTGGACATCGAGAAGGACATAGGCTGCATGCTCCGATTGCGATGCGCGCTTGTAGCACGGGCGCGCCGAAGGGCTAGCGTTCAAGCCAGTCCGCCACGATGGCCGCGACGGCGTCCGAATTGCGCTCGATCATGACCATGTGGCCGTTGCCGTGAAGGCCCCGGTCGGCGAGGTAGACGTGCTCCAGCGTCACCCCCGCCTGCCGCAGGAAGGCCGCGGTGCAATGATCGTAGGGCGCGTGATAGGACGCCTGCGCGGTCAGCATGAGGATGGGCACCCGGGCGAGGTTGGGCAGCCTGCGGGCCGGCTCCTGCTGGCGCCAGCATGTCGCGCACTCGGGCGAACGCGGCGCGGCCTCGCGCTCGAACGCCAGCGTTTCCCCGTCCGCCAACGGCGGGTCCCAGGTCAACTGGATGTCGCACAGGCCCGAGACCTTCGTGCGGCCAACGTCGGCGAACCAGTCGGGCGCGCCCAGGAACGAGACGTCGTGGACCGGCGGTCCGTTGGGCTCCACGGCCACGAGCGCGCAAACGAGATCCGGCCTACGGTCCGCCGCCACCCACCCGAAGGCTCCGGCCTGCGAGTGCACCACCAGCACGCAGGGCCCAATGCGCTCGCAAAGCGCGATGAGCGCCTCGCCGTTCAATTCCTGCTGGCGGGCGAAATCGGCGATGGAGGGGGCCTGCGTGGCGATGAAGGCGTCGAACGCGGCCTCGCCCGGCTCGCCGCCGCCCGGCCACTGGTCGTGCAGCGCCGCCTGCGGCCAAAGCGCTTCGCGCTCAGGCGCCACGAAGCGCGCTTGTGCGAACGCGGTGCGCAAGGGCGCCAGCGCGCCATGGCTTTGCGCGTTCCACGCCGAGCGTCCGCGCCCCACCTGATCGACCACGTAGACCGCGTGCCCGCGCCGCAGGAAGTATTGCGCCCAGCCTTCGCGGCCGTCGGGCGTTCCGGTCCAGTTGGTTCCCGTCTGCTGGCCGCCGTGCACCATCACGATGGGAGCCGCGTGCCGCAACTCGTGCGGGATCTGGAACTCCACGTACATCTGCCCCACCATGGGCGCGCCTTCCAGGTCGGGCGCATAGCGGCCGCCCACGTGGAAATGGCCCTGCCGGGCGATGACCAACGGCCCCGCCTCGCCTTCCTGCGATTGCGACATCTGCGTATCCCCCGCGTGTTTTGTGCTGCGGCCGCCCGCAGGCTGGCCATTGCGCCGATGGTGCAGTAGCATTTGGGCAAGCACAACGACAAAGCCCGGGCGCAAGCGGCGGGCGACGCCGGGAGGACGACCAATGAGCGAGCCACGCGGGCGCGATGCGCGCCCCCGCACCTTTCGCGTCGACCATGTGGGCAGCCTGCTGCGTCCGCCCCGCCTGCTGGAGGCGCGCGCCGCCCATGGGGCGGGACGGCTGGACGCCGCAGGACTGCGCGCCGTCGAGGACGATTGCATCCGCGAGGCGATCTTGCGCCAGCAGGAGGCGGGGTTTGCGGTGGTGACGGACGGCGACTTCCGCCGCTCGGCGTTCCACATCGACTTTCTCAACGCGCTCGAGGGCGTGCGCTGGGACGAGATGAAGTTCGATCACGCGTTCGAGGGCGGACCAAGCCAGGGCGAATCGCCCGCAGTGTTCCGCACCAGCGCGCCCATCCGCCACGTCGCGCCCATCACGGTCGACGACTGGCGCTTCGCGCAATCCTGCGCGACCGCCGCCGTGAAGGTGACGATGCCGTCGCCGTCGTTCGCCCATTATCGCGGCGGCCGGGCCGCGGTCGACCCCGGCGTCTATCCGGACATGGACGCGTTCTTCGCCGATCTGGCGGCCGCCTATCGCGCCGAGATCGCCGCCCTGG
The DNA here is from genome assembly GCA_028290405.1 of Hyphomicrobiales bacterium. GTDB lineage: Bacteria > Pseudomonadota > Alphaproteobacteria > Rhizobiales > Beijerinckiaceae > Terripilifer. The sequence goes on from JAQGJX010000026.1 coordinate 21,885, forward strand.
CGGCGGCGGGATGCCGCTACGTGCAGTTCGACGAAGTGCACTTCGCGTTCTTCTGCGACCCCAAGATGGTCGCGGCGCTGCGGGCGCGCGGCGACGATCCCCACGAACTTGCGCAGGTCTACACCCGCCTCATCAACGATTGCATCGCGGAGCGGCCCGCCGACATGGCGGTCGGGATCCATCTGTGCCGTGGGAACCGGCGCTCGAGCTGGGTGGCGGAGGGCGGCTACGAGCCCATCGCCGAGACGCTGTTCAACGCCATCGAGGCGGACGTCTTCCTGCTCGAATACGACAGCGCGCGGGCGGGCGGCTTCGAGCCGCTGCGCTTTGCGCCGCGCGGCAAGCGGCTCGTGCTGGGGCTGGTGACCAGCAAGAGCGGAGAGCTTGAGCCGCAGGACGAACTCGTGCGCCGCATCGAGGAGGCCGCGCGCTTCGCGGACATCGACGATCTCGCCATCGGCCCGCAGTGCGGCTTTGCAAGCTCCACGGGGGGCAACCGCATCGACGAGGCCGCGCAATGGCGCAAGCTCGCGCTCTGCGCCGACGTCGCGCGCCGGGTGTGGGGCCGCACAGACTGACGTTCACTTGATGGAGCAAGCCATGACGCGCTTTCCTGCAAGACGCTTTCAGTTTCTCTCCGCAGCCGCGGCGCTCTGCCTGACGGCGGGCGCCGCCGCCGCGCAGGATTATCCGGTGCGGCCGATCAAGTTCGTGAACTCCTCGTCGGCCGGCGGCGGCGCGGACGTGCTCGTGCGCTTCCTCGCCTCCAAGGTGCAGCCGCTGGCGGGCCAGCCTGTGGTGGTGGAGAACAAGCCCGGCGCCAACGGCAACATCGCCAACGAATACGTGCTGAACTCCAAGCCCGACGGCTACACGGTCCTGTTCGCCGCCAGTTCTGCGGTGATCGCGAACCGCTACGTGATGAAGGACGTCAACTACGATCCGATGAAGGATTTCGATCCCGTCGCGTCCGTCTATCGCGTCGGCCTCGTGCTCACCGTTCCGGCCGCCTCCCCGGCCAAGACGCTGCCGGAGCTCATCGCGCATCTGAAATCAAAGGACAAGGTGCTCTACGGCGTGCCCACCACGAGCACGCTGGCGGCCTCCGAACTGTTCAAGATCATGACCGGCACCAAGGGCGAGCAGGTCAATTACAAATCCATGATGGAGGCCGCCAAGGACGTGGCGGGCGGCGACATCGATTATTCGTTCATCGACACCACGCTGGGCATGGGACAGGCGAAGGGCGGACGCCTGCGGGTGATCGGAACCTCCACGGGCAAGCGCCTTGAAGTGGCGCCGGACGTGCCAACGCTCGCGGAAGCGGGCCTGAAGGATTACGAGTACATCAACTTCTGGGGCGCGTGGCTGGCCGGCAAGTCTCCGCCGGACGCGGCCGCCAAGCTCAGCGGCTGGCTCACCCAGGTGGTGCAGACGCCTGAAGCGCGCAAGTTTCTCGTCGATCAGGCGGGCGAAGTCTGGCCCAGCACCCCGCAGGGCCTGCGCGACCAGATGGTCGAGCACGACAAGCTGTGGGTGCGCATCGTGAAGGAAGCCAACATCCAGCCGCAATAAGCGCGCGCGGCGCTTGCGCGGTTACGCGCGGCGGGCTTGTTGGCGGAGCGCGAGAGGCGCGATCACCCGCGAGCCCGTTTTGCAGACCGCGCTTTCTCCCTATCTCTTCGACGCCACGGGCGGCCTGCGCTGGCACGCGCGGGCGCTGGCGGCGCGACATGGCGCCTGGGCGCCCTTCCGCGCGGGGCTCGCCGACTGGCTGGAGACATGGAAGCCCCGCAGCCGCAGGCTTCTGCTGCTGGGGCCCAGCGCGGGATGGTGCCTGCCGGACGCCTTCCTGGCGCGCTTCGATGCCGTCCATGGCGTCGATCTCGACCTTTTGTCGGAGCCGCTGTTTCGCCTCGCGCATCCGCGAAGCCCGCCGGCGACATGGTCCCGCGTGGACCTCTTCGCCAATCTTGCTGCGCTGCTGGAAGGCGCGCGCGGGCACGCGGTGCTGCTGTGCAACGTCGCCGGCCAGCGGCGGCTTCACGCAGGCGTCGCGCAGGCTGAGGCCGACATCGCGCGCTTGCGCGACGCGCTGGCGGGGCGCGACTGGGCCTCGTTCCATGACCTGCTCTCAGGCGCGTGCGCGGACGATCTGACGCCCCTGCAGGCGCAGCGCCGCATGGGCGGCGCGCAGGTCCTGGCGCATTACAGGCAGGGAGGCGAATGGCTAGACCATCTCACGGGCGCGCTGCTGCCGCCGCAAGCGCCGCGCCGCATCCTGCCGTGGCGCATCACGGGCGCGCGCCTGCACTTCGTGGAGGCGGGATTCATCTCGCGTGAGGGCTATTGATCCGGCGTGAAGCCGGAGGCTTTCACGGCCGGCGCCCAGCGCTCGTAATCGGCCTTCTGGATCGCGCCAAGCTGCGCGGCCGTGGTGCCGGTCGGCGAAAGCCCCAGCGCGAGAACGCGTTCCTGCACGCTGGCCTCGCCCATCAGCTCCTGGATGGCGCCGCTCAATTGCGCGATCGTCGCCGCCGGGGTTCCCTGCGGGGCGAAGACCGCGAACCAGCCCTGCCCGGTCAGCTCGTAGCCCGATTCCCGGAAGGTCGCGACGTCCGGCAGCAAATTCGAGCGCGTCGCCCCTGACGTGGCGAGCAGCCGCGCCTTGCCGGCGCGATGCAGCTCCGTCGCCTCCGCGGCAGGCAACATGGCCGCCGGCACATGCCCAGCCGTGAGATCGCCGACAGCCGCCGCCGAGCCGCGATACAGCACCGACTTCATCGCCACCTTCGCCTCCGTGGCGAACATGACGCCGAAGAAGTGCGGCAGGCCGCCCGCGCCGGGTATGGCGAACGTGGCTTTGTCGGGGTTGCCTTTCGCCCACGCGACGAACTCCGCGACGCTTTTGGCGGGCACGTCCGGGTGCAGCGCAAGGCCGATGTCGAACGTCGCCACCTGCGACACGGGAACGAGCTCGACGAACGGATCGAAATCGAGGTTGGCGTAAACCAGAGGATGAATGGCCGCCGGGCCGAGCGGCGAGAACAGCAGCGTCGTCCCGTCCGGCGTGGACTGAATCACGCTCTTGACGCCGATGCGGCCGGAGGCCCCGGACTTGTTTTCGACGATGGCCGAGACCTTCAGGCGGGCGGCCAGGCGCTCCGCCACGATGCGCGCCAGTCCGTCCGCCGAGCCCCCCGGCGCATACGGATAGACGAGGCGGATCGTGGCGCCGGGCTTCACCTGCGCCAGCGCAGGCCCCATGCCCAGCACGCAGGCCGCCGCCAGAAGCAGGCCGGCTTTCGCCAGAACTCGAATGGCGCCCATTGCGCTCCCTCCACGTCCGCGCCGCCTCCAAGGCGTCCGCGCGACCGTGCGAGCATCCACGCTGCAGCGGCCGGACGCAAGCCCGCGCTCGCTTTGGCGCGGGGGCGCATGTATCCTGAAGGCAAGAGCGCTCCGGCGCGCGCTACAATAAACGACGGGGAGGCGCATGAAGCGCGTTGGACTGATCATTCCATCGATCAATTGCATCGTCGAGGACGAGATGCTGCCGCATCTCCCCAGCGGCGTGAAGGCGCACGTTACGCGCCTGCGCATGACAGGCCCGCACAGCAAGCCGCACGACGCGCTGCTGCCGCTCGTGCAGGAAGCCGCTGGCGCGCTGGCGGACGCGGGCTGCGACATGATCGTGTTCCACTGCACGGCCAATTCCACCGCCAGCGGCCTTGAAGGCGAGCAGGATCTCCTCGGCGCGCTGACGACGGCGGGCGCGCCCATCGCGTCCTCCACCGCCACGGCGCTGCGCCGCGCCTGCGCGGCCTTGGGCTCGCGATCGATGACGCTGATTACGCCCTACTCCCAGAGCGTGACGGACCACGAAGCCGTCTATTTGGCCGACATCGGCCAGCGGGTCGCGCTGTCGAAGGGACACAATCTCGACAGGCTGCGGTATGCGTCCACCCCCTCGGCGTTCTGGATCGAGAAGGGCGTGGAGGCGCGCGAGCCCGCCGCGGACGTCACGTTCCTGAGCTGCGCCAACATTTCCGCCATTCCGGCCATCGCGCCGCTGGAGGCCGCCATCGGCCGTCCCGTCATCACCAGCAACCAGATCGTGCTGTGGGACATTGCGCGCCAGCTCGACCTGCCGATGCAGGACGCGCGGCTGGGCCGTCTCTTCCAACATACGTCCGCACTCTGAAAGGCGCCTTGATGAAAGCTCTGCATCTCCTTTTCGCGCTGGCGCTCGCTCTCCCTGGCGGACGCGCGGCCGCGCAGGACGCCGGCGCGTATCCCACCGAAAGCGTACGGCTGATCGTCAACTCGCAGGCTGGCGGCACCACGGACTCCACGACGCGCCTGCTGGCGGAGGAACTGCGCAAGAAATGGGATCGCGCGGTGGTGGTGGAGAACGTCGTGGGCGCGGGCGGCAACGTCGGCGCGGCGCAAGTGGCGCAGGCGGCTCCCAACGGGCTGACGCTGCTGGTGAGCCATCCCGGCCCGCTCACGGTCAACACGCTGCTGTTCGCCTCCATGCCCTACGATCCGGCGAAGCTCACGCCGATCACCATCCTGCTGTCCCTGCCCAACGTGCTCGTCGCCCGGCACTCGCTGGGCCTGGGCAGCGTGAAGGACCTGATCGCCTACGCAAAGCAGAACCCCGGCAAGCTCTCCTATGGCTCGCAGGGCGTGGGCACCACGACCCATCTCACCGCCGCCCTGCTGGCCGCGCGCGCCGGCATAGACATCGTGCACGTGCCTTATCGCGGCAGCCCGCAGGCCATCATGGACCTGACGTCCGGCGTGCTCGACATGATGTTCGACAACCTGGGCTCCGCCCTGCCCCAGCATCAGGCGGGAACCGCCCGCATCCTCGGCGTCGCCGACACGGCCCGCGCCCCGGCGCTGCCCGACATGCCGACGCTGGACGAGGCGGGCCTGCCGGGCTTCCGCTCCGTCACCTGGTTCGGCCTCATGGGCCCGGCGGGCCTGCCGGGCCCCTTGGTGGACAAGATCAACCGCGACGTCGCCTCCATCATGCGCAGCGCCGCCTTCCAGGAAAAGCTGCGGCCCTATTCGGCGCGCGGGGTCGGCTCCTCGCCGAAGGAGGCGGCGGACTTCATCGCGCAGGAAAACGACGTTTGGGGCGCGGTCATTCGCGATGCCGGACTTGCGGTGAAGTAAGCCCGACGCAACCGGCTTGCGCTGGCGGCGCACTGGGATAGCATTCGTCTCAACGAGGGCCTGCGCGATGCGCGCGGCCCCCAAAGGGAGGCGGACATGAAGCTGTGGCGTGTGGCGCGGACGGCGCTTGCGGGCGCGTTTCTCACTCTGGGCGTCGCTGCGGCCGCCGCGCAGGAGTTTCCAACCCGAACGATGACGATGATCGTGCCCTTCGTGGTGGGGGGCGGCACGGACATTCTCGCGCGCCTCGTGGCCCAGCGTCTCGAGCAGGCTTGGGGCAAGCCCGTCATCGTGGAGAACCGGCCCGGCGCAGGCGGCGCGGTGGGCATCGTGGCGGCCGGCAAGGCGGAGCCTGACGGGCATACGCTGGTGATGGCGTCCGTCACCAACCTCGCGGTCAACGCCTCGCTGTACAAGAAGCTCGCCTACGACCCCGTGAAGGATTTCACGCCGCTGGCTCTGGTGGCCGCGACGCCCTTCGTGCTGGTGGTGAACCCGTCGCTTCCCGTGAAGACCGTTGCCGACTTCATCGCCTACGCGAAGGCGCGGCCCGGGACGATCAATTACGCGACGTCCGGCCCCGGCGTGCCGCACCATCTCTACGCCGAGCTGCTGAAGACCATGACGGGCATCGAGATGACGCCCGTGCCCTACAAGGGCAGCCTGCCCGCGCTGAACGACGTGGTGGCCGGGCATATCCCCGTGATGGTGGTCGACCTTGGTCCGGCGCTTGGGCCCGTGCAGGGCGGCTCCGTGCGGGCGCTGGGAGTCACCACCGCAAAGCGCCTCGCGGTGCTGCCCGACGTGCCGCCGATCAACGACACCGTGCCGGGCTTCGACGTCTCTGGCTGGTTCATGATCGCCGCGCCCGCCGCCACGCCACGGCCCATCGCGGAAAAGCTGCACGCGCAGCTCAAGCAGATTCTGGCGGCCCCGGGCGTCGCCGAGCAAATCAGCCAGGCGGGCATGCTGCCGATGGAGACGCCCTCCATCGACACGATGCACGAGTTCATCAAGTCCGAAATCTCGCGCTGGGGCGCGGTGGTGCGCAAGGCGGGCATCGAAGGCTCGATGTGAGCCTTCTCACGCAGGCGCAGGCGCGTCCTGCAGCATGCGGCCGCGCCCGGCCATGTCGCCGCGCTCGCCCACAAGACGCATGGCGGCCCAGAAGCAGGCCGGCATGCTGGACACCACCGGCAGGTTGAAGCGCGCCTCCAGCGGCTGTGCGACGCCCAGCGTGCGCAGGCCTCCGCAGGAGATCAGGACGCCGTCCGCGGAGGGCGCGCTGGCGCAAGCCCCCGCCGTCAGCTCGATGATCTCGTCCTCGCTCTTGGCCCCCGCGGCGCCGCCGAAGGTGGTGATGCCGAAGGACGCCAGCGCCTCCACGTCGAAGCCATGGAAGGCCAGCAGGTCCTCGAGCTTCTGGTTCACGACCTCCGAATACGCCGTAGCGACCGCGAGCTTCGTGGCGCCCACCGCCCGCAGGCCCTCGACGATGGCGGTGCTCATGGTGGAGACCGGCAAGCCCGTGCGCGCGCGGATTTCCGCCTGCAGGTCCTCATTGAACTGCGGACCGCGATAAAAGGTGAGCGAGGTGCCCACGACCATGATGGCGTCCACGCCCTGCCGCGCCAGATCGTCGGCTGCGGGCACGATCTTGTCGGCCGCCTGGTCGTAGCCCTCGGGCGTCAGCGAGCCCACGCCCGTGCCGCGCGGGATGAAGCGCGCGTGCGGATACATAATCGGGCCCTCGTCGGGAACCTTGTCGTGCGCCCACGGCACCACGAGGCCGATGGTCGGCGTTCTGCTCATGTCGACATCCTCAAAACTTCACGCAGCCGCGTTCATTGCGGTTCGATGTTGGCGATCGTCACGGCCTCGGCCCATGCCGCAAGGGCGGTCTCGAAACGCTTCTTGTACTCCGCCGAGCGCAGCACCTTGCGGGTCGCCCCCTGGGTGAGCAGGAAGTCCTGCGCGTCCGGGGTCTGCATGATCTCCACGGTCCACTGCTCGAGCTTGTCCAGAATCGCCTGGGGCGTCTTCGCCGGCGCCCACAGACCCCAGTGCGCCACGATGTCGCCTGTGGGCGCGCCGGTGGTTTCCCGCAGGGTCGGCACGTCCGGCAG